>PAQG01000034.1 GCA_002709645.1 Acidimicrobiaceae bacterium
TATCGTTAGCGGAAACACCTGTAGAAGCGGTTATCGGACGGATATCTAATATGCATTCATGAGCAACGAAACCATTGTTGCCAGTAAAAAGGATGTTGTAGTAATCAGAAAGTTTTTTAGCAACATAGTTAGCTGACAATATCGCAATGTGAGTTGCTTGTGTTAACCCTCTCGAACCCATCATGGCAATATATGCCCAAGATATTGGTAGTATGCCTGCTGATCCCCATGGAGCTCCACTTACTGCACCTACTGCACTCCCAGTTGCACAATCATTAACCAGTGGGTGACTTGGAAGGAAATCAACAAGGTGTTCAGCTACCGCAACAGGTCCAACACCGGGTCCGCCACCTCCATGCGGGATACAAAAAGTTTTGTGTAGGTTTAGGTGCGAAACATCAGCGCCAAACCGTCCTGGCTGAGCGACACCAACTAATGCATTGAGATTGGCCCCATCAAGGTAAACCTGACCACCATGCTGGTGGACGATATCGCATATTTCCGTCACGGACTCCTCATAAACACCGTGTGTTGAAGGATAAGTGATCATAATTGCACTAAGTGATCGATCATTATCTTCCGCTTTTTCTACTAAGTCCGATAAGTCTACGTTTCCATCATCGTCGCATTCAACGACAACTACTTTCATCCCAGCCATAATCGCACTTGCAGCATTAGTGCCATGAGCGGATGCAGGTATAAGGCAAACGTCTCGTTCTTCTTGACCTCGGGATTCGTGATAAGCGCGTATTGCTAAGAGGCCGGCAAGTTCACCTTGTGAACCAGCATTCGGTTGCAAACTCACGGCGCTGTATCCCGTTATTGCTACAAGCCATTCCTCCAATTCCTTAATTAAATGGGTATAACCTTGCCGTTGGTCGCTTGGTACGAAAGGGTGTATTCGTCCAAATTCTGGCCACGTAATCGGAATCATTTCTGTTGTGGCGTTCAATTTCATTGTGCATGAACCAAGGGGGATCATTGTTCTATCAAGTGCGAGATCCTTATCTGATAGCCGCCTCAAATATCTAAGCATCTCAGTTTCGCTCCTATACAAATGAAAGACCGGGTGTTCGCAGAAAGTAGACGTGCGAAGCATGGTTTCTGGAATTGGACTTTGCCGAGTTTCTTCAAGACTAGTGGCATCAAATACGGGTAAAAGCGCTGTGAGGTCAGCAATATTCGTAGTTTCATCAAAGGCGATAGCTACGTGGTCAGAATCAACGAATCGCAGGTTGTATCCAAGATCAGCGGCTTTTCGGATAAGTATTTGTGCGTTTCCGGATGAAGAAATCGTGATTGTATCAAACCATTGCTTTGTCACGACTTCGACACCAACTGCATTCAGTGTTGCAACAAATTGGTTCATAAGATCATGTACGCGAAATGCGATTTTCCTTAAACCGTCTGGCCCATGGTAAACACCATATGCGCCAGCGATGATTGCAAGGAGCACTTGGGCGGTACAGATGTTGCTTGTAGCTTTCTCTCTTCGTATGTGTTGTTCCCTTGTTTGCAGAGCAAGTCTTAAAGCTCGATTGTTATCTGAATCAATTGAAACCCCGACAATGCGCCCAGGCAATGACCGTCGATACTCATGACGTGTAGCTATATACCCAGCGTGGGGTCCACCAAAGCCTAGAGGAACTCCAAAACGTTGAGCACTTCCAACGACTACATCAGCACCAAGTTCTCCGGGAGGTGTCAGAATACAAAGTGATAGTAGGTCAGCGGCTACACCCACAAGTAAGCCATTCTCTTTATGCCTAGCAATAGCGTTCGTCAAATCAGGTATTTCTCCCGACGCTCTCGGAGACTGGTACATAACAGCGAAGCAATTCTCAGGGGGATTATCAGGGTCGCCGACTATCACATTCATTCCCATCGCATCAGCGCGAGTCTTAACTACCGAAATCGTTTGTGGAAAACACTCCTTGTCTAGAAGAAAAGTATTTCCGTCACCTTTATGGACTCTCTTTAACATCGTCATGGCCTCTGCGACTGCGGTCGACTCATCTAACAAAGAAGCATTTGCAATATCGCATCCAGTTAAATCACTGACAAGAGTTTGGAAATTCAAAAGGGCTTCAAGGCGACCTTGGGATATTTCTGGCTGATATGGAGTGTAGGCCGTATACCATGCAGGGCTCTCTAGGATATTTCGCTGTATTACTCCAGGTGTGTGCGTGTCGTAGTATCCGAGACCGATCATAGATGTTTTTAACTCATTCATAGAAGCTATATCTTTGAGTTTCATTAGCGCTTCTTGCTCTGTCAAGGGTTCAGGCAACACTAAGTCATCAGATAATTCTCTAATGTTTTTCGGAACAGTCTCGTTAACGAGGTGATTTAAATCAGAAACATCCAATAAGGACAACATCTGTTCTATATTGCTGTCGGTTATCCCAATGTGGCGTTCGTCGAATTGTTCAATAAGTGACATTTTAGTACCTCAGACTTTTAGTAGCGTCCCCCTCTGTCTCGGTACCTGAGAGCTTCGACTTTTGAGTCTTTCCCCTTCGGTGAATGAATCAACATTCTTTCCAGATAGGCCTATATTTTACGGTACTTGTGCCTGAGAGTTTCGGGGGGACCCTTGCTCCTTCGGCGTCAACATAGTTGAACTCTCCCGTAGTCAATTTTTGACCTAATGACACATTAGCGTAAAAAGTTTCTACTTCGCGCAGCGAATATAAAATCAGGCGGGAAAAGTGGCTCCCCGGTCAGACAAACCGTATTTTTCGAAGCGTCCCCAAAAACCATGCTCATACAAGCCGTATCCAAGATTGCCGTCGTATTCAAAGCGTCCAACATGATCAACAATCCCATATTGGCCAATACCCGCTATATCAGCGACATCGTTTTCCAAACCTTGTACAACAAGTTCAGGCCCTTGGTACATGCCATGACGCCAATCATCTTCTATACCGTAACCAGTTCCCATAGCGACGTAATTTGCAAGCAAGGGAGTGCACTGCATGTCAATTCCAGCATCAGGGAAATGGATTGTTGATCCTTTTAGCATTCTAGTACCCGGTATAAGTTGGTGTGTATAGGTAGGCGTACCGAGCCATTCGTTGGGTTTCTTCGGATCATGCCAAACCCGCATGGCTTCTTCTAACTCTCGGACACCCTCATTGGTCTCTTGAAGCATGTAAATAATTGAATGATCATCGAAATCTACAGGGAAGTAATTCCATAAACCTTCCATTACCGAAACCCCTTGTCTGATCCCATCCGATTCCTTCTCGCCAACAGGACGGACACCCCATGATCGGTCTCGACTTCCACCCCAGGAATCAGGTGACACATCCCATGAATGATCCGGTGTAGAAAGGGATCCCTCCCATCTTCCCAACTGAGCGAAACGCATTGTATCAAAAACAACTTTACCTTTTCTGCGTAAATATTGTCTTGGTTCCTCGAGTGGATGATGGCTTGCACTCCATGTAACATCCATTTCGATGCCCCAATCATTTGGTTCGCATCGGACACGAAGCGATTTCAAAGGATCTAATATCTCAATCGATATCGGACCAACTTGTAAGTTGGATCTATCATTTAAGGGCATTGAAGCGCGAACAACTCTATGTTTTTTTTCGGTTCCGACAACAATGAATGCATCAGTAACACCCAAGTTCGGATATTGACCTAAACCGAAAATGGTCATTACCTCATCAGACGATCCATGGAGGTTAAAATAGTACCTGTCATAAAAATTTCGATCGCTAGTAGCTGGATGTCGAATATATTCAGCCGCTTGATGAACTGGATAGTCATCCCAAGACGAAATAGACATGAAACTCCTTTGTGAAAAGATTATGAATAAAGCATATTCGCTGATAAGACTTATCAGAAATCGTCGGAAGCACTGGAGTTGCATATAGCGATTATCAAGTGCCCCAATGACCGATTTAAAGTAATTCTAATATTTTGGACCATCCACCAACTTCGGGGCCTTTAATAACGTGGTCGGCAAGATCCAATAACCTTTTTTCTGCTCCCTCTACGACAATCGAAGTACCAGCATTTGTTAACATTTCTATGTCGTTACCGGCATCTCCGACAGCAACAATTCGGATTGGTTTGAAATCTTCTAGCTCGCACCATCTCATGATTCCGGACCATTTGGAGACATCGCGTGGCTGAACAGTGACTGAATACCCGCCGAAAATTTTATCCTCGTAGAAAGATGGATTGCATAAACCCGTTAACTGTAGTTCAGTAACTAGGTTATTTAAGTCAGCTTTTGGAATGCCAAGAATGCAATAATTCAATACACTTAATCCTTGATCGTAAACGTTGAGGTTTTCTGTATGGATTAGATCTGATCCGATAGCCTCAATATGACCAGTATTCGTAGTGGGGTTTCTCGCATACACATAACTATCGTCTGCATAAACTGTAGGGGATAAGTCGTTGGCTTTAAATACACCCATTATCGACAAACTTTCTTGTTCAGAGAAAGGGGTAGTGAATAGGGTTTGGTTTTTATGAAAGTGATAGCATAAGGAACCATTGAGCAATAAACAAGGAACTTTCCAATCGAATCGTTTGAATGAATCAGCGACGATCCGGAATCTTCGTCCTGTGGCAACGAGAATAGGGATGTTCTGGTTCTGTATTTCGCGGAAAGCATCCAATGATTTCTGATGACATGTTTCGCCATTAAACCACAAAGTTCCGTCAAGATCGGTAACGAGTAATGTGTGATTATCCAAAATACATTCCTCTCCTTGCTTCGTTTCGGCAAAGGGTAGATTAGATCCTCTACACTACACCTATGGCTAAGATACGTGTTCCCGCTGTAGATGGGATGTTCACTATGGATTTTGATCATCCACGTCTAATTGGTGGTCGAGGAGTTTCAAGTCAGAGCTATTATTTCCCAAAGAGCCTTAGCGGTGCTGACCCTAGATGCGTCAATGATGGCGAACGAGAAGAAGTTTATTTGTCATCAGTTGGAAAAATCTGGAGTTATACATCTGCTGATTATCCACCAGCTCTTCCATATCAAATAACAGAGCCATTTGAGCCCTTTCTTATTTGTGCTGCGCAACTTCAGGAAGAGGAATTAGTTATATGCGGCCAAATGATGCCAGGGATAGACATCAACGATTTAGATGTAGGAATGGATGTCAAAATAGCCTTAGATGTTTTGTATGAGGATGATGAACATGAATACATCGTTTGGAAATGGGATCTAGTGTGAAAGGTAACTGGTATGACAATAGATGAAATAGCAGTACTTGGGGTCGGGATGCACCAATGGGGGAAATTCCCTGGTAAATCTTTTGTTGACCTAGGCGTAGATGCAGCCCAAAAAGCTTTGAGCGATAGTGGGGTTGAATGGGGGGAAATAGAGTTTATTTCAGGAGCGAATACGGTTAGGAACGGTTACCCAGGGTGGGTTTCTGCTTCAACATTTGCCAATGCGCTTGGTTTCCAAGGGTGTCAACTCGCATCAAGTTACGCTGCTTGTGCGTCTGGAGTAACAGCGCTATCCATAGCTCGAGCTCAAATACTCTCAGGAATCTGTGACGTCGCGCTAGTTGTTGGTGCTGACCAAGTTGATAAAGGCATGTTCGCTCCAGTTCCAGGTGACCGACCAAATGACGTGGATTGGCTTCGATTTCGTCTCATGGGGCTATCAAATCCCGCCTATTTTGGAATGTTTGCTAGGCGAAGAATGGCACTCTACGGAGATACACAAGATGATTTCGCCGCAGTGAAAGTCAAAAATTCTAACCATGGCGCACAAAACCCAAACGCCAGATATGCCAAGGCCTTTACTATTGATGACGTCAATGCATCCCCGATCGTTGCAGATCCACTCCGCCTACTAGAAATATGTTCAACAAGCGACGGTGGGGCAGCTCTCGTCGTCTCAAGCCTTGACTACGCAAGGAAGAAAGGCATTACAGATCCAGTTAAAATTTCAGGAATATCAACTGTGAGTCCGGTATATCCAAACGCAATCATTGATATGCCGTATTTTGCTTCCGATTCGTGGGCGACCGCGGGAGATGAGAGTCACACATTCAAAAACCAAATAGCGCAACATGCTTATAAAGAAGCCGGCATTACGCCACAGGATCTGGATTTTGCTGAAGTGTATGATTTAAGTTCCGCCTACGAACTTGACTGGTATGAGCACATAGGATTATGTGGCCCAGGTGAAGCGAGGAATCTGCTGCATAACGGTGATACAACTCTTGGCGGACGGATACCAGTTAATCCATCAGGCGGGCTAGGAGCGTTTGGAGAAGCCATACCTGCACAAGCAATTGCTCAGGTATGTGAACTTACTTGGCAACTCCGAGGAGACGCATACGGTCGACAAGTAGAAAATGCAGAAATCGGCATGTCCATAAATTACGGAATGTTTGGGCATGGAAGTTCAGTTATAGCGAGGAAATAAATGACGATATTACAAAGTATGAGTGACGATGGAATTCTAGAAATTACTATGGATAATCCACCTGTAAACGCCCTTAATATCAACGATACATTTGAATTAGCAACGATCTTTAATGAAGTCGCTCAAAACAATGAAGTCAAAGTAGCAATTCTTACTGCAACAGGGAAAGGTTTCTGTGCAGGAGTTGATATCAAAGAAATTCAAGCTCTATCCGGAAATGCAGGTATTCTCGATGTGAATCAAGCATGTTATGACGCATTTGCTGCGATATATGAATGCGCCGTACCAGTAATTGTGGCGGTCAACGACTTTTGCTTAGGTACAGGAATCGGGTTAGCGGGATCTGCTGACATAGTTATAGCTGCTGAACAGGCACAATTTGGGCTTCCGGAAGTTGATAATGGTGCGCTAGGTGCGTTGACACATTTACAACGACTCGTTCCTCAACAACGGGCCCGCCAAATGCTCTATACATGTGAAACAGCCGACGCCGAAGAGTTAGCAAAGTATGGAAGTATTCTGCATGTAGTTCCGCTTGCTGACCTACTCAAGTCAGCGCGTTCATTGGCGCAACGAATAGCAGAAAAACCTGATAGAACAATACGTGCTGCTAAACGATCCGCAAATGGAATAGAAATTCTGGATATACGTAATAGTTACCGATACGAGCAAGGGTTTACGTTCGAATTAAACCTAGCTGGTGAAGGAGATAAAGCCCGACAAGCTTTCATCGATGGCCAACGATAAAGGAAATTATTAAGCTAATGGGTCATTTGGATCTGACCCCACCCTTAAACAGGTGTATTCTTCCTAGCACAGTATTTGAATCAGGGGGATTATGAGAATCAGACTAAAAGTACTCGCGATTATTTCAGCCTTTTTGCTTATAGTTACATCTTGCGGCGGTGGCAGCGATAGAACAATTTCCTCAGAGAGTGCAGAGGATAATTCAGTATCAAAAAGTCAAGCAACCACTGACGATGCAACTTCTGAAAACACAGATGAAACAGTCGATGAAGCGACAGATAAACCAGAAGAGTCGACTGAAGCTTCAGATCCAGATACAGAACCTGATGCAGCACCAGAACCAGAACCAGAATACGAATCGTTCGGTGATATTACTTGGCCATGCAATCCCGGAGATGCATCTGGGAACACTGACCAAGGTGTGACAGATGATTCTATTCTCATCGGCGGTGGCGACGATAGAGGTTATGCTGCTGCTCTTGGATTGAACATTACGCAGACCGATACTTTGCGAGCATTCGTCGATAAATGCAATTCACTAGGTGGCATTAATGGTCGCCAGATAGAAGTAGAACTCTATGACGCAAAAATCTTCGAAGTGAATAACGTATGGCTAGACGCATGCCCGCGCATGTTTATGATGGTCGCAGAAGGATTCGCAGTTGATGGAATCGGGGAAGAGTCACGGGTCCAATGTGAACTCGCTCATATTCCGACCTACACAGTTAGCGCTGCTGCAGCCCATGGCCCATGGATGATACAGCCTGTCCCAAATCCATCCGATCGTAACCCTTTGTCAATGGCAGCTTACATCGCTGAAACATATCCAGAATCCATTAAGAAATCAGGAACAATGTACGGAAACTTTGGAGCAACGATAGAAACTAAAGATAAAACGCTCTCCTCATACCCACCACTCGGATTTGAATTTGTTATTAACCTTGAGTACAACATTGTCGGCGAAGATGACTGGACTCCATTTGTTCTTGACTTGAAAAATGCTGGCGTGGAACACGTGTATTTTACCGGTACTTGTCTACCTAACTATCAAGCCTTTCGTGCCACAGCGTCTGTTAATGGATTTGAGGCTATCTATACGACCGATGCTAATTTTTACGAAAATAGCTGTCGAGAAGCGAATAGCGACAACGTAATGGATCGGACCTATGTACGGATGGCATTTGTGCCATTCGAAGAACGAGAATACTCTAAAGCAGTTTCTGACTATTTAGATATTATGGAAGCTGCCGGTGGTGAAATTGCTTTGCTAGGGATGCAAGCAGCTTCAGCATTTATGCTGTGGGCTACAGCAGCGAAGGCATGTGGATCTGAACTCACGAGGCAATGCGTTCTAGCTGAAGCCGAAAGCATAGAAGAATGGAGTGGCGGAGGCCTACATGTCGTTAGTAATCCTGGCGTGAACGAGCCACCACCATGTGGAATTGTCCTTGAATTGGTAGGGGATACTTATCAAAGAATATTTCCACCTGAGCCAGGGACATACGCGTGTGATGACGCTTGGGCTGGGGAATTCACAAATAGATGGACAGATGATGCTCAACTTGATGAGAACAGAGTTTCTCAGAAATTTATTACTGAGTAAACCTATTTAGAAATGACTGAACTGGTTACGTTCACAGTTGTTGGATTAGCAATTGGTTCTATCTACTCAATTGCTTCAGCGGGGCTCGTTGTTACTTACACAACCTCTGGAATTTTCAACTTCGCTCATGGCGCAATTGGGATGTTCACAGCCTTCATTTATTGGCAATTGAGATGGGACGCCGGGTGGGGTGGGCAATGGCCTGCACCCATAGCGATGTTATTCGTACTATTTATAGTGGCTCCCCTTATAGGAATTTTCCTTCAATTAATTGTCATGCGTGGGCTAGAAGGAACAAATGAAACGACAAAATTGGTTATACCCATAGCTGTAATGCTGGCGTTTATAGGCGCGACCAATTGGATCTGGCAAGATTTGGAATCTCGAATACCTGAACCTTTTTTTGGAAGACAATCAAAATGGTCTATTGGTGATGCTTACATAACAACGCATCAAACAATAGTTGTAGTAACTGCGCTGGCTCTAGCTCTACTTCTAAAATTTCTACTCACAAAGACAAGGATTGGTATAACTATGCGAGCAGTAGTTGATAACCGCGAACTTGTTCAGTTAAACGGTGGGAAACCAGATCGTGCGGCTTTACTTAGTTGGGGTATCGGCTCAATGATGGCGGCAGTAGCAGGAATACTCATATCACCACTTCTAGGAAGCTTAAATGTATTAGCACTTACGCTCCTCGTGGTAAATGCGTATGCTGCAGCAATCTTTGGGCGTCTTAAAAATCTGCCACTTACATTTGCCGGAGGATTAGCTATCGGATTATCAGTTTCATATTGGAATTGGCTTTCCGGAACAGGGCGAAAATGGCCCTGGTTGTCTGAATTGCGATCGGCAATACCAGTTGTAATCCTATTCGCAATTCTCATAGTCTTACCCCAAGACCGCCTAAGGGGCAGTTCAATAATGAAATATCGTGAGAGTTTCAAAGTTCCCTCAATAAAATCAGCGATTATGTGGGGAATGGTTCTAATAACTGTTATTTCAGCATTCACGCTCATGCTAGAAAGTAAATGGGAATTCAGTCTCGCGAAAGGAATAAGTTTCGGAGTTATAGGGTTATCAATGGTCTTATTAACCGGATACGCGGGCGAGATAAATCTAGCTCCTCTTGCATTTGCTGGAATCGGTGCAATATCTGCATATCAATTTGATGTAGGGTCAGGCGTAGAAACAGGTGTCGGATTCGCAACGCTTGCAGTGCTATTAGCTGTCTTCTTTGGGTATTTAGTTTTTCCAGCATTTGGACTTGCCCGTTCACGTTTATGGATCTCAATTTCTATTTTTGCCTTTATCGTACTTGGATTAGTGACGCTCTTTGATGGGACATCAGGAACTGGAATCGCTAGCAGGGAAAGCATGTCATTCACCGGATTAATAGTTGCGGCTCTAATAGCTGGTGCAGTCGGCGCTGTCGTAGCGTTGCCAGCATTACGCCTTCGAGGTCTTTATTTAGGTTTAGCAACATTCGCCTTCGCTATTTTTGTTGACAAAATGGTATACAAACAACGACAAACCTTAAGTTTGGACATCCCGTTTGTTGGTGATGGAGAAGATATTACATTCAATATTTTTAATAATGGGGCACTAAATATTCCTAGACCTGGGTTTTTCGGAATCGATTTCCGACAAAATCAATCAGCTATGCTTATTCTTTTAGCAACGACATTTTCTCTTATCGCTCTTGCGCTCGTTGCCATTCGAAGAAGCACATATGGGAGACAACTATCGGCGATGAAAGATAGCCCTGCTGCCTGCGCAACCTTGGGATTGAATATGCTCAAACTCAAACTTTCTGTTTTTACCCTTGCAGCAGCTATCGCCGGCTTCGGGGGAGCCCTTCACGCTGCTAATCTGCGTGCTATTCAGGAAGATGCCCCCTTTACTGTCTTTGAAGGGTTAGCTCTTTTCATGCTCACAGTTGTAGGCGGAATTGGTTACATCAGTGGCGCCTTAATAGGCGGACTCCTTTATGGAACAGCATTTCTCGTTATGGGAGATTTTTGGGGAAAACTTGCAACTGACTGGGCGAGTTTCGAATGGTTTTTCACCGCAATTCATGATTTCTTTATCTTCCTAGGTCCTGCAATGGCAGGAATAGGACTGGGTCGTAACCCTAATGGAATCGCCGCTCAAATATTTGATGGATTTAGAATTTTAAGAGAGGAACATAATAAAGTCATTCTGTCCGTAGGTCTTCTAGCATCAACAAGCTACTGGGCTTTACGAATTGCTGGTGTTATCGATGGATGGACATTTCTGCTTCTATTTACGCCGACACTCATACTGTGCCCATTAATTGCAGAAGCCAGAAATAAGGACTTTAAATTTGAAAAAGAAAACCAACTAGAGCTGATAGGCATTGAACAGGCATTTACTGATGAAATAGTTGAATCTATAGAAAGAGAATTGAACTTTCCGACTAGTGAAGAGAGATTTAATAAAGAAGGAAATCCGTCATGAGTCAGCTAACTATTAATAATGTCACAGTTCGCTTTGGTGGACACACAGCTCTAAATAATGTGTCAATGACTGTTGAAAGCGGAACAATTACAGGCCTAATCGGGCCAAATGGGGCTGGAAAGACAACGCTATTTAACGTTGTTAGTGGACTACAACGAGCTGACGAAGGCGAAGTGATTTTAAATGGGGAGATAGTCACAAACAAAGCACCATATAAACGAGCGCGATGTGGACTCGGTCGGACATTTCAACGACTTGAACTATTTCCATCATTAACAGTAGAGGAAAATATACGAGTCTCAGGAGAGATCAGAAACCAATGGGCTTCAAACGATGGAAATAGGAATATTCAAAAATCCATAGATCAAAAGATGGAAGAGATCATCACACTAACTGGGTTAGCTGATTCTGCGGATTACCATGTGGCAGAAATTCCGACTGGAAAGGCGAGATTGGTGGAACTCGCACGCACATTAATGCAAGATCCGAAATTAATACTGCTTGACGAACCAGCATCTGGTCAAAACGATTTAGAAACAGCAGAATTTGGTTACCTTCTACAAAAACTAACTAACGAAGGAATTACAATTTTTCTTGTTGAACATGATATGTCTTTAGTTATGTCGGTGTGCGATCACGTACATGTCCTGGATTTCGGATCAATCATCGCAGATGGCTCCACCAATGAGATCCAAACTAACAAGCGAGTCATTGATGCTTACTTAGGTAGTGACCAATGAATCAGCCTCTACTCGAGTTAATTGATGTAACCGCTGGTTATGGCCGCATCCCAGTGATTCACGAAGTTAATCTTTCACTGTATCCGGGAGATATTTATGCCCTATTGGGTCCTAATGGAGGAGGAAAATCAACAACACTTAAGGCCTGTTCAAGGCAAATTGAACTCTCATCAGGAGTATTGCATCTTGCTGGACAGCCAATGGAAGGTGTAACGCCCGAAACACTGTCCAGAGTAGGTGTATGCACAATACCTGAAGGTAAGGGAATTTTTCCTAATTTAAGTGTTCAAGAGAATCTGGTAATGATGACCCATACTGGAATGCCCTTGGAAGAAATTGAAGCTGTGACCTTTAAAAGGTTTCCTCAATTAGCATCACGACGAAAACAACTAGCGGGAACACTCTCAGGAGGGGAACAACAAATGCTAGCAATGTCTCGCGCACTGGGAACGAATCCAAAAATCCTTTTGCTAGATGAATTATCAATGGGCTTAGCTCCAATTATTGTCAGAGATTTATATCAAATAGTTCACCAAATAGCAGGAGAGGGAATAGCAGTCCTAGTCGTAGAACAGTTCGCAAGAACAGTTCTAGGGGTATCAAACAAGGCAGGAATCATGGTTAATGGGAAAATAGTTCGTGAAGGAGATCCAAGTGAACTTGAGGAAGAACTCTCGGCTGCCTATCTTGGCATAAAGGGCAACGACGGAAAAAGTGAGTCTTAGGGGACTAGAATTATGACAGATGACTTTGAAGAAGCAGTAGAAAATATCAGAAACAAGAAAAATAAAACTGAACGAGATCGTATCTATGAGATTGTAGGCTTTAGTCTCCTGATCGCTGGATCACTGTTAGCTTTCATAGCCTACTTTGTCGCTGGTTCTCAAAATAGTGGAAACCTAGCTATTGACAGTTTAGAACACAACGAGCATATTATTCTCGCACTCTTTGGCTTAACATTGTCAATAGTTGGAGGATTCATCTACATCAGGTTTAGTATTGGTAGATTTTTGCGATTCTGGCTATTAAGGCAGATCTACGAATCTAAATCCAAAGATTAAACGATTAAAATCGGCAATTACAAAAATGGATGAATCATGCGAATAGTGATAACAGGTGGAGCGCAAGGAATCGGTTTTGCCACAGCAGAAATATTGTCTCAAGAAAACCATGACATAGTCGTTGTCGATAAAAACAGTGACACTCTTAAAAAAGCCAAAGAGAAATTAGGCTGCGAGACAGTAAACATTGATATTACTAATGAACATGATGTTTCAGAATTCTTTGAGTCAATCAGCGAAATAGATGCCTTAGTTAATAATGCAGGTATTTGGATTCAGGAACATCTCTCAGAGATGTCACTTGCGAAACAACAAGAAGTGGTTGATGTAAACCTAATGGGAACTCTCTACTGTACGAAACATGCTCTGCCCAGAATAAAGAAAACTAGCAGTAGCGTAATAATTAACCTGACTTCAGCTGCTGCGAAAACTAACTCTCCAGGATTGGGACTTTATGCAGCTACAAAGGCAGCGATTGAAACATTAACCCGACAGTGGGCATTAGAGCTATCTCCGATAAGAGTAAATGCAGTAGGACCAGGGCTGATCATGACTGAAGGAACTGCAGAGAACTATCGCGGCAAGGCACGCGAGCTCCGAGCCAATGCAGTTCCTCTAAAAAGAGTAGGCGATGCATCCGACATAGCTGATGTCATAAAATTTCTTATCTCAGGTGAAGCTCGCTACGTTAATGGGCAAATCCTATACATTGATGGAGGTCTAACAGCTGGTTCAGCAGGTCGATAACTAAACGACAGCGAAATAACCCCATGAACATAATGCAACAACTGCAAAGAACATAGCGGTTTTGAACCCACTCTTGAAAACGCCGTATAAGAATCCAAGAATTCCAATAGTTCCACAAATAACGAGAATCAAAGCGAGAACAGGGTTTCCGTTTGCTGCCTCCACTAATGAGTTGGGGATTGACTCGGAAATTTGATCGGGAAGAGAATCAACAACATTTTTAGGTAATTTTTTAAGATTGCCAGCTGAGATTTGACTTTTTATACTCTCAGGGAGACGATCCAGAATAGCGTCATCCAAATCAGACAAATCATCAATTACTAAACGCATTATTAAAGTGTTGCTCAAGAAAGTGATGATGTGTGTGAATCCACTCGAATCTATATGAAATCTGGTCTCAGGATTGCCTCAGAACCTCCATCTACGTAAAGTACCTGCCCATGAACAAACATAGATTTGGAATCAAGAAAGAAATCGACAACATTCGCTACTAGATCAGGCGTCGCGGATTTCATAATCCCACTCGGCATTGCTTCTATCCCAGGTGAAATTTCAGGATTTGCCAAAAGGCCCTCTAACATTGGGGTCTCCATTCGCCCCGGAGCTATAGCATTTAAGCGAACGCCAGCGTGACCCCACTCTTTTGCATTTAATCTAACGAAACGAGCAATAGCTGATTTGCAGGTACTATACGTAATTATTCCAGCTTCTAATGGGCTTCTTTTCGCTAATTCGCTTACATACTCACAAGCTGACTCAACGTCGTACTCTAATAAATAGTCCTCAAGTGCTGAGTCGCCCCCAATCGCTGCACCGATTGATGAAATAGCTACCGCCGAGGACGAACGTTGGTTGCTTAAATGGGGCAAAAACTCATTTAAGATTTCTGAAGCTCCAAACCAGTTAACCTGAAGGATATCAATCGGATCTTTATGGATCGGACTTAAGCCAGCATTTGAAACAACTCCCTTGGGATTAGCGCATATGGTTAGAGATTCCTGAACTGCCTGTGAGCGACCTGACTCAGTTGATAAGTCAGCTTTTACGTCAACTTCGCCTTCCCAGTCAACCGTAATAACACTTTTACCTCTAGAAGTGAGTAATTTCGCAAGCGCTTTGCCAAGTCCGGACCCTGCTCCTGTTATGATGACAGCGTTTTGCATAGATAAATAATAGCGTTGAAGCACTAACCAGATGACTCTTGTGAGGATTTAAGATGAAGATACCTAGCCAAATAAAAATATTCGAGGATCTGATCGACCTAAAACAGACGTCAAAAACGGAATTCACTGGGATAAGTCCAAAGTATCAATGGGGGAGAGTCTATGGTGGTCAAGTTGTTGCTCAAGGATTAGCGGCAGCCCAAAATACAGTTTCCATTGATTTAAAGGTCCACTCGATACATGCGTATTTTATACGGGGTGGAAATTCCGATGAATCTATTACGTATCAAGTTGACTGCTTAAGAGACGGAAAATCATTTGCCACTAGGCGTGTTGTTGCTACACAATCAGATGGAGCCATTCTTAACCTTTCAGCATCTTTTCAACTTGTGGAACAAGGCCCTGATGTTGATGAGAAATTTGATATGACCCTAATTCCGAAGCCATTGACTTTGGACAGTGAGAATTGGTCGGATCTGATGGAGAGGCGAGTGGTACCAGTCGATAAAGCACCTTATGGCCATGCAATATGGTTAAAACTAAATGGTTCGCCGCTAGGCGAGACACGTAACGAATTAGGTATCGTTTATGCAAGTGATGATGTCCCATTTGACGCTGCAATTCGAATGCATCCAAAATTTACCGGCATATGGGATGGGGGAGAAGAAGCTCCGTTCTTCGGAGCGAGCCTAGACCATGCGGTTTGGTTTCACCGTCCAAAGTCTCCATATGACTGGCAACTACATATACATGAGGGAGTCACACACATTGGTAACCGTGGGCTAGCTACGGGAAGAATTTATGCAATGGACGGAACACATGTGGCAACTGTTGTTCAGGAAATATTGCAAAGAGTATCAAGATAATTTTTTAAGAGCGGCTACCTAAAAACAGGCCGCAAATAAAAGTCACCGCTCCAGCTATTGGCATTACTAATAAACCGGCACGAAGTGCCTCAAATGAACCAGCCTCAGCAACTGAACCAATGATGGCAAGTACAATGGCTATACCAAGCGCTCCTCCGACACGTTGAATGGTATGAATTACAGATGTTGCACTACCAAGCAGCGACTCTTCAGTTCCACTGGCACCTATTGCGGTAAGGGTTGGCCAAACAGTTGCCATTCCAATTCCAGAACCAACTAAAGCTGGGATAAGAAATGTCATTGACTCATTTGGGCCTATCCAAAGCCATAGAAATAAAAACAGTACGGAATCCACGAGTATCCCTGGAATAATGA
>PAQG01000035.1 GCA_002709645.1 Acidimicrobiaceae bacterium
AATGTTGACAAACTCCTAGAGGACATGGATTCATTTGGACGGAAGGCATTTGAAGATGCCGGAGCCACAGATATGTGGATCACTCAATCTGTAATGGCCGGCGATGGAGTTGGCGAAATATTTATCACTTCGGATTGGGACTCAATTGATGCAGCTGTTAGCGCACCTGATGACCTAAGGGCACGACCAGAGTTCATTGACGCGATGAAGAACGCAGGGATAGAGACTCTTCGGCGGAGTTTGGTTCATATTAGGGCACAAAAAGGAACACTTGATGGAAAATATGGAAGCCTTATTGTTAGCGCTGGAGCACAACAAGACCAGGCAACCATAGATGCTAACGCTGACGCTATCTGGGAACATATGAAGAATGGAACAACAGGTCTTCGGTGGACGCAAGGGATAGCCGCTGGGGCTCTAACAGGAATGTATCTAACTGTGTCAACGTCTGACTCCTTGGATGACTTGATGTCAGCGAGCACCCAGATGTTTGCCGATCCAGACATCCAGGGACGCATGGCAGAAATGGGTTTCCAATTAATTCAGCGATCTTTGTTCAGGCGCCTTGCCTAGAGCACTGAATCCCAAATAACTCCCACGACCTCTTTTGTAGGTTAAAGGGGAGTAGTTGCAACCGACTTGAATGATGAGGCTAGAGTGTGGTCATGGCGGAGTTTCGAATTGAAAAAGACACCTTAGGTGAGATCCAAGTCCCTGATGAACGCTACTGGGGCGCACAAACTCAGAGGAGTATAGAAAACTTTGCAATCGGTGGACAGAAAATGCCTGAGGGTATTATCAGAGCATTCGCTCAACTTAAAAAAGCTTCAGCGATTGTTAATAACGAGCTAACAGATTTCCCTGATGATAAAGCCCAAGCAATTTCCTCTGCTTGTGATGAGATACTTGACGGGAAACTTAACGATGAATTCCCACTGGTTGTATGGCAAACAGGTTCCGGTACACAAAGCAACATGAACCTTAACGAGGTCATAGCGAACCGCGCTACAGAACTCCTTGGTGGGGACTTTCGGAAAGAGAAGTTAGTAAGCGCAAATGATGACGTTAACAAAAGTCAAAGTTCAAATGACACATTCCCTACTGCCATGCACATGGCAACTTACGAAATGATCGTCGCCGAAACCCTCCCAAACGTTGAGTTGCTCTATTCGACTCTTGTAGATAAATCCAAAGAATTCATGAAAGTGGCAAAAACGGGCAGGACACACTTAATGGATGCAACCCCGTTAACGCTCGGGCAGGAATTCAGCGGTTATGCAATGCAACTTCAAAGAGGGATGGAGGCAGTTAAAGACAGTTTGTATCGTGTGCGGGAACTGGCCTTAGGGGGAACAGCAGTTGGAACTGGACTAAACACTCCTGAAGGCTATGACGTTGCTGTCGCAGAGAAGATCTCCGAACTTACCGGACACCCATTTGTTACTGCAGAAAACAAGTTTGAAGCCTTAAGCGCACATGATGCAATGGTAGAAATCAGTGGGAGTTTAAAAAGACTAGCGGTGAGCCTCATGCACATCGCAAACAACATCCGATTGTTAGCAAGTGGACCTCGCTGCGGTATAGGGGAACTCGTACTTCCTGCAAATGAGCCTGGAAGCTCAATTATGCCAGGCAAGGTGAACCCAACTCAATGTGAAGCCTTAACAATGGTTTGTGCGCAAGTGATTGGGAATGATTCAGCAGTTTCTATCGCTGGCACTCATGGTCAATTTCAACTTAACGTCTTCAAACCAGTCATGGCATACAACGTGCTTCTTAGCGCGCAACTAATAGGGGATGCCTGCAAGAGTTTTAATGACAACTGCGCAACTGGAATAGAACCCAACCTAGAGAGAATCAATGATTTGCTTTCACAAAGTCTGATGCTCGTTACAGCTCTCAATCCTCATATCGGCTATTACAAAGCTGCGGAAATAGCGCAAGCAGCACATGCGAATGGGACAACACTTAAGGAAGAGGCAGTCTCAATGGGCTATCTCACCGAAGAAGAATTCGATGAAATTGTTCGACCTGAAAAAATGGTTGGCGACGTTAAGGAGTAAAGGAAATGGTACAAAAATCAATTACTGCAGGAGTAATTCTAGTCATACTAGGGGTAGTAGTAACCATTGCTTCTGACTCAAATAGTGCGACATCACTTATTCCGGCTTTCGTTGGTGTCATCTATTTGTTGTTAGGCATAGCGGGCAAACAAAAACCAGACCTCAATCATCACTTTATGCATGGGGCAGCCGCAATCTCCTTATTGGCGATCTTCGGGAGTATCGGATCCCTAATAGGACGGGGAAGTGCAGGATGGGCATTGTTTGCTCAGATAGCAACATCTGTTATCTGCGCAGTGTTCCTCGTATCAGCAATACAGTCTTTTAAAGCCGCACGCTCATTACGCGAAGAGAATTCCTGATAGGAGCCCAAACATGGATGATGAAATCCTGTGGCCTCCCCAAGGGAAAAAGGATGAACCTCAATCACTCAAGGATGACCAAGTAGAAATTAAGCCTCAGGCAGAAGAGAAAATTGGGATTAGTTCTGATGCCCCGATGGTTTCATTGGCAGAAGCAGTCAAAATTTCCTCCAAATCAAGAAACACTATTAGGCGTTGGATTACTGATGGGAAAATAGAAGGAGCCATTAAGACCGAAAATGGCTGGAAGATTCCCATTCCCTCTCTTGTCTCTTCCGGGGCATGGGATGGGGTATCAGCCCCTGAGGAAGATACGAAAGTAGAAGAGACCAATCGAGTATCGGAGCTTGAGGCCGAGCTACTTCGAGCACGATTTGAATTAAACAGTGAGAAAAAATTACGAGAAGCTGCAGAACGGAACGCAGATGATTTACGCTTCGCTATGAGAATGCTAACTACTGGAACTTCAGCCTCTACCTCACCTCAACAAATACCTTCAGTAGAAAAAAGACCAGTTCAACATCAAAGACCGCAAGGTGACAGATGGGAATTCACTCCCGAGGCAATTCTCAAAGCAGCAAATAAATTCCGAAGAAAGTTACTGGGTTAGTTAATCTTTTGCTTCTAAATGTGCAATTTTAGGAGGTCCAGCCATAAATGGCCCTATGAGATCCAGTAGGCCTGTTTCAACACGCCAACCCATGTATGCTTCCTGGTTTGAACGTTCTTCCCATTTCTCCCAAAGGAAAACAGTGTCGGGTGCATCTGCGTTGATGAAAGTTTCAACGCTAATACATCCTTCAAAAGCTCGAGTGTCAGCAAGCGCTGGTAGGAGAACGTCAAGAAATTCAACTCCTTTACCTTCGGCACAATCAAATTCCAAATATACGGTATGTGTCATTATTTTTTCCTTTCTGACTCACAAAGGTAAAACGTCGCGAGATAAATAGCAAACTCTCAAATCGTGCACAAAGTGAAATAAGTAAGATAGGTAGGACGTAATCGCTAGATTGACTAGACTCATTATCATTCCAACTCAGATAGGAAATGCGTAGCTGTGGAAATATCAAACAAAGAAGTTGATGAAATCAAAGAACTTGTCTGTGATGAAGTGGATCGGATCGCAGACACTTTGCTATCAGCATCACATGCGATTCATGAAAAACCAGAACTCAACTTTGAAGAGCATTTTGCACATGAGGTTCTGACAGGAATACTTGAAGATGAAGGACTGAACCCTACTCGCGGAGCGTATGATCTCGAAACAGCATTTGAAGCGTCTGTAGGAGATAAAGGATCAACTATTGCAGTCCTTTGTGAATATGATGCTTTGCCTGATATAGGTCATGCTTGCGGGCATAACATAATAGCAACAGCAGGTTTGGGTGCGGGTTTAGCTGCAGCAACAGTCGCTGAGAGAATGGGAGGGGCCTTACGAATACTCGGAACACCCGCGGAAGAAGGCGGAGGAGGGAAAGTATTCATGGCTGATCGTGGCGCGTTTAAGGATGTTGATGCTGCAATGATGGTTCATCCAGCCGCCGGAGATCTCGTAAGAATGAATACAATAGCTATCCAACGTTTACACGTTGCATATCAAGGCAAAGCCGCCCATGCGGCGGCCGCACCTCATAGAGGCCATAACGCACTTGATGCCGCTGTTCTGGGTTATCAAAATGTTGCAGCATTACGTCAACACATTAAACCCGACGAGCGAATACACGGTATTTTTGTAGAGTCTGGAGTAAAGCCAAATATCGTCCCAGAACGCTCATCTATGGAATGGTATGTGCGGTCAAAGAACGCTAAAAGTTTAGATCCCTTAAAGAAACGAGTTCTTAACTGTCTAGAAGCAGGAGCTCACGCCACATCATGCTCAATGTCGCATGACTGGATCGACCCCTACTACGCGGACATGGTTGACAATGAAACTATTTGCACTCTCTACTCAGCGAATGCATCGAATATCGGTCGTGTACTGTTAGAACCAGATGCGGAACAAAAAGTAGTCGGAAGCACAGATATGGGTAATATCAGCTACTTAGTTCCGTCAATCCACCCGATGATCGCTGTAGCCCCGTATGGAACTCCTATCCACACACCGGAATTTGCTATTCATGCAAAAAGTGAATCAGGAGATAAAGCAGTGATAGATGGTGCCAAAATAATGGCTATGACTATTGTTGACTTGTGGGCGAACAGAACAACGATGGATGCAGCACAAAGTGAGTTCGCAACAGCAGTAAAGAACTCATAGGCAATTGGTTATGTCCTTGAATCAGAGTCAAAATCAGGTCTACATGTGATAGTAAGAAGCTAAATGTAATGGAATTAGTTCACCGGGTGCTATGGCAAACTGATGACCCTGTCCTGCTATCTGGTGCCCGTGAAAGTTTAAAGATTTCGGGTGATCCCAGAACTTTATCAGAACGCTCTATTGTCAGTGGTGACTTGGAAGCACATGAATTACGGTTACAACCCAGTCCGAAATTTGAAATAATTCTTAGAATCGCACGTGAATTAGGGAAACAGTACCTCTGGATTGATGCGGAAGCAGTCTCGCATGATCAGGAAGCGCCTTTCTTGGAAATAGTGGGGAAACTTTCCCAGAGTTTAATTAGGAAATCTCTAATATCTTCACATCGTCCATACCTTGATGACATGTTTATTGACGCTGATTTGCCTAATCCCGGGAAAGAGGGGGTTATTGAATATTTTGTGAAATCGCTTTTTGCACGCAATCGTTCAATCGCAATGATAGTTGTTGCGTATGACCCAATGCTTGAAGATGAGACTCCAACGATACTGACGGCTAAATCGCTTCTGAGAGATTTCTCAGGAGTGGCTATGGTCCTTTATTTGCAGCGCGGCTCACTTGGCCGTTTCCAAGGAATGGTGGGGGCAAATTATGACCTTGAGCCAGGTCAAATTCGCGTATATCCGCCAAATGAGATAGAAGAAGGGACTGTGATAGCAGCGCCTGCGATAACTGCTCGAGAAATTTCTAACTATGATTACCGGTCAATACAAAGACAAGTATTGCGAATCCTTCAACCGTACTTGCTTGCACGTTCACTGCCAGAAAACTGCACAAGAGTATTAAGGGTTTTGCGAGAAACTTTGGAACCAACTCCAGAAAACGAAGAGAGAATCAGAGGCAGAAATATTGTTGAAATTCTAGAAAAGGAAAATGAGGAACTGCGGAAAGAACTCCTTTCACGATCAAGGGAAATTGAAGATTACCGTGAAGAAACTGCCAAACTACAAGAAGAGTTAATTGTGAGCGAGCAGACTAGACGAGATGCTGAAGAATGGTGGGTGCAATACGCTAGCGATTTAGAGGCTCAGAGAGAAATGATAGAAGAAATGGCAGTTCGCCATGCATTGACCCGATCTGTTAGAGAAGCAGCTCGGGAATATTCAGCCAATATTTCCTCGGTTGCTGAAGCACTAGACAAGGGCAGGGAAATTCTGCATCATCATCTTGAAATTCCATCCAATGTTTCACAGCAATTAGAAAAAATGGACCAAAGCCACAGGAAACAATCATGGGGAAGATCAATTTTTCAAGCCTTCCTTGCTTTATCTGCTTATGCGGAAGAAGGAGGCTTTCTTAATTTCTACGAATGGAATAAGGAAGGGAAACCATTTGCTATTCCAGTCCGCGATGTTGCTATGAGAGAATCCGATAATGTTCGGCAGCGGCCATATCTTTATAACCAGCGAGTTCTTCCCATCTCAGCAGAAATTGAAGATTCTGGGAAAGTATTTATGGAGTCACACATTAAATTCCACGGTCCTTTAGCACCACGAATGTATTTTTATGATGATACGGGAGGAGCGACAAGAAGAGTGCACATTGGCGGCATAGATCCTCATAATCGTTGGGAAAACACTACAACCTAATTAGATTCAGTCAGAAGCTCGTCTTCTCTTCGTTATTTTTCATTTGGACGAATTTAGCAGCGAGGATAAGCGAAATCGCTCCAACTATTCCTGCAATGATTCCGAATGTATTTTTAGAACCACCATCGGAAGTCGCGTAAATGTCAGACTTGACATATGGGGAGAAATCTGGTCTCTGATTGAAGAAGTCAATTGCCCAACGAAGTGTGGATCCATCGCGCGTATCTGCGTTGTGTTCAAGTATTTCTCCAGGAAAGTCTACGATAATGGTAAATTCAGGTTGAGGAATCCCAAAAGCTTGAAGCAGAGCAACAGGGTCAACATCCTCATCTCCCATATCGAAATCCTCATTGTCACCTAGCAAATCATCAGCAGGAAGATTAAAAGTCAGGATTCCATCCTCCTCATTTATCGGAAAAGTATCATCCCCTGCCTCGTTGAAACTCCTACCAAAGTCAGTAAATGAAGCAGTAAATGTGTATCCACACCATTCATCATCCTCAAAATTCTCAACGACGGCATTACCCGGGAAATCTGACAATGGGCCAGCACCAAGGCCTCCCCCTTCCCCTTCTAAGATTTCATCACAGGAGAGCTCACCGGATCCTTCATCAAAAACTTCACTGAGTTGCTTGCTTATCGCGAATTCTCCGCCAAAGGTACCAGTTCCGTTATCTTCTATCACAAATTTGACGTTGAATCTGAAACACCCAGCGCATAGCAGGACAATGCAAGCGATCGGGAGGAAAAACTTTAAAGAACGGACGATTCGAAAAGGGCGCATACTCGCACTCTAATCCACAACTAGTTTCAATAGTCGTTCAAAAGTAATCTTCGCAAATTCCGCAGTCTCGATGGTGATAGTAAATGGATCAATAATTAACTCTGGAATTCCATCACTTTCAATATATGCAAGAATTGCTGAAGAGGAAAGACCGGAAACTATTGCAAGTAAAGGACGATTATCGGTTGCTCCAGCGAATGCGTATTGTTCTGCGACCAAACGGTCAAGAGTCCAAGACCAGCCAGAAATATTAGCCTGTTGTCCGCCGCGAAATACATCTACCTGTTTAGGTAACGATAGAAGCTTTTTCTCTTCGGATTCGGTCATAAAAACAGAGCGGGAATCAAGATGGCGCGAGAAGATTGCTCCCAATGCATTATCGCGTTCCTCTATATCCCCATCAAAATAGTGAGTGAACCGGTTGCACGAGTCCCATACAACCCTCCACGCTTTCCAATAACCTTCGGCAGAAAAGTTTCCAGCGTTAAATTCGCGTTGAAAGATCTCAAATTTCTCCATAATGATAAATCATAGGGACCAAAGCAGAAATTCGGTATAAAAAATCAGCACAAGACTTTTATGACTATGAAGGCTACTCTCTGAACAAGGACAGGGGGGCAAGAATGAAAGTAATGTTAACGGGTTCAACTGGGTTCATTGGCGGCCATTTAATGAAGGCAATAGTGGATTCTGGTCATCAAATAAGTTTGCTAGTAAGAAATGCAGAAAAACTAGAACTAATGAAATCTTTGCATGGAGTCACAAAGGATTTGGATTATGTCGTTGGAGATATGACTGACGAAAAAGCAGTTGTGGCAGCGCTTGAAGGCTGCGATGCATGTGTGCATGCTGCTGCTTTCACTAGTCTAGACCCGGCGTTAATGGACCAAGCTCTCTCCGTAAATGGTCCCGGTGCGAAATTAATACTTGATGCTGCAGTCGCACAAGGATGCGACCCTGTGATACATCTTTCAACAATGTCAGTCATTTTCCCACCAACTGGTAACAAATTATCTGGTGATGATCCTGTTCAGGGTGGAGGAAATCCATATAACGCCTCAAAAGCAATAGCTGAAGAACATGCACGCTCAATGCAGGAGAAAGGTGACCCAGTTAAGATCATTTACCCTGCTGGGGTAACCGGACCAATTGATCTCGGTCTTAATGTTCTGGCCGCTAATTTAGCCCCAACTCTTCAAAGCGAAATAATGATGAGCCTCGCAAGCGGAGGCTGGTGTCTAGTGGATGTCAGAGATCTCGCTATTGCTATAGCAGGATTGCTTTCGCCCGGTTCCGGACCCAAAAGGTATGTCGCAGGGGGGACATTTATGGACTGGGAAGAGTTCCACGCTGTCATAACAGAAGTAACCGGTCGAGATCGAGCCCTAATCCCAACTCCACGTGAAGCTTTAGAGCAAATGGTAGATGTAGAAGCAGTAGAAATCATGCTTGGAATTGTCCCAGGAGATGATGCAGGCATTCTTGCAGATAGCGGTTTGAATTCTTGGCGACCAGTAGAAGAAACACTGAAAGATACAATCAGTTGGCTAGTAGAAAAGGGTCATCTAGAAGGGGATTGGGCGCCAAACTGCTCTTAATCAAGTCAATATGGTTACAGTCCCAGTATCCCCATTAACGCGTATCTGAGCCCCATCAGGGATACGGCTAGTAGCACCTGTAGCAGAAACAACGCACGGAATACCTAATTCCCTGCTTACGATAACCGCATGACTCATCGTTGCACCGACGTCAACCACTACGGCTGCAGCCGGAACGAATAACGGAGTCCAAGAAGGGTCAGTAATGGGAGCGACAAGGATATCTCCTGGTTCTAGGGCATCTGGTTTTGTTGGATCATAAATGATTCGGGCCCGGCCCGTAGCAATCCCAGCACTGCCTCCCATGCCTTGAACGATTTTACGGGTAGATAATTCTATTTTTTCGCCTATCCAATGATTTTCGTCTGGAACTTCATCAACAAACCAAAAAGGTGGCGTCAGTTCAAAGAGTTCTAAGTACTTTGCTTCCCGTTCCGTCGCTTCCTTAGACATTCCATCGCTGATAGCCTTCTCTAAATCTTTGTCTTGGAGCATAAAAATATGGGATTGTTTCGCAAGCTTGCCAGATTCCACTAAACGTTTACCAAGCTCTAAAGCAGCTAATCGAACTTCATGAACAATTTTTACAATTATTGTTTTTGCCTGCTCACGAGCAGGAATAAAAATTGAACTAGAGGTAACAGCAATCTCTAACGTACCAGCGGAAGTTTCATCGCCTTTAACCATTTCGCGAAGTTCACTTAAAGCCTCAGCCGAGCGTTCCTGTGCTTCTTTATGTCGAGAGCGAGGATTTTGGTCATCCGGAGATAGTCTCATTCGCTCAAGGATCGCAAGAACTAAATTAGGGTGAGTCTGCCACGTTTGCGAACGAAGTTCCCATTCATTTGGGCCGCGACTCCCGAAATCATTAAGGAAGATTTCAAAATTTGTATTGAAATCAGCATGGTTTAATTCCGATATCCGATCCTCAAGACCGTCCATGCCATCATCGAAAACGCTTGTTAGTTCTTTAGACGAACGAATGATTCTGCTTAGTTCCCACAAAGCAAAACTGGGGGAAGCTGAAGCGACATCTCCAAGCCCCCCAGATATACGTAAGTCAAGGCCTGGTTTTCCCATACCAAGCGTTAAGCCTGTGATTGCTCCCATTGTTACTGAAGCGGCAGCACTGACTTCGCTATGCGCAGAAAAAATTCTTGCGAATAACGGCATCATGTCACGCATTCTTTGGATCAAAGCTTCATCTGAAATTGATGAAAAATCAGGGCGTTCTGAAACAACGTTTTCAACTATTTCAGTTAGCTCCTCAATGATAGGGAAATCGGTTGCTGTCATCCAAGAGAACATTAGAGCATCAACTCTTGCGCAAATCTCAGGGTCTTCATCCTTCGCTCTAGGTTTGTATGGGGGAAGAGCAGAAGAACTTCCAAAAAATCCCATGTCTACCATTTCCGGTGTCATACCTGAAGATCGCGCTCCCATTAATCTGGCGACGCTCAGATTTAAATACATATACCCGCCGAAAATTTCAAACATTAATTTGTTTCCATCGTCAATCTCGTCAAGGTCAATTGTGAATCGAGACATGAATTCACGGATTCCTGTATCTCCGGCGCCGTGCCACGTGTGATCAGCGGTAAGGGGAGTAACGGGGTCTGGGAAAACCTCGCCAACATTACCCCTCGTGTACACAGGAAATGATTTAGACGGTGTATCGTCTATGAACCACCCAACAGTCATTTTCCCCCAATCAGTTGTTTCTCTGATTTTGGCAGTTGTATTGGTATTTTGCGAATCTATTCCAACGGTTCGGAAATATGAATGGGAAGCAAAGGTAGTAATAACATAGATATACCAATGAATTGGGCTAGAGACATTCCCCGATCCAGAAATCAAAACTCTAAAAAATGTTGCAACCAAAGGAAGTCGGGCAAGAATTTTTTAGTGCATTCCTTAAGGAAGTGTAAGATAAAACGATGGTTAATGAATCTCTAAAAATTCAAACCATCAATTACCAGAATTTAAAATCAAATACTATCGAAATTCACAATTCGGAAATTGAACTTCTAGATAATGCCTGTAAAAATCTCGGGTTTTTTAACCTCGTGAATCATGGGTTGGAAGATCAGATAACCCAACTCTTTGACTTCGCGGAAACATTTTTTGCCTTACCACAAAAAGAGAAAGAAAAAGTTCCTCGCGAGAATAGATACGGTTATGTCCCAAATACTAGCGAAGCACTTAATCTACGAAGAAAGACAGGTAAAGCAGAATTTATCGATTTGGGTTTAAGTGATGAGATCCAATCATTACTTCTTGAAAATTCAATGCAACAGATACATGAATATCAAAACCATGGGCTGATGATCGCTTCAGAGGTTCTTAAGGCTCTAGGAATAAAGTTGGGTGTCTCAAAATCATTCTTTAAACAGAAAATGAATAATCCACAATGCCGATTGCGCTTTCTGCATTATTTGCCGCTTAGCCCAAATAGTGAAGAATACCCATTGGGAGCGCATACTGATTATGGGTTGATAACGCTATTAGCAACTGATGGGGTTGCCGGATTAGAAATACAAAAAAAGGATGGTGAATGGTTGCCTGTCAACACCCCCAAAGGATCATTAATAGTTAATTTGGGCGACATGCTCGCTCGCTGGACCAATGATAGATATTGCTCCACCCCCCACAGGGCAAGAATCCCCAAACGGAGTTCTCGATACTCAATACCATTCTTTATCAATCCAGACCCCAACGTGGTGATCGAGGTAATCGATAGCTGTGTGAGTGATAGAAACTTAAATCGTTATAAACCAATAACTGCTGGAGCATACCTAGCTTCAAGGATAGATAGTGATAGTGAACCTTATATTGAGGAAGACTTAACGTAACTCTTTAAATTCTTTTAAAATTTGTTACAAGAGTTCCAGCATCTGAAGAGCACGAATAGAGATTGATTCCTTCTTTCGCTGGGTCGCGTATAGCTGCCCCAGATCTTAAATCAAAACGACCGTTATGTTTCGGGCACTCAATAGTGAAGCCATCAAGAACACCATCGGAT
>PAQG01000036.1 GCA_002709645.1 Acidimicrobiaceae bacterium
CTAATGTTTCCAAGTTAACCATTGGATGATTCCAAGCTTTCCCCGCGAATCTAAATTGTCCAGTTCCCCACCGATTTCGTAAGGGGTCAATCATTCCAACCGTGATAAGTGGAAATGCCGTTGAACTAATCCTGCTCCGTTCAGAAACGTGATCTATTAAACCGTAATATTGATCCCTGAACCCAGCAGTTGCTTGGGCGCGAGAACCCAAATTTTGGCCAGAAAGGTGAACAGTGGGTGTCCCCTGCACAATAGAAATTGCTTTCGCCCAGTAATCTTCCCTTGTTAATTGGGTATCACACTTTTGCACGTCTTTGCCTTGCCAAACCTGAACGAAATCAGTGAATGCTTCTTTAGCTACAAGAGGGGCGCAGACGTTTACTCCAGCTTCAAATATATTCGGTTCCCCTATCCACATACCGATAAGGTTTGCTTCTTCTATTACTTTTTCGCGTATCGGTTTTGCATCGGCAGTTGCAAGAATTGACTGTGGCTGGATAAGGAGTGCCCTTCCATTATCTGCAAGCATTGATAAGGCCACTAAAAGGAAATAGCCGGATGTATCTGCATATGGCCCGGCATTTACAGACCACCTTTTCCGGAGTTCGTTAGTTTCTTTTAACGATCGTGTTGTTTGCTCCTGTAGTTGATTTTGAAATGGAGGATTTCCAATAACTGCTTTAAAACCATCTTTTGGCGGTCTTTGAAATGCTTCCTTACCAACAGCAAGTGAATTTGCAACCGCAAGATTCCCTTCAGGAATAACCCAATTTTCTGTTGATCCCCAAAGTGAGATTGCCGCTTCTGTAACTTCAATAGCGCCTTCATCTATATCTATTCCCCACAGCAGATCCCTAACAATCCTTTCAGGATCCTCACCCATACCTTTCATGCATTCAGCTGCTCCAAGCAAAAACGCCCCTCCGCCAGCAGAAGGATCGCAGATTGGTCCGATCGTTGTCCCAGAGAGAACTATTTGAGCCAGTTTTTTAGCTACTAGGAATGGGGTGTAATGAACACCTTCATGCCGTCGAGTAGCCGAATCAAGACTTCTTTCATATGCAGCACCAATTAAATCAGGTGTGTAAGTCAAATGTTTAGGAGCTATTACTACTTCTCCCCTCCTAAGTAATTTGGGGCAATCCGACCCGAAGGAAGAGAGATTCTTGATTGCTGCTATTTCTCTGGCAATAGCAGATGCGATATCTAAAGGCTCTATGCCAGCTTCTACACTTGAAACCACCCAGTCAGCAAGATCTTTATCCATCTAGAGAAAACTCACTTATATACATAAAGCAATTCTAGAGGAAAGGGCTGTCGTAAAAAACTACAAGCCTACGAATTAGGCTCCCAGACACTCAGATCCATCAATCTTTCATCATTTGAAAACATTTCAACTAAAGCGATATCTAACCCCACACGCTTCTGAAGCCGTTTGACAATGAGTTCCTCATCCCACAATGACAAAGTAACAACAAGGCCTTTAGTTCCCGCACGCGCAGTTCTACCAGACCGGTGAAGATAAGTTTTGTGATCACTTGGTGGATCATAATGAATGACAACCTCAACGTCATCTACATGAATCCCTCTAGCTGCCACATCTGTTGCTACGAGAACAGGGAGTTTCCCTTGCGCGAAACGATCAAGAGCTTTCTCACGAATATTTTGACGTAAATCCCCATGTATTGCTTGGGCACGAATTCCTTCATCAAGAAGTTTTTTAACGAGGCGATCACACCCTGCTTTTGTATTTGAGAACATTAACGTTCGGGAAAATGACCTAGATATAGCAGCAGCTACTTTGACTTTGTCTCGTTGATGGACATGAATAAACCTATGAGTCATCTCTTCAACTGTTATCTCTTCTGCTTCAACTTCATGCATAGTTGGCTTAGTTTGGTATCGCTGAATAAGTGAATTAACGGCTCCATCTAATGTCGCACTAAACAGTAACGTCTGATGTTTCCGCTCTACTTTTCGAAGGATCCATTCAACTTGAGGCAAGAACCCCATATCAGCCATCCTGTCAGCCTCATCAACAACTACGATTTCAAGTCCTTGTACGTTTATTTCCTGCCTTTCCAGCAAATCAATCATTCGGCCAGGCGTGGCGGCAACAATATCAATTCCCTTCTTAAGCGTCTTGATTTGCTCATCTATATTTGCCCCACCATAGATAGCCGTTATCTTCATTTCCTTTGATCCAGCAAGTGGTTCGAGTTCTTCCCGCACTTGTGTAGCTAGTTCCCGCGTAGGAACAAGAATTAATCCTCTAAGTTTGTTTTTTGACTTATTCTTGTGCAAGTTTTGAATCATCGGGATCCCAAAGGCAAGAGTTTTCCCTGATCCGGTCTTAGCTTTCCCACAAACATCTAATCCAGCGAGAGCATCTGGGATTGTCAGTGTCTGGACTGGAAATGGTGAGGTGATTTCCCGTTCTTCCAAAGCATCCACGATTGCTGTGTCAACGCCAAGGTCTCTCCATGAGGATAGATTTCCCACTAGGCCAAACGCCTGTTCATTTTTTTACAAGAGGAAAATAAAAGCTGTTTACCTATTTTTAGCCTTAGTTTTTTGCAACAGGTCACGATTCCCAAGAATACATGCTGTGGGGTCTTGACCGCGTATACCCTATTACTGCTTGATCGGGTTACTCAGAATCTTCTAGGCGAACTATTTCAACTTTCTCTTGTAGCCCTGTTATCTCTTGTTCTCCCATGGGGTGGGATGGGGTGTTTACCATTAACGATGTCATCATCTCTCGAGTTGCTAATACTTCTCCAGGTTTAGCGAGGTCACATAGGCGAGCTGCAAGATTGACAGGGTGTCCGAGATAATCTTCTCCATCAACCATTAAAACTGGACCTGATGCAAGTCCAGCTCGTAAGCCAAGACTCTCGTCAAGAGCTTCCATTCTACTTTGCATCTCCATAATTGCTTCTGTTGCGATCTCTGGCTCAACTGCGACAAGCATCGCTCCATCACCAAGCCATTTCGCTATTCGCAAACCCTTCCGAGAAGCTATTTCTCTTACGAATAAACGAAACTTATTGATTTCTCCAAGAGCTGCTTTATCTCCGTTGCTATCGGTGAAACGAGTGAAACCAGATAAGTCTATAAATGCAAAAGTCCTCTCAAAACGATCTTCGTAAGGGTTATCTTGAAGCATAAGTCACCTGACTAAAGAAACTAGCGGAAATCTCTCTTAAGAGCAGCTTTTAAATATATACAGTTAATTTTGATTTAGTTCATCGGTTACGACTTTGACTCTGTCGTCCGACGTCTCTTGTGTTTGCCCAAACCGAGATTTCTTTCCTAAGAATAATGTGGTGATACTAGCGATAGCTACTATTCCAAAGATCCAAATATTGATTCGGATACCTCCCCATTGGGTGGCTTCGTCTATACGGAGAGCTTCAACCCATAAGCGGCCAATTGAGTAAAGAGCGAAGTACGCTATAAGAAGGAACCCTTTGGGTATTTTTTTCATTTTCTCAATCTTCAGTAATGCAAAAACCACGAGTAAGTTCCATATTGATTCATAAAGAAAAGTAGGGTGAAAGGTCTCTTCTGCTTGAAACCCCGCAGGTCGTTTTTGCAGACTTATTTCAAGTCCCCAGGGAAGGTCAGTGGGGCGTCCAAATAGCTCTTGGTTAAAGTAGTTTCCCCAGCGACCAATTAGTTGAGCCAATGGTAAAGTTGGCGCCACGATATCAGTAACGGTCTTTAAGTCCAGTTCTTTTTGGCGACAGTAAAGAACTGCGGCCCCGACACCAAAAATAAGCCCACCAAGAATACCTAAACCACCCTCCCAGATTTTTATAGCCCCTATCCAGTCTCCTTCGAATCGTCTCCAATCGGTTGCGACATGGTATGCGCGTGCCCCTACGAGTCCTGCGGGAACAAGCCACATAGCGATGCTTGAAGCATGCTCTGGGTTTAATTTCCTTTGTTCGAATCTTTTTGCCATAAGCCATACAGCAGCTATCACACCTAAAGCAATCATTAGCCCATAAGCACGTAGAGTTAGGGGTCCTAAGTCAAACGAACCTGAACTGGGGCTTGGGATTGAGGAAAACATGAGGAACCCTTCCTGACAAATAATTTCTCTACTCTAGTGTAGTCGTTTGTCAGCGCCTGATTGTTAGTGGTTACTATAGAAAGACATGGATGCCTCAAATCAAATCCGTAATTTAATATTCAAATATGCCAGAGCAATTGATGCTGGAGAATTTAACTCAGTAGGGGCTCTTTTCTCTCGAGGAAAAATATTACTTGACCCCTCAAACCCCGATAGTGCTGTCTCTGGTGAGAAGGCAATAACAGCTTTATACGAAGCGACTACAAGAAAATACGAAGATGGAACACCTCATACTCATCACTTAACTTCGAATGTTGAAATTGTCGTTGAAGAAGAGAGAGCTTCATCTATTTCGTATTTCACTGTCTTGCAAAGCATCGCAGATTTTAACTTGCAACCGATTATTGCAGGTAAGTATCACGACACATTTGCCCTTTACGAGGATGGATGGTTTTTTGAAACTCGAATAATTGAAGTAACTTTGACCGGAGATCTTTCAAATCACCTTCTGATAGATCTTCCCAAAATCAGTAATTGAAATTTGCCTTTACGGAATTAATGGTATACATTAAATTGAAATAGCAATGTTAGTTGCGAATAAAATCCTCGGGAGTTAGGTGAAAGTCCTAACCGGTGGTGATGATACTCAAAGTGAGTATTTAGCCCACGAGTCTTTCCAAATGGATTGACTGACTTGGTGTGACCCCAAGGCCGACGGTAATAGTCCGGATGGGAGAGGAAATTGGGACCTAGTCTCTCCTGCCCAAACCCGAAAAGATGGGAGCCTAGTGTTCACAGGAATAATTGAAGAAGTTGGGAAAGTTCTTGATCTTACCCATTCTGGTTCTGGAATTCGAATCACCATTGAAGCCACGAAAATCCTTGATGATATTGAGATTGGAGCTTCGATCGCTGTGAACGGGTGCTGCTTGACAGTTACTGACTACGGAGATAATTGGTGGAGTGCAGATGCTGTTCCTGAAACGATGGATAGAACCAGTCTCGGGTCCCTAACTCAGCGGAGCCTCGTTAACCTTGAGCGCCCAGTACAAGCAATCGGAAGATTGAGCGGCCATATAGTCCAGGGCCATGTTGACTCAACAACACAAATAAAAAGTATTGCGATCGAGGACGATGGCTCATACAAGTACACCTTTGATCTTGATGACTCTTGGAGTCAATACATCTGTGAAAAAGGATCTATTGCCATAGACGGAATTAGCCTTACCGTTGCCGACGTTGACGATACATGTTTTTCTATCGCGATTATCCCCCACACTTGGGAAGTCACCAATCTAAGCAAAAAAACACCTGGAGATTCTGTCAATATTGAGGTTGACGTCCTCGCTAAATACGTGGAACGGCAACTCATGCATACAACAGAGAAGAAAGAAGAACATGCCTGAATTAAATACAATTCGAGAAGCCATAGACGCTATAGCCGCAGGAGAATTCGTTATTGTCGTTGATGACGAAGATAGAGAGAACGAAGGGGATCTAATCATCGCCGCAGAGTGTGTTACTGCCGAGAACATGGCCTTTATGGTTAAATACACAAGTGGTGTTGTTTGTTGCCCAATTACTAATGAGCGCGCAGATGCCCTTCACCTCCCCTTAATGGTTGCAAATAATACCGAAGCGATGGGGACCGCTTTTACCGTTTCCGTAGATGTAGCCGAAGGAACATCAACTGGCATTTCAGCGAGCGATCGTTCACTGACCTGCAAAGCCCTCGCTGACGATAACGTGGCAGCTAGTGGATTCGCTAGACCCGGACATATTTTCCCTCTTAGGGCGAGAGCGGGCGGAGTGTTAAAACGAGCAGGACATACTGAAGCAGCAGTTGATTTAGCTACGATGGCCGGTCTCTCCCCTGCTGGGGTGATTTCGGAGATCGTATCCGAAGACGGGACTATGGCCCGCTTACCTGAACTTCTTGAATTCGCTCAGCTACATGATATTCCGATTATTTCAATCGCTGACATGATCAGGTATAGAAACCGGCATGAAAGACTCGTTGATCGATTCGCCTCAGCAAGGATCCCAACCCAGTACGGGGAGTTTGAAGCCCATATCTATAGAAGCGCCCTTGATGAAGTAGAGCATGTTGCCCTTGTCACTTCTGATTTCGCGCCTACCGATGGACCATTAGTACGTGTCCACTCGGAGTGTCTGACTGGAGATGCCCTAGGTTCAATAAGATGTGATTGTGGATCACAACTAGATCTAGCAATGGAACTTATATCTCAAAATGGAAACGGAGCAATCATCTACTTACGAGGACATGAAGGTAGAGGGATAGGACTAGGTCACAAAATGCGAGCCTATGCTCTTCAAGATGAGGGTCTTGATACTGTTGATGCAAACGTAGCGCTAGGATTCCCACCAGACTCACGCGAGTACGGCATTGGGGCACAGATTATCGCTGATTTAGGTATCGAACAAATGCGGCTATTGACGAATAACCCTGCTAAGTACGGTGGGTTAGAGGGCTACAATCTGAAAATTGTTGAACGAGTTCCCCTTATCGGGAAAGAGAGTCCAGAGAATATTAGGTATCTCCAAACGAAAGAAGAACGAATGGGCCATCTAATGGCTGCGAGCCCAAAAGATAATGAAGAGGATTCAGCATGAAGTCCAATGGTCTACGTATTGCAATTGTAATCGGGCGTTTCAATGAGGAAATCTCTATGCGATTACTTGAGGGTGCTCGCAGTCGTCTAGAAGACCTTGGGGTGGCAACTACTGACATTAACGTCTTCTGGGTTTCAGGAGCTTTTGAGATTCCATTTGCATGCCAAGAAATTATCCACAAGACATCCGTAGATGCCGTGATTACCTTAGGGGCTGTGATTCAGGGCGGAACACCACACTTTGACTTTGTTGCAGGTGAATGCATCCGAGGAATTCAGAAAGTTAGCCTCTCTACTGGCACTCCAATTGCACTGGGAGTGCTCACGACTGACACTTACGAACAAGCTCTGGAGAGGTCAGATACTAGCTACGTTGACCACGATGGGTCTACAGGAGATAAAGGTTCTTCTGCTGCAGAAGCAGCTGTTGCTATGGCAGAGTTATCTCAATCATTAAACACTCAGAATTAACTACAGATAGAACAACAACATCACCCGTATCAAGAGTTTATTCTTACTTCCGATCCAAGGCCCATATCCCATGTGGCTCTATGGGGTAATGCGAGAGTACCTTCGTGCTAATCAATTCAAACCCTAGCCGTTGCGCAACAGCTTGAGACCGGAAATTATCCATCAGAATGGTACTAAAGAGCCGACTCTCATTGAGTTCTTCAAACCCATACCTGACCGACTCTGCCCCTGCCTCCGTTGCATAACCCAATCCCCACCAATCTGGGTGAAGCGCCCAACCGACTTCTACCCCCGGCCAATCCTCTCGTTCAGGATTATGTAGACCTGCTCTCCCGACAAAGCTTCCAGAAGTCTTCTCCTCCACAGCCCAATGCCCAGTTCCGCGCAATTCCCATTGGCCACGCCACCAAGCCATAGCAGTCCAAGCTTCGGTTTTTCCTTCGTTATGTGGGGTCCGGAGAGATTCACGGAGTTCGGGAGTGTCCATCATCCTAAAATAGTCACTGAGGTCATCATCGCGAAACGGGCGCAGAATTAGCCTCTTCGTTTCCAACGTAGGGCAAGCAGTCATTTCTTCACCCACCTATGTGTAGGTCAGGTTCCGAAATCTATTACAGCTCTGACGACTTCGCCGTTTTTCATCGCGTCAAAGCCATCATTAATTTCGTCAAGTGTGATAGTCCGAGAAACCATTTCATCAAGTTTAAGACGGCCACCGAGGTATAAATCGCAAAGATGAGGCATATCTACTTTGAAGTTATTGGAACCCATGATTGATCCCTGCAGTCTCTTCGCAGCAAGGAAAAGGTCTGTCCCTGGAATTTCCAGATTAACTCCAGGAGGGATCATTCCCATGACAGTCGCTAATCCACCTGCTCGAATCATATTGAAAGCCTGTTCCGCAGTTTGCTTAAGGCCTATTGCCTCAAAGCTATAGTCAACTCCACCACCAGTAAGTTCGTGAACCTGAGCGACTGGGTCGCCATCATTAGGGTTTACTGTGTGCGTTGCTCCAAGCTGAGTGGCCCATTCTAATTTTTTCTCTTCTAGGTCTACGGCAATAATTTGGCGGGCACCAGCCAAATGGGCTCCTTGTATCGTTGATATACCCACACCTCCGCATCCAACGACTGCGACGGTAGATCCAGGTTTAACTTCCGCGCTTCGAAAAACCGCACCGACTCCAGTTGTGACCCCACAACCAATTAATGCAGCCCTATCTAAAGGCATATCTCGGCTTATACGGACAACTCCATTTTGATGAACAAGCATTTCTTGCCCAAAGGAACCTAGGCCAGTGAATTGGTTGATTGCCTCTCCATCATCATCCGTGATTCTGGGTGGTTGCCCCATAGGGCGATCTTGGATTTCTTGCCTTCTTGAACATATGTAGCTGTGTCCAGTAAGACACCTGTCGCAATGGCCACAGAAAATAGATAGACAAGTAATTACATGGTCTCCGACGTCTATTCCTACAACATCATCTCCGACGGCCTGAACTATTCCAGCAGCTTCATGGCCGAGAAGCATGGGATACATAGCCAGAATAGACCAACTTCCATCAATAAAATGAAGATCACTATGGCATAAACCTGACGCTACGGTTTGGATTAGGACCTCGTTCCGGCCAGGTTTATCTATATTCACATCTTCAATAACCAACGAACCGCTGTCATCTCGTAAAATTGCTGCTCTCACTTTAGTTCCTCTCGGTAAAACAACTGATAGCACTTTAGCTCAAGTACGCGCAAAGGAACAGTGGAGGCCGCTGCATACAGTGCTTAAATTGCGCTCAGGATCCTTTCAATTACTTGTTCAAGAATCTCTGGTTCGGTAGCAAAGTTAAGCCGGGCGAAACTGCTACTCTGACTGCCAAATTTGCTTCCTGGTTCAAGCGCTACCTTTGCATCTTCCAATAGATGTTTTGAAGGGTTTTCTCGGATCATAGTCTCAGAAAAATTTAACCAGGCAAGATATGTTGCTTTAGGAAGGTCCATATTCACACTTGAATTCAAAAATTGCCCGTACACATAATCCCGATTTATTTTCAGTTTCTCTTTAGTTTCGTTAAGCCAATTTTCCCCAAATGTCCAAGCTGCCACTGTCGCAGCAGCACCGAATGAACTCGGTTGTCCTAGAAAGTGTTCTGGCAGTGCATCTATTTTTTCTCTTGTCGCGAAGTGATCGATATAAGCAACGGAACATCTCGCTCCTGCGAGGTTAAATGATTTGCTAGCTGACCCGATAGTGACTGTCCTTTCTCTTAGATTATTCTGATGGGTTCCTAGAGGCTGGTGAGGAATCTCGTCAAAGATAAGATCAGCCCATATTTCATCACTAATCACCAACAGATCTTTCTCTATTACCACTTCAGCAAAATCACGGATTTCTGTCTGGGAGAAAAGATGGCCTGTTGGGTTATGAGGTTGACAGAAAAGAACCACGCGAGTTCCCCCATCAATAGAATCTCGAAATCTGTCCATATCAATTTTCCAATCTGACTCTCGCAAAGGAACATCCACGAGTCGCCTTCCAGACTGTGAAACTGCAGTTGCGAATGGGTGGTAGACGGGCGAGAAGAGAACAACACCCTCACCTGGTTGAGTATTCAACACCATCACAGCCTCTAATGCATGAATAGAAGAAGTGAAAATTTTGCAGTCTTCTTCAGGAACTTCTAGACCATGTTGGGCTTTCTGCCAATTCACCCAAGCAGGGATCAGACCATCAATATCTACAAACCTGTAACCGAAATCGCGAAATCTAACCATATCTTCTAGAGCTTCAGAAACTTTCTGCGGAGGTTCAAAATCCATATCAGCAACAAAAGCTGGTAGAACATCATGGGGGTATTTGGTCCATTTCATCCCCTTAATTGACCTTAGCCTTGAGCCCTCTTCGCTAGGCATACTAATTTTTTGCTTTGTTACACGAGACACTACGCATTAGTTACTATCAACTGCAGCCACTCGTGGTTCCGCAACTTTGACAGGTAAAGCAACTTCCTGACCTTTGCATTCCAGTTCCACATTGCATACAGAAAGGCGCGTCGTAATCTATTCGTATTCCTTCTTTAATCATATGCGTTGATGGCGGGTCTGGCTGAATATCTACTTCTTGTGCAGAGACCATAGCCGCCTCTTCAATACCTGGCAGCGTCGGCTGCGTCCTTTCACCAGTGGTAAAAATGTTCAGCGAAGATCGATGAGAAAAAGATAAGTATTCAATTGCAAGCCTTCTAAATAAATAGTCAATGAGGCTTGAAGCAATTCTTAATTCGGGGTCATCAGTGATTCCCGCCGGGTCGAATCTCATACCAACGAAAGCAGAGACGTATGCTTCAATCGGAACCCCATATTGGAGTCCGTGACTTACTGCCATAGCAAACGCATCCATAATTCCAGCGAGGGTACTTCCTTGCTTGCTAACTCGTATAAATATTTCACCTGGTCGGCCATCGCTATATTCTCCGACGGTGACGAATCCTTTGCAATCAGCTACACGAAATTCAAATGTTTTGCTAGAACGTGATCGAGGAAGTCTTTCTCGTTGAGGCCGTGTGGCTTCTGAAAGAAGTGTCTTCGCCGCATCCGCTATCAGATCATCCTTGCCCTGCCCATCCACAGAGAGCGGTTGCGCTACTTTGCAATTATCACGATAAATAGCAACTGCTTTAAGTCCAGTCTTCCACGCTTTCAAATAAAGATCTTGGACATCTTCTACAGTTGCTGATTGGGGAAGGTTAACTGTCTTTGAAATAGCCCCAGACAGAAATGGTTGAACAGCCGACATCATTTTAATATGCCCGAACGGGTGTATAAAATTATCTCCCATTGAACAAGCAAAAACTGATAAATGTTCTTCTTTCAGGTGAGGTGCTTTAAGAATACTTCCAAACTCCTCTATCCATTCAATAATTTCTTCTCGTTGAATAGCGTCATAGCCTAGTTTTTCAAGTGCTCGGGGAATTGTTTGATTAACTGTTGTTATGGTTCCCCCCCCAACGAGTGTTTTTGTTTTTTTCAATCCAAGATCTGGCTCAACTCCGGTGGTATCACAATCCATCATAAAGCTGATCGTTCCTGTCGGGGCGAGCACAGTCACCTGCGCGTTTCTTACCCCATTCTGTTCAGCAAAGCGTATTGCATTACCCCAAACTTCAACGGCGGCAGCAAGGAGAGAAGCTGGAACAGCCTCACTTACTTTGATGTCATCTATTGACTTTCTATGGGCTTCAAGAACTGAGAGAGTTGCCTCTCTATTGAGTTCATAGGCCTCAAAAGGCCCCATCCTTGCAGCTATCTGGGCAGAAGTTCTATAAGCTTCTCCTGTCATAACTGCTGTGATAACAGCAGCGAGACTTCGGGCATCATCGGAGTCATACGGCAAACCGAGGGCCATCAGCAACGCACCTAAATTCGTATATCCAAGACCCAATTGCCTAAAATTACGAGCGTTCTCCCCTATAGCTTCAGTGGGATAGTGCGATGGAGTAACAAGAATTTCCTGCGCCGTTATCATCACCCTAACTGAATGCCGAAACCCATCTACGTCAAAGAGCCCATCTTCATTGAGGAAGCTCAGTAGATTCAATGAGCTTAAGTTACACGCGGAATTATCCAAATGAACGTATTCGCTGCAAGGATTACTACCGTTGATACGACCACTGACAGGTGTAGTGTGCCAGCGATTAATCGTCGTATCGAATTGAATGCCGGGGTCCGCACATTCCCAAGCAGCTCGTGAAATCTGAGCAAAGAGGTCCTGCGCTTTCACTGATTTAATTGTTTCGCCGGTAGTTCTTGCCGTGAGCCCCCAATCTAAATCCTTTTCAACTGCTTCCATAAATTCATCCGACACTCGAACTGAGTTATTCGCGTTTTGGTATTGCAGTGAAAATAAATCTTCTCCATCAATCCCCACATCAAAACCAGCTTCTCGTAAAACTCTTGCTTTCTTCTCTTCCTTAGATTTCGACCAAATGAATTGCTCAATGTCAGGGTGATCAATATCAAGCATGACCATTTTCGCAGCTCGTCGGGTTTTCCCTCCAGACTTGATCGTTCCAGCGCTAGCATCCGCTCCTCTCATAAAACTAACAGGTCCACTTGGCGTTCCACCTCCAGAGATTTCCTCAACGCTGGCGCGAATCCTACTTAAGTTCGCCCCAGAACCAGAACCGCCTTTAAAAATTTTTCCCTCGTCAACATACCAGTTCAAAATACTGTCAATTGTGTCATCAACCGCAAGAATAAAGCAGGCGCTGCTTTGTTGCGGTGTTTCCGGTACCCCTATATTGAACCAAA
>PAQG01000037.1 GCA_002709645.1 Acidimicrobiaceae bacterium
CAATCGGGCCCTTCTCATCAATGAGTATGTTATCTAACTCATAATCCATGTGTGTCAGTGTCCATTCGCGAGAGGCGTAACGATCCAACCATTCAATAGTATTGAAAACCCAAGTAGTTTCAAGAACTTTAAAAAGTTCTGGCGGGTACCGGTTGGGTTCTTGTTCTGCTAGCGCTTTCCACGATTGGCGGGTGATGTCAATACCAAGTTTAAGGCTTTCCGCCTTCCAATCAATCAACCACGGGATTTCAAGCAGGTGTTCATTCATCCAAAATTTTCCATGCATTTTTGCTAAATCATGCACAAGTTTTTTCATCACCTCAACGGAACAGCCTTGAAGAATATCTCCTTTCTCGGCGTGGCCAATATATTCCAAAAGAAGGAAAGCTCTGCCTGTTTCTGGGTCGAATCTATTGATCCAACATTCGGGGATTCGCATATCTATTTCAGGGGAAAGATCCTTATAAAAACCTGACTCACGGATGTAATACTGCATAACTTCGTTGTACATTCTCGCAATATCATCATCTAATGGGCATTTCGCAACGAAGGCTTCAGGGAGTTTAAGGTCTGTGTCTCCATCCCATTCAATTGTAAAAATACCAACTTCTCCCATAGCTCCGGTAAAACCATCCATGGGTTCATGAGAGAAGGAAACCATATTTGGAATATCATGACCTGCGTTTTGAAATTGTAGTTCCAACCAATCCTGTGTTACTTGTGATAATGCAATGGGGATATCGGTCATTCTGGGTTAATTTTTCTCCTTTACTATTACTACCACACACTCGTGGTTTCCTGCTATCAGAGCTAGTTCCTTTGTGAGGCAACGACGGCAACGACGTTCGGTGTAAAGTGGCACTCTTATGCCAATCTTGAATTTTCGGGGCAACTCGGTAGGAAACGTTTGGGGCTTTGTTGCTTTTACGGGGGTTTCATTTGGTGCTGGCGGACTCTTAGTAAAGAAATTCACCAATGACGGCCTTGATCCCTTTACGGTTACGTGGGTTCCTTTTCTCGTAGGTGGAGTTATAGCTCTCGTCCATGGCATATGGAAAAAGGAAGTAACTTTGGCTGCTGTTCCATCCGGTATTCTTCTTGGCTTTTTTAGTTCCTTAGGTCCATCATTGATTTTCAATACTGGGTTTGACCGGCTTCCTGCAGGTATAAATACGCTCCTAATCTCTCTTGGACCTATTTTCACTGCTATCGTCGCACATTTTGTTTTTACAGATGAGCGCTTTAATCTTTTGAAAGCGTTTGGCCTGATTACCGCTTATGGAGGGGTGATAATACTCGCTATCGGGTCACTTGATGATGGCGGAAGACTGTTAGATATTCTTCTAGTTTTATGTGGCGCGGCGATAGCGGGGGGGGCTGGTGTTTTGACGAGATACTTAACACTTCGGCATGAGCCAATGGCTCTACTCGCTCCGAATCTTCTCGTAGCCGGTTTAAGTTCAATGATTTTGACATTAAGCCTTGACCTTGGGACGAAACCTTCAAATGGGTTCGCCTCCTGGCACATACCGATGCTCTTTGTCTTTGGTTTGGTAACGTACCTTTCTTTTCTGGCAATTCTGCGAGCTAACCAAATCGGAACAACCGGTCAGGTCTCTGTTATTGGGTACTTTCTTCCACTTTTTGGAGTGATAGGAGGGATTATTTTCTTCAATGAAAAACTTAGCCCTTCAATCCTCTTCGGAGGGTTGTTAATCATAATTGCGATGGCGGCTATCGCTCGGGGTTCAACCCCACGGTTAGAAACTAAAGCTGAATCAAACCAACATGTCTGAGAATCTTTTTAATATCTTAAGCAAAGCCTGTGAGGGAAATCAGGACAAGGAATTCTTGGTGACCTCAAATTACGGAACGGCAAGTTATGCGGAGTTTTTTGATCGCGCGGGTAGATACGCGGCTGCGCTTCAAGCATGCGGAGTGGCTAAAGGCGAGAGGGTTCTCGTGAAAACTTCGAAATCTATGGATGTGCTCGCCCTCTATGTTGGGTGTTTGCAATTGGGGGCGATTTACGTTCCTGTAAATCCGCTAAGCACATCTGATGAGGTTTATTTTTTTGTTGATGATGCGGAACCTGCGCTAGTGATCTTTGACCCAGATGAAGAGATTTCAACTGATGTTCAGAGTGAGAGTATTGGTCCGGAAGGAAGTCTGACTTCACTAGCGGAAGCAAATAACAGAGAAATTACCATTCAAGCGCATGATGGTACCGACGTAGCTGCGATGTTGTATACGAGTGGAACTACTGGTCGGCCTAAAGGTGCGATGATCAGTCACCTAGCTCTTATAAGTAACGGAGTAGCGCTTAATAAAATTTGGGGATTCGATACTACTGACGTGCTTCTCCATTCCTTACCGATTTTTCATGTACATGGATTATTTGTTGCCATCCATTGTGCAATGCTTAGCGGAGCAACAATTATCCTGCTTGACAAATTCTCAGTTGATGAAGTTCTGGAATCGTTGCCAAGATCAACTGTGATGATGGGCGTTCCCACCTACTACACTCGTCTTTTATCAAACGAGGCTTTCAATGCAGATCTTTGTTCTGGTATGCGTTTGTTTACCTCTGGTTCCGCCCCAATGACAGAGCAAACACATTCAGCTTTCCATGACCGTACTGGTCATCGAATTCTAGAACGTTACGGTATGACCGAAGCGGGAATAATTACGTCCAACCCACTAAATGGTGACCGTATCCCAGGATCTGTCGGATTTGCATTGCCTGGAATGGAACTACGCGTGGCTATTGATGGGCGCACTTGTGATGCCCACGAAAATGGCATTGTTGAAGTAAAAGGTGACCATTTATTCAATGGGTACTGGCGCCAAGCTGAAAAAACATCTGCTACTTTCCAAAACGATGGATTTCTTATCACTGGCGATATTGGGAATTTAGATGAACATGGGAGGTTATACCTTGAAGGAAGGTCAACGGATTTAATTATCAGTGGTGGCGAGAATATTTACCCTAAGGAGGTAGAACTGTGTCTTGATGATTTCAGCGAAGTTCTTGAATCAGCCGTTATCGGCGTTCCGCACCCTGATCTCGGTGAAGCAGTCGTAGCCATTGTCGTAGCTGATGGTTCTATTAGCATTCCAAAACTTAGGGATCATGTGAAAAAGAAACTAGTGGGATCCAAACAGCCTAAAGAATACTTGCTTGTTTCCGAGTTACCGAGAAACACGATGGGTAAAGTTCAAAAGAGCACATTACGAAACTCCCACGCTGACTTATTCAGCGAGAATAACGAAAGTTACTAGGTTCCCTTTGAGCGACATACCCCCAGAATTGAATCAGGCCAAACTCTCGGATGCCGTTTCTGCCTTAAGAATTAAAGAATTCCGTCGTTTCTGGTTTGCAGGTCTTGCATCAAATAGTGGGGGCTTGCTTCAAGGAATCGCCTCCCCATTCATAATGTACGAAATGACCGAATCCGGTGCTTGGGTTGGTGGATCCGTCTTCGCCCTTATGTTACCAATGGCGATAGTGGGCCCATTCGCCGGTCCAATGGCAGATCGACTCTCCCGAAGAAAAATTCTTCTTATTTGTGAAGTTATCCTTGCGACAATAGCAATCTCAAACGCTATTTTGTGGTGGTCTGGGATTCGCGAACCATTGATATATGTGGGAGTGAACATTATCTATGGTGTTGCAAATGGGTATGCGCTGCCATCTTGGCAAGCTTACGTTGCTGATTTAGTGCCGCGAGATTATTTGATGAACGCTATTACTCTCAACTCAACACAATTTAATGCTGCGAGGGCTATAGGCCCTAGTATCGGGGGTGTCGTCCTCGCGTCCGCCGGCGCAGGCTGGGCTTTCTTCGGAAATGGATTATCATTCGTAGTTGTTTTCGTAACATTACTTACCCTTCCAAAAACACCGTCAAGTCCGTTAGCTGGAAGGAAAGATTCACAACTAAGCCAATTCAAAAAAGGTTGGGAGTATGCAAAAACTCAACCAACCATTATGACGGGTTATTTTGCTGCTGCATGTGTTGCCGTACTTGGCGGACCACTGGTCCAAGTCCACTTAATTCTCTTTGTTGAAAATGTTTTTCAAGTTAGTGAATTCAAATTTGGCCTACTTATGTCAACGTACGGAATCGGCGCGGTGATGATCGCTCCATGGCTCGCAGCTTATGGTTCACGGATCAAGAGATCCCGTCTTCTCGTAGGGTCGTTAGCTATCTATGGCATTGGGGAACTTCTGCTAACTGCAACGAAAATATACTGGATTGGCGTTAGCGGAATCTTTATCGTCGGCTGCGCACACCTTGTCATGGCTACAACCACAAATACAACTCTTCAGTTGCATGTACCTGAACCTGTAAGAGGAAGAATTATGGCCATGTACCTAATGGTTTTTACAATCGGCGCTCCGCTTGGTTCTATCATCCAAGGGCCCCTTGCTGACAAGTTTGGGCCTCGTTCGGTCGTTACCGTCATGGGAATATGCTTCCTCGCCGCCACATTGCTTTTCGTGGTATCTGGTAGAGCTTCGTCATATGACTTTGATGAGTGACTAGCCAAACGTTGAATTAAAGTTTTGGTGCTCTATAAGTTCCGGCGTTAAATCATCAAGATTTTTTGCTCCGAGAAGTGACATCGTTCTTTGCATTCCTTCTTTGAAAAAATCAAGGACCCAGTCAACTCCCTTCTCCCCTGCTGCACCCAAACCATAAAGGAAAGGGCGGCCAATCATGCATGCATCCGCTCCCAAACAGATTGCTTTGACGATGTCGCTTCCTCTTCGGACACCTCCATCACAATAGATTTCAGTGTCAGAACCGATAGCGGCTGCAACTGGGCCAACAAGATCTATCGGCGATGGAGCATCATCAAGTTGCCTCCCACCGTGGTTTGATAATGCTATTGCGTCAACATCATGTTCGACCGCTATTTCAGCGTCAGCAACAGTCTGAATACCTTTTAAGACAATTTTGCCATCCCAGTTATCTCTAAACCATTCAATATCTTCCCAGGAGAGTGTTTGATCAAACTGTGCGTTGACATGATCTGCGAGAGTGATCGCTGAACTTCCATCATCAGATGATTTCCCGACAACATTTGCGAAACGAATCGGTTCATTTCTGAGAAAACCCCATGTCCATGACGGATGTATAACCCCATCGATAATCGTATCTAACCCTAATTTCGGGGGAAGAGTAAAGCCTCTTCGAACATCTCTTTCGCGGCGACCTAACACCGCGGTATCAACAGTTATAACAATGGCTTCAAATTTTGATTCCTTAGCTCTTTGTAAAAGATCTTTGAGAAGTTCTCGGTCTTTCCAGACATACACTTGGAACCAATTCCTTGGCTTGAAATAATTACCATTACTTAGTTCCTCGGTAGCCTGATTGATTTCTTCTATAGATCGGGTCGCCATTGTAGATAATGTGAAAGGTATTTCTGCATGTGCTGCTGCCCTACTCACTGCTAATTCACCATCAGGATGTGCGATCCTCGTGAACCCAGTAGGTGAGCATATTAACGGAACAGGAATCGAGCGTCCGAGGATTGTAGTAGAGCTATCAATATCAGATACATCTCGGAGGACTCTAGGTTTAAATCCGTAATTTGCGAAAGAGGTGACGTTCTTCTCAAGTGTGCGTTCATCTTCCGCCGCTCCATCAATGTAATCAAATACGCCTCCTGGTAGGCGGCGTTTTGATATTCGACGAAGGTCATCAATGTTGGCAGATCTGTTAAGGCGCCGCTGAGCAGAATTTTTCTCAAACTTTTTAAATCTAAGCACCGACATAGCTGATTTGAACATGTCTGAACCTTACCGATTCCTACGAATTTTTGTTCATTTGAAGCGTAGATCTATTTCCTAGTTTGAAATGAACAGGCTAGGATCTTACTACTTGAAGGGGGCAGAACATGGCACAAAACATAGGACAATTTCTTACTAACCGAGCAAGGCGTGATACACACTTAGAAGCGATCTACGAGCATGCAACTGGTCGTCGGTTTTCATATGACGAGTTGAACAATAGATCAAACCAGGTCGCACATGCTTTGAGGTCACTTGGCGTTTCCCACGGTGATCGCATTGGACTTCTATTAATGAACGGTACCGAATTTATTGAAACCTTTTTTGCCGTTACAAAGGTTGGGGCGGTCAATGTTCCCCTGAATTGGAGATTGGTTGCTGATGAACTGGAATTTATTCTTGACGATGCAGGTGTAACTGTCCTCTTATTTAGTCAAGAATTCGCTGAAGTAGTTGCTGAATTACAAAGCCGAGGTGACAAAACACAAATCTCAAGTTGGATTCAAGTAGAAGGTGAACCAATCAATGGAGCAATTAGCTACGAAGACTGGATGTCATCCTCATCGGTAGATGAACCAGATCTAGAAGGCGGAGATGATGACCTTGCTTTTATAATGTACACATCAGGCACAACCGGTTTGCCCAAAGGTGTCATGCATAGCCATGACACTGTCTTGTGGGCAAACATCACAAATGCAACTACAGCTGATATGCAACATTATGACCGCTTTCTGAATGCGTTGCCCCTATTCCATGTTGGGGCTTTGACGCCAATACTCACATCAGTTTTTGTAGGGGGGTCAATTACATTAATGAAAGCTTTTGATCCCTCTGCATCATGGGACCTGATACGTGATGAGAGAATCAATACCACTCTTATGGTTCCTGTCATGCTGCAATTTATGCTCCTTACCTATGATGCTGAGAACCACGACACCTCTTCGCTACGAAACGTTATAAGCGGTGCCGCTCCTGTTCCTGTTTCTCTCATAGAAACGTATACAAATATGGGGATAGAGATTCATCAAGTTTATGGCCTCACTGAAACGTGTGGACCAGCCTGCATTATCTCTTCGGAAGACGCAGTGACACGCGCTGGGTCAACTGGAAAGGCATTTACATTTACTGAAGTTCGGGTAGTGGATGAATCTGGAAATGAATGTGAACCAGGTGAAGCTGGTGAGGTTTTAGTTAAAGGACCACACGTCATGCTGGGGTATTGGAATAGGCCTGAAGCTAATGCTGAAACGCTTATAGATGGCTGGCTGAAAACCGGTGATGTCGCAACTATGGACAGCGACGGTTTCGTTACGATCGTTGATCGCGTAAAAGATATGCTCATCTCGGGTGGGGAGAATGTTTACCCGGCGGAAATTGAAAATGTCTTGCTAAGCCATGAAAAGATCGAAGATGCAGGGGTAATAGGAATCCCTTCCAAGAAATGGGGAGAGTCTCCCCTTGCAGTTATTGTGCGCTCCGATGAGAGTCTCTCAGAAAAAGACGTCATAAATCACTGCGTGGGCAAACTAGCTCCTTTTAAAACCGTGAAAGCAGTTGAGTTCATTGACGTAATACCTCGGAATGCGAGTGGGAAAATTCTAAAACGTGAACTTCGTGAAATTTATAGTTACGAAGCGAAAGATTAGAATTCGGCAAGTAAATTTTCAGCCTTTTCAATAAAATTTGGCAGCGCATCAGCAATAACCGCCATTCTTTCGTCAGTGCTATCCCCAACTTTCCATCGGTAATGGAGTTGCTGAAGTACTGTTGCTGTCTTCCACTGCGCAAACGCTTCATACCAGCCAATTCCTGAAAGATCTAGATTGGAGTTCACAGCGTAATAATCAACCATCTCGGCCCGTGTAGGTAAGCCCATTAAACCAAGTCCGGTATGTCCACCTCGAGGGATATCAGGATTATCTTTTGGGTCGGGCCAGTAGTTCAATAATGTACCTACATCAATAAGTGGATCGCCTAACGTAGTCATGTCCCAATCAAAAATTGCTAGAACACTATCTGGTTCATCGGGATCAAACATGCAATTATCTAATTTCAAATCATTATGTACGAAAGCAACCCGTTGAGGGTCAGGAAGCGTCTCTTCTAATTTCTGGTAAATATCAGTCATTGACTGGTCAAAGCGCTGATCAGATACTAAATCCCACCGTTTCTTCCACCCAGTGACCTGACGCAAAACGAAACCCTCCGGTCTACCTAAGGTTTCAAGCCCGACCTCTTGAGGGTTTAGCAAATGTAATTCCCCTATAGCAGCAGCAAGTGCAAAGCCAATCCGTTTACCGAGATCTTTATGGTGTCTCATTGAGGTTGGAATTATCCCTCGTATAACTTCCCCTTTTCTTCGTTCCATTATGAACATCTCCGCTCCAGCGATCTCCGGATTTTCACAATACAAATATGCTCTTGGCGCTTTAGGAAATATCTTCCATAACTGTGACAGAACCTTGAACTCTCGGCCCATGTCATGGGCTCCTGGCGCAAGTGTCCCAAACGGAGGTCTTCGGAGTACAAGTTCTGTATCTCCGAAGGAAACTAGGTACGTGAGATTAGCTGCACCATTGGGAAACTGCTGGACTATAAATTCCCCGTCCGTGCGAAGTTCATCAGATAATTCTTGCCGAAGGAAAGTTTCTATCCGCACCCAATCAAGATGTTCTCCTTCCCTAACAGGAGCTATTTCAGGAACAGGTTCATCTGAAAACGGGTTAACAACTTCAGGACTTGACACAAGTTGATCGTAGATGGTGAGAGTGTTCTTTGCGAACTATCGTAGTAAGGAGAAAATCTAGAAAGTGAACTAGTGAAGAAAATGAGTGAGAGAAATACTGCTAGCAAATACGTTGAAATAGAGGGTTTATGCTTTGATAACCGTTTCACAAATGAATTAAGTGGTGATCCGGTCCTATCAAATACTCGACGTCAAGTTAGCCATGCTTATTTCTCAAATGTAAAGCCAACGAAAACAAGTAAGCCGGAAACACTTGCAATATCAATAGAAGCTCTGAAGTTGCTTGGGTTAGAGACCGACATCACGGAATCAGAGAATTTCGCTCAAGTTTTCTCTGGAAACGCTTTAACGCGAGATATGGAACCCCATGCAATGTGTTATGGGGGGCACCAATTTGGAAACTGGGCGGGCCAATTAGGTGATGGGCGAGCAATTAACTTAGGAGAAGTTATTGGAAAAAATGATTTACGGTACATGCTTCAACTGAAGGGGGCAGGACCTACCCCATACTCGCGTAGCGGAGATGGAAGAGCGGTTCTGCGTTCATCAATTCGAGAATTTCTATGTAGCGAGGCTATGTTCTCCCTTGGTGTTCCAACAACGCGTGCTTTGAGTCTGTGCTCTACTGGAGATCAGGTCATGCGAGACATGCTCTATGATGGAAATCCTGCTGAAGAGCCGGGTGCAGTTGTCTGCCGAACTGCCCCTTCCTTCATTCGTTTCGGCAATTTTGAAATCTTTGCTGCAAGAGGCGAAGTGGAGGAACTTAAAGGGCTTCTAGACTTTTCCATCCGACACTTCTTTCCTGAAGTCGGTGAGCCATCTCCCTCAAGTTATGTCCGCATGTTTGAGGAGGTTGTTGCATCCACCGCTGTTCTAATCGCCCACTGGCAACGAGTCGGGTTTGTTCATGGGGTAATGAATACCGATAACATGTCAATTCACGGACTCACAATAGATTACGGACCATATGGGTGGGTAGATAATTTTGACCCTAACTGGACGCCAAACACAACTGATCGATTCCAACGACGATACAGGTTTCGTAATCAGCCTGCGATCGCTCATTGGAATCTCGCCCAATTAGCGAATGCGCTATACCCTGCTGTTCTGGATGTTCAGCCTCTTCAACAAGCCCTAGATGCCTTTGAAGATATTTTTAACGATGTCTGGTCAGTAATGATCGCTGAGAAACTTGGCCTAAACAGTTTCTCTTCTATGGATTCTCATAATCTTCTCTCAGACCTGTTTGAGATTATTGAATCCGAAGAGGTAGATATGACTATTTTCTTTAGATCGCTTTCAAAGGTGACCCTTCTGGAAGGTCAACATACTGAGCAGAATGTTGATGTGGTCCGCGATTCCTATTACACACCTGAACTCATAACCGGAGAACATTGGCACCGGCTCGGGAACTGGCTGGACCGGTACGTGAGGATTCTTCGAAATGAAGGATTGAGTAACAATGAACGAATAGAACGCATGAACCAAGCTAATCCTAAATATGTACTCCGGAATTATTTAGCACAATTAGCGATTGATGATGCTGAAAAAGGAGATCTTACAATGCTCAATGATCTCCTTACGATGCTCCGCAACCCTTACGATGAACAGCCAGAGTTTGAAAAGTGGGCTACGAAACGCCCTGATTGGGCGAGGAACCGTCCTGGTTGTTCAATGTTGAGTTGCAGCAGTTAAGTAGTGATTATTCTGGCCGTGGTTCCTTGGGTAAGCCGAGGATACGCTCACCAATAATATTTCTCTGAATTTGAGATGTTCCACCGGCGATACGTGCTCCAGGAGCTGATAATAAGCTGTTAGAACCTGACCCCTCTAGAAGTGCTTCTATTCCTGCTATGTTTGCTCTCAAATTTGCTATGTCAAACATCAATTCTGTGATCCCTAATTTATTGAGTGAGGAAGACACAGAAGCATCTGGTCCTTGTCGCTGACCAAGATAGTGATAGCTTTTCCCTTGCATTAGAAGCGTTACAAGCTTTTGTCGCATATGAGGGTCAAGTTCTGAATCTGCTAAAGACATAAGGGAATCAAGTCGTCTTTGCATGGTGATTGCGCCAGCGCCGATGGAACCACGTTCCTTTGTCAGAATATCCATTCCAACATGCCACCCTCCATTCATTGGCCCAAGTAGCGCTGATTCAGGGAGGGCAACATCGGTGAAGAAAACCTCGTCAAATTCTGCATCTCCCGTCATCTGCCGTAATGGTCTTGTCTCTATACCCTGGCTTTGCATATCAACGAGAAAGAAACTTATCCCCCTGTGTTTCGGGAGTGATGTGTCAGTGCGAGCCATGAGAATCCCCCAATTGCTATACCGACCTCCGCTACACCAAACTTTCTGACCATTGACAATCCACCCTTCCCCATCGGCTTCTGCCGTGGTTCGAAGCGACCCTAAGTCAGATCCAGATTCTGGTTCTGAAAAAAGCTGACACCAAAGTTCGGAGGCTGTGATAATTGATTGTAAGTGTTGGCTTTTCTGTTCATCAGTTCCATAGATCTGGACACCTTGGCCCGCTAACACGCATCCAACCATGTTCACATATGGTGGGACATCTATTCGAGCACACTCTTCCAACCAAATCGATTGATGTTGGGATGTTAACCCTTGGCCTCCATATTCAACAGGCCAATGAATACCAGCCCAGCCGGCAGCATAGATTCTCTTTTGCCATTCAACTCCTTCCATTACTAACGATGGTGGGAGAATAGCGCCATAGTTCTGCGGAGCGTTCTCAACGTTTTCTCTTAGCCAACTAACTGCTTCCGTGCGGAATTCTTCTAAAGAGATCATGATGTGACGTTAGTGGAAGGAGACTCTAAACAGTAACTAGATAGAAATTCTTCTATCGTTGTAGTTGCTAGTTCGCTGGAGGTTAAATGGAACTCGTTGCCGGAATGAACCCACATATGCCTATGAAAGACGTCGCCGACTACGCTAAGCGGGTTGAGTCTTTAGGGTTTGATACTCTCCATGTACCTGAAATGATTCATGACCCCTTTGTAGTTTCTGGACTGGCATTGTCGGCGACAACCCATTTACGAGTGCGGACAGGTGTGGCATTGGCTTTTGTAAGAAGCCCAATGGCTACAGCGCTTTCAGCTTGGGGGTTAGCGGATTTATCTGCGGGTCGTTTTGACCTCGGGCTAGGGTCTCAGGTCCGACAAAACATTGTTGAACGGTATGGAATGCTCTTTGATGAACCTGTGGCACGTCTCGGTGAGTATGTTTCTGCTGTTCGTAACTGCTTCGTATCATTTGCGAATCAGGACACTATCTCTTTTGAAGGGACATATTACCGATTAACTCGTTTACAGAAAGAATTTTTACCGGAACCATTGAATGAGGGAATGGAACCAGCAATTTGGATAGGGGCTGTCGGGGAAAAAATGACTGCATTAGCGGGATCTAAAAGTGATGGTTTAATAACTCACCCAACAAATTCACATCCTCTATATCTTGAGAGTCATTTACTCCCCAATTTGGAATTATCGAAACCTCACAACTCGGATACAAGAGTTCCTATTGTTATTTCCCCATTGTCAGCTGTAGAAAACGATGATGAGAAACGAAAGGAAATGGTTCTATTGAAGAAGAAACGATTGGCTTTTCTTTACTCCACCCCTGCGTATGAGCCGACTTTGAAGTTACTTGGATATGGCGATTTAGGGAAAACATTACGTGATCTTCTCTCTTCGGGAAGAACAGTAGGGCTCCACGAGAGAATCCCTGACGAGCTTTTCAGGCAAGTTGTAATTGAATCCACGTGGGGTGAGTTAGGTGAAACTGTTTTGGAGTGGTTTGGAGGACTTGTGGAGGGCATCACTCTCAGACCACCTGATCAAAGCCAATTTGATCAACAGTTTCTTGCTAGTGCTTCTCTGATAAAGGAGAGTGCCTAAACGGGATAAGGTACCTTCAGATTTAAGAAACTATTTCTTTTAATTTCTCTACAGTTCGCATTTGTTCATCAGGTGGGCCGATAGGACCGATGTTGAGGTATGTGACTCCTGCTTCAGCAAACTCGGCAACCTTCTCTCGAACATAACTTTCTGGGCCGACGAGATTCATGCCTTCAAGGAGTTCTACAGGAACAGCAGCTTCAGCTTCTTTTTTCTTCCCGGAAAGATACAGTTCTTGAATTTCTAAGGCTTCTCTTTCGAATCCATAGCGTTGTACGAGTGAGTTATAGAAATTGCGTCCTTTAGCTCCCATTCCCCCCACGTACAAAGCAGTGTTTGGTCGTCCATAGTCTAAAAACTGTTTTACGTCTTCTCCGATTGCAACCATTCCCCCTGCAACAATATCTAGCGGAGGCAAAGCACTATCTCTTTTTGAAAGCCCGACTTTCAAAGCATCGCCGAATGCTAGGTCAGCTTTTGAGGGCATAAATAATGTTGGGAGCCAACCTTCCGCGAGTTCAGCTGTTAATGCAACATTTTTAGGACCTAATGAAGCAATGTGGATCGGTATATTGGGGCGAAGAGGATGTGTAATGATTTTCAGTGGTTTACCTAAACCTGTTCCTTGGTCTTCAGGGAGGGGAAGCGTATAGTATTGCCCGTCATAGGTTAGTTTCTCTTCTCGTGCCCATACTTTCCTACAGATATCGATGGCTTCACGTGTATGACCCAAAGGTGCCTTATAAGGGATCCCATGGAAACCTTCAATTACTTGTGGGCCAGATGCTCCCAATCCGAGGATAAATCTCCCATTTGAAATTTCATCCATTCCAACTGCTGTCATCGCCAAGAGCGTTGGAGTTCGACTATAGATCGGGAGAATCCCGGAACCGATCTGTACCGTCTCGGTTTTCGCGGCGAGATATCCCATAGCAGAAACCGCATCAGCGGCATATGCCTCAGGTACATATATAAGGTCAAGACCTGCTTTCTCTAACTCAACTACTCGGTCTACGGCTTCTGAAAACCGGTTCGAGTACGGTAGCAGCATAGCTAGTTTCATTTTGTCTCCTGATTAGTGCGTATACGGGTGATGATTGTTATGTTCCAGACCAATTTGGGGAACGTTTTTCAGCGAACGAGGCTGGTCCTTCTTTTGCATCATTTGATGTAAAAACTTTTCGCATGTGTGGTTTTTGTAATTCCCAGAATTCTTCCTCAGTTATGCCTTGTTGCGCTTGGATAAGTGCCTTGGATGCAGCAACAGCGAGAGGTGCGTTCTCAGCAATTGATTCGGCTAATTCCATTGCCGCTTCAACTGTTCCTCCCTTTTCTGTCACTCGGGAAACTAACCCATAGTTCTTAGCTTGGTCTGCCGTTATGGGCTGTCCGGTGAGAGCCATTTCCATGGCAACCGAATACGGTACTCGACGTGGTAGTCGGAGCAACGCTCCACCAGCTGCGAATAAACCAACCTTTACTTCCCTTATCCCTATCTTGGCATCTGCGGCTGCGACCAGCAGGTCGCAAGTGAGTGCTACTTCTAATCCACCGGCTAGTGCGAAACCTTCTATTGCTGCTATGAGAGGTTTTTCTGAACCTGTTTCAAGAAACTGGTCAAATCCTTGGGGTGGGCCTCCAGCTGCAAAAGCTTTGAGGTCCATACCTGAACAGAAACCTCTTCCGCTCCCAGTAAGTACTGCTGCGGTGAGGCCATCATTTGAATCGAGTTCTTCAATAGCCGATAGAAGACCCTGAGCGAGGTCTGTGTTAATTGCATTCATTGCTTCTGGCCTATTTAACGTTATCAATAGGACACGACCTCTGATTTCAGTCAGTACGGCAGAATCGTTTGTCATTTCTTCTCCTTATTTCGGTGGGAGGCGAATGCCTCCATCAACCCTGATTGTTTCTCCGTTCATGTAATCATTTGTTATGCATTCCGTAACCATAGAAGCCAATTCGCTTGCATAACCAAGGCGTTTGGGGAATAAAACGCTCTGACCAAGGTGAGCTTTGAACTGGTCTGACGCTTCTCCTTCACCATATATAGGTGTATCGATCAATCCAGGAGCAATAGTATTTATACGGATGCCCAAGGGAACAAGGTCTCGTGCGATGGGGAGTGTCATGCCAACAACCCCACCTTTTGAAGCAGAATACGCATTCTGTCCTGTTTGCCCATCAAAGGCTGCGACAGAAGCCATATTTACAATTGCTCCACGTTGGCCATCCTCGTCCACGGGGTCCGTTTTCGCCATTGCTGCTGCGGCTAATCGAGTGCAATTAAACGTACCTATCAAATTTACTCTAATGACGAATTCGAACTGGGCTAAAGGCATTGGGTCTCCGTTCCGGTCTACGGTTCGAGAAGCACTACCGATTCCAGCTCCATTTACAAGAGCTCGTAATGGTCCCATCTCCATAGCTGCATCCATCGCTGCTTGAGTTTGTTCCTCATTAGCAACATCAGCTTTTACATATAGCCCCCCAAGTTCTTTCGCGACTGCTTCTCCTTTTTCTTCCTGAAGGTCAACGATTACACATCGCGCCCCGAGTTCGGCTAACTTTCGGGCGCTTGCTTCACCAATACCTGAAGCGCCACCAGTTATGACAGCTGATGCTCCTGTTAAATCCATTTCAATCTCTCCTTATATCTAGTTTATTATTGTCTTTCTTTGCTTAATGACCGTAAATTTTGGCGTAACTGTTCAAGAGTGTCTGCGAGATTCTGTCGTTCATCTCGTCCAACACCCTCTCGGAAGGCTTCCCGTAAAGACTGGTCTCTCTCCTCTAACTTTACAGCGATTTCTTTTCCAGCCGTAGTTAGCTCAATGAGCCAGACGCGTTTATCTTTAGGGTCCTCTTTGCGCACCACAAAATTTCTTTGCTCTAATCCATCAACGAGCGCACCCAATGACGCTCTACCCATTCCTAAGGACTTGGCTAGTCCACTCTGAGACAGGGATCCATGTTCAGTGATTAAAGCCATTAGGGCAACTTCGGATAGATTTAGTTTGAAATCTGAGAAAACAAAGTCAAAGGTTTGTCTGATATCGCGGGCAGCTAACATAATTGCCCATTCGACGCGATAAAAGGGCGGGGCTTTCAATTCCTGATCAGACATCATATTTTTCCAGGCATTTTAGAGGCGCTTGATGAGCGTCCCAGTTCCTAATCCCCCGCCGCAGCACATGGTAACGATGGCGTGTTCTTTGTCGGAACGATGAAGTTCGTGTACTGCTTTGGTGAGCAGAATTGCTCCCGTACCTCCAAGCGGATGTCCGATTGCAATAGCTCCACCATTAGGGTTAACGGTTTCCATGTCTGGCTGTAATTCTTTTTCCCATGCCAGTACAACGGATCCAAATGCTTCATTGATTTCAACGACATCAATGTCACTCATCTGTAGTCCATTATCTGCGAGTAATTTCTGTGTCGCATAAATTGGGCCCGTGAGCATCAGTACAGGGTCTGATCCGACTAAACAGGAGTCAATGATCGTAGCCATTGGCTTGACTCCAAGTTCATCGGCTTTCTTTCGTGTCATTAGCAAGACAGCGCCTGCCCCATCAGAAATTTGTGATGATGTTCCAGCAGTGTGAACTCCATCTGGCATATTGGTTCTCAGTCCTGCAAGTGCTTCAAGACTGGTTTCTCTCAGTCCTTCATCCCGAGAAACATGATGCGTTGTTTCAGCTAGTTGACCGTCTTCTCCAAGGTCCGGAGCATCAATAGGGAGAACCTGAGAGCCGAAGCGGTCTTCTTCCCATGCTTGAATTGCCCGATCTTGAGAGAGTTTGCCAAAAGCGTCTAATTCTTCTCTACTTAGGTCCCATTGTTTCGCTATTCTTTCCGCTCCTTCAAATTGAGACGTGAGTTCATATCGTTCCCAATAACCCCGATTAACAGGTTTCCCTACTTCTGCTTCTCCTCTTGGCACTGTTGCCCCCATAGGGACACCACTCATGAGTTCAACGCCACAGCCGACTGCAACATCAACTACTCCACCTGCTACAAGAGCATAGGCGAGGTTGGTAGCTTGTTGAGAAGATCCACACTGGGCATCAACGGTCGTAGCAGCGACTTCAAGAGGAAGCCCTGAAGTTAGCCATGCATTGCGGGTGACATTCATTGTCTGCATCCCGACCTGCCCTACACAACCACCGACAACTTGACCGACTTCTGAAGGGTCTATGCCACTTCTTTTGAACAATTCTGATTGGACAGAACCAAGTAGGTCTATTGAATGCATGGTTGATAGTCCACCATTTCTTTTACCTAGGGGGGTTCTGACTGCTTCGACAATGACTACTTCTCTCATTTAGGTTTCCTCACTATGAAAAACGCACACCATTTGGCGTGATATGGCTTCTTCCCGCCATACTGTATGGTGACATGCTAACGATTTTTAAGTCATTTCGCCAAATACCAGTGACATAGGTTAGAACGGAGATTGCTGTGACTATAAGTGATGAAGAACTTCAAGAACGGACAGAAACCTTAGTTAAGGAGGTTGATCCTCATGCGACAGATCAATTTACGTTCCGAGGCGCCCAATATGATGCTGGACTTGCATTCGTGCATTTCCCTGAAGGCAAGGGTGGGCTTGGGTTGAGCAGAGGGAAGCAAGCGATCGTTGACCAAGTGCTCCGGGACGCGAAAGTGCCTTACCATGATCTCATTGTTAACCCAATAGGAATTGGTATGGGAGCCCCGGTAGTTCTAAATCATGGAACTGAAGAGATGCATGAGAAACATCTCAAGAAGATCTTTACCGGAGAGGACATTTGGTGCCAGTTATTCTCTGAACCAACGCATGGTTCCGATGTTGCCGGTATCCCAAGCCGAGGTATAAGAGATGGTGATGAATGGGTGGTTAATGGTCAGAAAGTGTGGACGACTCTTGCTCATCTCTCCAATTTTGGGATGTTGCTGACTCGGACAAATCCGGATGCTCCGAAGCACAAGGGATTATCATATTTTATTCTTGACATGCACGCCCCAGGTGTTGAGGTGCGTCCTCTATATCAGATTACTGGCGAGGCTGAATTTAACGAAGTTTTCTTAACTGATGTCCGCATAGCTGATGACCAGAGATTAGGTGATGAAGGAGATGGTTGGCGTGTCGCGATTACGACGTTAATGAACGAAAGAGTTGCTCTTGGCGGTGGTAGCGGAGGTAAAGGCGGTGGACCGATAAGAACGCTTATGAATGTATGGGCAACCAAAAAGGATGATCTAAACGAATCCGAACGGAGAATCTTTAAGGACCGTGTTGCTGACCTCTGGGGAAGAGCTGAAATTCTGCGGCTTACAAACCAACGGGCGAAAGCTCTCGCGAAAAGCGGTGATGCAGGACCGGGAGGTTCCATTGGAAAATTATTCAGTGCGGAACTGAATCTGAAGATCTACGAACTTTGCATGGATTTGGAGGGAGCAGATGGCATGCTCCATTCTGATGGGTACCCGATGATCCGTAGTGAAGAAGCCCACAATGCTGGTTCTATTAGCGGTCAATTCTTACGCTCTCGGGCAAATACCATTGAGGGTGGTACTAGCGAAATTATGCGAAATATTCTGGGCGAACGCGTGCTTGGGCTACCCGGTGATGTTCGTGTCGATAAAGAAGTTCCTTGGAGCGAAATTCCTAAATAACCTCTATGAGCTGAGGATAGTAACCAAGCCTGTATCACCATTAACACTAATTCGGGCTCCATCAGGTATCCGCCTGGTGGCATCTGTAGCAGAGACAACGCATGGGATCCCAAGTTCTCTACTGACAATAATCGCATGCGATAAAGGAGCTCCGACATCAACAACTACTGCACCGGCAGGGACAAACAAAGGCGTCCATGAAGGGTCAGTTAAAGGAGCGACGAGAATATCGCCGGGTTCAAGGGCACCGGGGTCATTACTGTCTAATAACACCCGAGCGATTCCCTCTGCTTGGCCTGTGCATCCTGGCATCCCCTGCAATGATTCACCTTCTCCGAGTACATCTTCAGCAACGGCGTCTCGCCTCCTCCATGTTTCTGGATGATCGGCCTCGCCATCAAAGAGAAATTGGGCTTCTCTTTCGAGTAGTTTGTAATACTCAGCACGTCTTGAGCGAATTGTTTCCAGCATTGACTCAGGGTTCTCAAACAATCCTGAGTATTCATCATCGGTGACGAAGCCGAAATCTTCAATTTCGTCAAAGGCCCCTATTTGAACCATCTGATCTCCTATAGCTCTCATCCTCATTCTCATCTCATGGATGAGACGAATATTGTTAGTTTTGGTTCTTTCACGGGCAGGTAGCCATGCAGCAGAAGCTGCTATCCCTGCTGAAAGTTCACCATGAACTTCAGGGTCTCCCTCTACCATTGCTAGTAGCTCAGCAGCCGCTTCTTGACGTTGTTGGGCTCGTTGCGCATTTTGCGCCTTCGGTGCGAGTTCATCCCCGGCTAATCTCATCCTGTCAATTGCACTAAGAGCTAGCTCCGGGCGGGTTTCCCACGTAGGGGAACGTGCTTCCCATTCATTAGGTCCTCGTGAACCATATTCATACACGAACAGTTCAAAATCTGAAAGGAACTGTTTGGTTTCTTCAGAACCACTTTGGTGCATTGCATCTAACAAACCATTTATTCCTTTATCAAAAATTGAACTCAATTCTTCACTATTCCGAACCGTTCTGCCCATGTCCCACATGGCGTGAGAGGGTTCAGCAGAGTCAACTTCTCCGAAACCGGCAATAATCGGTAAGAGAAGGTCTGGGCGGCCAACAGCATTAGCAACGCCAGAAATAATACCGACAGGGACTGTCGCCATATAGGTTGTGAAAATATGTTGGCTAAAGAATTGACGATGCATCTGGAGAAGTTCTGAATACTGGGCGTAAAGTTCCTCATTAGTGAATTCTGAGAAGTTCGGCCTGTCATTCCGTAATTGGCGAGTAAATCTCCTACCTTCAGTGAGTTCTTCCAAGTCATCAAGTTTCGTATTGCTAAGAACCCATTGGAACGTCTCCCCTATTTTCTGGGTTTTCTCTAGATCTTCATCTCCTGATTGTTCTTCATACGGTGGGACACCGGGCATGGCTCCAAAGAATTGTTCATCCATATCTTCCCATGAAAGCCCCGGAGCTCTAACTCCAAAGAGGCGGATCAGAGACGCATTTAGATAACAGTAGCCGCCGACAACACCAAGTTGAGAAAATTGATCTGGGGGGAATTCATCATGCGTAAAGGCCCCCATTCGCTCCCAAGCATCTCTCCAACCCAGCTCGGCTTGGAAAAGTCCGGTGCTACTGGTTAAGGGAGTTACGGGGTCAGGAAAGACTTCACCAACATTTGCTCGCGTATAAAGAGTAAATCGTTCCGATAGATCAGAGTCCGTTACGTAATATCTTTCAGCCATAGTTACCTCACTTTGTCCAAACCATACGAGAAATTATGTGAATCTCACAATTCTGGTTTTAGATTTGTAGGAGATTTCTGGTTTCAGCTATCGCATTCTCATGATTCTCAACATAAATTCCATGAATACCTATCGCTGAAGCCCCTTCAGCCATAGCTGGGAAATCATCTAGGAATATTGCTTCTTCCGGAGATACATTCAACCCTTTGAGAGCTACTTGGAAAATTTCTGGATTCGGTTTCCTATGCCCAACTTCCGAGGAGAAAATTGTGGCATCAAACAAGTCGCGTGAAGGGATAACTTTGTCCCATGCAAGTTGCCATTCCTTTACATTATTGGAAACTATTCCGGTCTTAAATCCTGCTTCTTTGAGTTCAGCAACGAAATCATGCATTTGCGGCATTGGTTGGAGATTATCGCCAAAGAAGGCATCTGAATCAGGGTGCAGAATTGTCCAAGCTTCCTTCTCTACAGAACCCAGTGAAGAAAGGAAGTAATCTAATGTGATCTCTCCACGTTCAAGTTTATGGCCTGCGGAATCTGTATCTCCTCCTCCCATAAATACAGGGATAAGTGCGTCCGCCAACTTTTCAAGGTCACCCTCTATTCCGGCGGCTGCCTCAAGGAGAATCCTCCCGATCCCTTCGGTTAAAACCCCGGCCACGTCAAAAATTACCGCTTTGAACACATTTGGATGTTACTTGTTTATCTTCCAAAAGGAACCTTTGAGCGAGAAGTTCATTGTCAGGCATTTAACAGTTCCATTACCCAGCATGGTTCCAATTCGGGTAGATTTGAGATATGACGACGGATGAAGAAGTACTACGAAACCAAGTCCAGTTTGAGATTATTGACCAGGTTGCTTGGATAACTATCAATAATCCTGAAAAGGGTAATGCTATGTCTCCGGATATGAGAGATAGGATGACTTCTCTTTTTGAGGCATTGAATGGTCAGTTTGCTGCCCGTGCTGTGGTTTTGACTGCTACCGGTCAGAAATTGTTCTGTCCCGGTGCTGATATTTCAGTTGGCCGAGAGTATGCTCCCCGACCTGATGATGCACCTGCGTTAGCTGTAGGTGAGCCTCGAAGAATGATGCTTCGAGGGCAGCATCCACTTATGTCTTCAATTCTTGAATGCGAGCTTCCTGTGATAGCTGCTGTGAACGGGACCGCTGCGGGGATGGGAGCACATCTTGCCTTAATGTGCGATCTTGTGATTATGGCTGAGCATGCGAAATTTATTGAAGTTTTTGCCCGTCGTGGTCTTGTCCCTGATGCTTTGGGAACGTGGATTTTGCCTCGACTTGTCGGGCCTATGAAAGCGAAGGAATTAATGTTCTTTGCTGACGATATTCCTTCTGAGCGTGCCATGGAACTTGGCTTGTGCAACAGGGTTGTCCCCGGTGAGGACTTAATTTCAACTGCCTTGGAGTGGGCTGTTCGTTTAGCGACGGGTCCCACAAAAGCGCATATGTTTACTAAATGGCTTGTGAATCGGGCTTTGGATGTTGACCGTCACACTATCGCTGAGGAAGAGAGTTGGGCTGTTGAGCTCAATAACAGGTCTGAAGATGCTCAGGAAGGTGTGAATAGTTTCCGTGAGCGGAGAGATCCTGAGTGGAAGGGTTTTTGATTTAACTTTACGACTGGTTTCTCGGGTCGTTTTTGTTAGTCGCAGCTTCCGGTGAACGCGCCCACATAAGTGCACTATCAAATGACAGCGCGTAGTCAGGCGTGAATTCAATGACAACTCGTTCAGGTGAATCAAGGAAATTCTGGAATACCTTAGCTGCTTCGGGTTCAGGTCGGAGATGACTGGCAAATTCAGGGTAGAACCAGTCTTTAATTTCTCTGCTGTCATGGATGACGCATTCCCCTTTGTAGGTAACGGTTTTCCCTGTTCCAAGTGATGTTCCTGTGCTATTCACGCAAATGGAAGCTCTGGGGAATCGGCGTAATGCTGGTACCCGTGCCCTACGCTCGGCACACGTCAACCAGAATTTTCCATCCTTTGGAAGAAAGGACATGATGACGCCGAACGCCTCGCCTTTTTTGTTTGTCCACATGAAAGTACATTCGCGTTGGATACGCAGCAGTTCCGCTTCCTGTGTGTCATCTAGACCACATTGGGTGAGATCTTCATAGTTATCGTGTTCGCTCATAGTTTATTTCCTTTTAATTGTCGGCATTTGCCTGTGCATGGCCAATTATTTCTTTCGTCATATCCGACCACAATACCTCTGGTAAGTCATGTCCCATATCGTCGAAGACAACAAGTCTACTGTTCGGGATCGCCGACGCGGTCGCTTCACCTCCACTTAACTGAACTAATGGATCCAAGCGTCCATGAATCACCAAAGTGGGGGTCGTAGCTGAACCTAGAGCGTCCGTACGATCACCGGAGGAGAAAATCGCCGCTATTTGAAAGCCTTGAGCATTCGGGTTCCAGTTTCGGTCATACGTCATAGCTGCCTCCTCCGCATGATCGTCAGCATCAAAGTGCGGTCCGGAGATCAGTCGGAACGTTTCTACTGAATTCGCTATCGCCTCTTCCCTAGTTGACGGGACCGTCAATGGCATTTTCATCATCAATTCTGGTTTAGCCGTTCCAGCATCGGGACTTCCAGTGGTGGACATGATTGAAGTAAGTGTAAGTACCCTGTCCGGGTGGTCAATAACTATCATCTGGGCGATCATCCCACCCATTGAGACACCGACAAGATGCGCTTTCTCAATTCCAATGGCATTAAGCACCGCAACCGCATCATTTGCCATGTCGGAAAGCAGATATGGCACGTCTGGTTCAGTTGGTTCTTCCCACTGCGCCGCTAAAAGTTTTTCAAGTGCAGGAGGGTTACCTGGCGTTTTTGAGGAGAGCCCGACATCTCGATTGTCAAAGCGGATGATGTGAAATCCGGCATCTACGAAGATTTCACAAAATTCGTTTCGGAATGCCACCATCTGGGCTCCCAGACCCATGATGAGCAGAATCGTTGGGTTACTGGGATCGCCCATAGTTTCGTAATACAGTGTCGTGTCGCCATTATGTGCTTCGGGCATAGTTCTTTTCCTTACTCTCTTGGTTTTTGTGACATTAGCCGGTTCAAGGTAATGCTGCGACTTGGATCACTCCAAACCCGAATGCTCACCAATTATGTCCGCCATGAGTTCTATCGTCGCTACATCAGTTGAGCGAATGATTTGCCCCGTTGCCCCTTCATGGATTGTCAACGGATACCGTTCACGGATTCGTTCGGGTGTCCCAAAGAGTCCACCTGAGTCAATGTATTCATCGGGTACGGCCTCTATCGCACCTTCTTTATCTCCAGCTAGCCAGCGTTCTTGTATAGTTTTCGCCTGATCAGTGAAACCTCTTCGACTCATTGAGTCACGATGGAAGTTGTGTTCTTCGCTTCCCATTCCACCGACGTACATCGCTGTCATGGGCTTCCTCTTATTTATCGCTTCTTGGATATTTTCTGTGATCTCAACTGTGAGGTTCGTAAATAATTGGAATTCTGATCTTGGTACCGTGTTCGCTGCCCTTTTGGAGAACCCTTTCTCCAGATTTTTCCCATGGATCGCCAACCCGTGTGGACCATACCCCATTGGGAGCCATCCGTCGGCAACTTCAGCTGCTAACGCAGTATTCAGTGGGGCCCCAGATGCTATCCATATTTGAATTCCTTCAGTTGGGTGCAGTATTGATTTCAAGGCTTTCCCCTCACCTATTGATCCCGTTCCGGTGAACGGAAGGCGTAGTTGCGCTCCGGCATGTTCGAGTGGATGTTCGCGTTCGAAAACTTTTCTCATTATCGCCACGTAGTCTCGTAACCAATGGTGCGGGCTTCCCCATGGTTGCCCATACCATCCTTCAACAATTTGCGGTCCTGATACTCCAAGGCCGATTATGGTCCGGTTCCCTCCTGCGAGTGCATCTATTGTCATTGCCGACATCGCTGCGGATGCAGGGGTTCTCGCTGCTACTTGAATGACCGCTGTCCCTAGTTTTATTTTCTTTGTGTGGGCTGCGAGGTACGCTAAGGGTGATAGTGCGTCGGAGCCGTATGCTTCAGCGGTCCAGACAGAGTGATAGCCGCATTGTTCAGCTGCCTTGATCGCCTCTATGGGTAGATTCAGTTGGGCTTTGTTATAGACCTCTAAACCAAGTGCTAATTTCATGGTTCCCCCTCAGTAGGAGATCTTAGCGTGAGCTACGTGCTGGGCCCGAGTAACACGCCCGATAGCATATCTGTGAGTGTTTCTACATATTCTTCATGGGTGTTGGGGAGTTCTCGTCCGTCAGAAATTAGTTGAGCTCGGGTGGCGGTGAGCGCCGTCATAAGCATAATCATGCCAAGCACACGTTGACCATCAGTTTCTTTCTGAATAGTTTCAAGAATATTTCTCAGATGTTCATGAACACGTTCATCTTCTAAGGATGAGATGAATTCCCAATCCGTCATCCATCCCCGGAGTTGATCAACAATCCTTAAATAGGAGCGCCCATTTTCAGAATGAAGGCAACTCGCGTATACCTCAACAAGGAGCTGTACCAGTTCCCGGGTCGAAGGGTTGGGTCCCTTGAGAGCGAGCATCTCTGATCTCATAGCGTCAAGTTCTCTTCCACGTCGGCTCAAAAGTGAAACGATTAATTCGTTTCGAGTTCCAAAGTGGTAATTAAGCGCTGATTCGTTTTTCTGCCCCGCTGCTTCTGTGATTTGCCTATTCGTTACTGCAAAGACGCCATCTTCAGCGAACATTCTCTCTGCGTGATCAAGAAGTCGCGTTTTGGTATCGGTGCTGTCTCGTGGCATACGTTTTGCTGTGTTATAGCTTTATGCGCTTAAAGGCAGGATTGCTGAATCAGGGATGACGGTGACTTCGTTGACTTCGTCAGGAAGTTCATTGTTAAATGTCTGATATTTAGGTTGCGCTGTTTCACGCATCCGCGTTGTTGAGTGAACGGGGTCTTTGTCAAATTCAGGAATAACTTGATCACCGAAGATTTCAAGCATTTCTTTGATCTCTTCATGTTGCATTCCTTCAATGGGTAGACCGAAGACGACTTGGTCGCAACCAACGCTTTGGTAGGCCTCTAGTTGTTCGGAGACTTCTTCCGGGTTGCCGCACAACATGTATCCTGCGTCGATGATTTGGTCAAGCATTTCATCTGTCCACTCTATGAGTGTGCTTGCTGGTGCATTTGGCCACGTGATTCCATCCGGTGATTTGGGCATGGTGTCGTGGTATAAGTTGACCATGGTAACTAGGTATCCTCTACCTCTCGCTTTGGCGATTTCTCGGGCTCGCTCACGATCTTCAAGGCAGATAACTCCGTTCGTCATCATCACATTATTGTTTTGGAATTGTCCGATAATCTCAGTCGGTGAATCAGCAGCTTCTTTGTAAGCTTCGAGTCTTCCTTTGAGATTATGAATGGGTTCAAAGTTGAAGGCGATAGCTCCTATTCCTAGGGACCCAGCTTTGGCGAATGTTTCAGGGTTTCCGCAAGCGACCCAGATAGGTGGGTGTCCTTTCCCATAAGGTTTGGGAAGTATGTTGTGGGGTCCGGGAACTGACCAACCATTCCCTTCAAATGCGTAGTCTTTTTGCTCCCACATTCGGGGGATTTCACGGATGACTTCATCCCACATGGCTTTTGTCTGTGAAGGTAGTGTTCCACTGAAAGTCATAAGTTCGTGGCTTCCAGCGCCGCGACCGGTTCCGAACTCGAAACGGTTGTTTGTGACATGATCAAGCATCGCTGCACGTTCAGCGATTCTTACGGGATGTTCCTTCGTCGTTGGGAGGCTGGTAATTGCGGATCCGATGTGTATTCGTTCGGTTTGTGCGGCTACCCATCCCATGAGAGGTGCTGGTGCGGACATGTGGCTATATTCAACGAGAGCGTGGTGTTCGCCGTACCACATGTATTTCCAATTGTTCTTATCTGCTATGACTGCGTATTCTGACTCGCGCATCAGTTCGGTGTGTTCTGATTCAGTGTCATGCGCTGCTGGTCCGGGTATATATCCATTGCTGAAGATTCCGAATTCCATAGTTCCTCCGTGGTGGTTCGTTTAGATGTTATTTAATGTATGCCATTAATCGTATTGTGTCAACACAGATGGCAAAAAGGTGCGAGAAATGGAAAGGTAGCTCAAAATAGTGAAAGATAGGATCAGTTGTTAGGAGCAGAAATGAAAATTGGTGTCGTATATCCACAAACGGAACTAAATGGAGACCCGGAAGCAATTAAAGCAATCGGTTTAGCCACTGAGGAGTTGGGATATGATCACCTCCTTGCCTATGACCATGTTGTTGGAGCTATCCATTCTGATCGAGAACCTGAACTTTGGGGACCGTATACAGAGAAAGACCCTTTCCATTGCCCGTTCACCATGTTCAGTTATCTTGCAGCTATTACGAAACGTATAGAGTTCGTTACTGGCGTTATTATTCTGCCCCAACGTCAGACCGCGTTAGTTGCCAAACAAGCAACAGATATTGATCTCTTGTCAGGAGAGCGTTTCCGTTTAGGTGTTGGTACTGGCTGGAATTACGTTGAGTATGACGCGCTTGGTCAAGACTTCTCCAAGCGTGGGCCGCGACTCTCCGAACAGATTGAACTACTGCGGAAATACTGGTCTGAATCTCTTTTCAGCTTTGAAGGGGAATACGACCGGATTGATCGAGGAAATATAAATATCCGTCCTAATAGACAAATTCCAATCTGGTTAGGTGGTTTTTCTGAGGTGGCGTTTAGGCGAGCGGGAGCATTAGGTGATGGTTTTATCTACGCTGGCGACCATGACCATTGCTTAGAGGGTAAGGCACGAGTTGAACACCATCTCAAAGAAAATAACCGGGAGTCTGTTGACTTTGGACATGAGCTCATCACCCTCCGTGACCGTTCCCCCCGTGATGCTGCCGAAACCGTGAAAAGGTGGCGGGATTCAGGCGGCACCCACGCTTCCATTGTGACTATGAAATGCGGATTAAACGGGTTGCAGGAACATTTGGACTTTATCCGAGAGGCCAAAGAACTCATTGGTTAGTAACCCTTGATTTTATGACAAGGTTTCGTTAAAAAGTTCAACAGCGCTTGATAAATAGTCAGTGGCTTCTTCTATTCCTTCAGGAACTGGAAGATACGCGCGAAAGTCAGTAATTCCACTTTCAACGAGTTCAGGCACGGCGGCCATCGTTTCGTTGAAATCAATACCGTTCTCACCTCTTATTATCGGCAGAACACCCATGACCTGAATATCTTTTGGGTCACGACCAAATTGTAAAACAGTTTCACGCATTGACCGGATCCCTGTTTGGATATCGTTCGCGTCGGGTCCCCAAGGAATCCATCCGGAACCAAAAGTTGCCAATCTTTTCATAGACCGACCGTTAACCGTTCCGCTTACCCAAATAGGCACTCCATTTGATTGCACGGGTTTGGGCATTGCATGTATGGATGAAAATGACAGTTCTGGGCTTTCATAATCAGCGATTGTGTTTTGCCAAAGTGTCTGACATACCTCAAGCGTATGGTCAAGAATTCGCCCTCTTCCCTCGAAATCTAAGCCACAGGCTTCATATTCTTCCTTTTGCCACCCAACCCCAACCCCAAGATCCACTCGTCCTCCGGAAAGAACATCAAGTGTCGCTAGTGTTTTCGCTAGTACAGCTGGCCTCCGTAATGCAGCTAGAAGAATATTGGTGCCAAGTCGAACATTTGTAGTTACTCCTGCGATCAAAGAAAGAAATGTTAATGGCTCAAGCCAATGCCCGTCAGGGCCTGTTGGTTGTGTCCCTCCAGAGATTCCTCCAATTTTTGGATCCCCATACATTCCGAGCTCCTCACCGAATGCCACGTGATCAGAAACTACAACTTTTCCAACTCCAGCTCTATCCGCTGCTATTGCTTGATCTACAACGGGTTGCCATGAAATAGGCGTGTCAGCAGAGAAGGTTCGGAGTTGAAGAGATAGGTACGGTTCTTGGTTCATGACTTCTCGACTTTCCTGTCTGACCCTATCGGATCAGGATTTGAATACAAGTTATGACGTAATTTGCTCTTCTACTTTGCTCTCCTTTTTACGAATGGTTCATTCAGCGACTACAAATAGGGGGTGCGAATTATTTACATTGATATTGATACGTTGCGTTCAGATCATTTGGGGTGCGCTGGCTACCACCGTAATACCACTCCAAACATTGACGCTATTGCAGGTGATGGTGTGCTGTTTCGTAACGTGTACGCATCTGACGTTCCATGCCTGCCGAGCAGAACCGCGTTAAGTACGGGAATGTTCGGAATACGGAACGGGGTTGTCAACCATGGCGGCTTAGCTGCCGATCTTCGCCCTGAAGGGCGTGATCGGAATTTCTTTGGAAGATTTAATCTCCGTTCATGGGCGTCAGTGTTTTATTTAGCGGGTTGGCATACAGCTTCTATTTCTTCTTTCCCTTTCCGACATGGTGCGACTTGGTGGAACAGCGGATTTATGGAATCAATGAATTTAATGCGGGGTTTCGGTGGGGAAAGAGCTGACGAAGTGCTTCCAGGGGCTTTAGATTGGTTGGAACGCCGGGGTAAAGCAGATGACTGGTTCCTTCATGTTCATTTGTGGGACCCCCATACCCCGTACACGACCCCGGAAACGTATGGGAACCCATTCGAGTCGGATCCTGTGCCCGCATGGCATACAGAGAATGTCCGAATCAACAATTGGGATTTAGCTGGCCCGCATTCCGCTCAAGAACCTTGGGGGTTCACCCCAGATGAATGGGGAGATCCCCCACCGCGTCAACCCTGGGATGCAGGATCCATGGATGCTGTGAAACAGATTTTTGACGGGTATGACGTCGGTGTGCGTTACGCCGATGATGCTGTCGGCACGCTGCTCGGCAAACTTGCTGATTTGGGTGTTCTTGACGAAACCGCTGTTTTGGTGAGTTCCGACCATGGAGAAGCATTTGGGGAACTCGGTGTGTACGCCGATCATCAGGCTGCTGATGAAGTGACATGCCATATCCCCGCTGTTCTTAAATGGCCCGGAATTGAACCACAGGTATTTGAAGGGTTGCAGTATCACCTTGATGTTGCTGCAACAGTCGTTGATCTCGCTGATTTAAGGATCCCAAGTCATTGGGATGGTAAATCCGTTGCCGAGAATCTCCATGCTGGATCTGATGGGGGCAGAGATCATTTGGTGCTATCTCAGGGAGCGTGGTCATGTCAACGTTCAGTGCGGTGGGATGATTATCTGTATTTACGTACATGGCATGATGGCTTTCATGGCCATTGGAATGAAGAAATGATGTTTGATGTTGTTCAGGATCCGCATGAACAAGCAGATCTTTTCTCTTCAATGCCCGAGGTTGCACAGAAAGGCCAAGAATTACTTGCAACATGGACTGAGCAGCAGCTTGCAAGAAGCTACAGTCCTTTTGATCCGATGGAGATTGTGCTTGAAGAAGGTGGGCCGTTCCATACTAGAGGTCATCTTCCTTCATATCTTGAACGGCTTGAAAAGACAGGGAGATCTCACTGGGCCGAGGTTCTTAGAGAACGACACCCAACTGAAATACAATAATGTATTAACCGAGGTTGAAGGTTCGGGATTTCGGTGATACAGGATTCTCTAAACGCGCTGACGCGATTTGAAGGCCACTGAGGAGCATGTTTCTTGTCTCTGTTGGGTCAATGACATCATCAATGCTTAGTGACGCGGCTGAACGATATCCGGAACTTA
>PAQG01000038.1 GCA_002709645.1 Acidimicrobiaceae bacterium
CTACTCTCTGTGGTTCCCAATCAGGATTACCCATCATATCTCTGAGGACATCTAGGAACATTGGGAACCAAGGTGAACTTGGCAAGGTGTAGCCAGCCCTGTTAATTCCCATTCTCCGTAAAGCCTTGAGCATCGCAGCGTGCTCGCCGGAGCAAGTGTGAAACCACCTACGAGGCCGCCTGACCTGTCGACCAAACTGAATTAGTGGCACATCTAGAGGACATTGCATCAGCCCCCATTCTGATTCCGTAAGAAGAGATTGTGCTGCTGCCACATGCTCGGTGTCACCATTGTGAGATGAGCAGGAGATAGCCAACTGCTCACTGCTCAGTCCTTCTTCGGTCAAGGCATCCTTGAACACCTTCATCATCAGTGGTTTCATCATCGAGCGCCCGTAAACGAGAACATTTCCTCCAAAGGAGTGGATTATCTCGGTACCATGAGACCAAGCTATTGCGCCATGAATGGTATTCTCACTGACATCCATTCTTCTGAAATCAACCAACGGCTCCCACTCGACATCGCGCCCAGTCGCAATTCCCTCGTACTGCTCTCCAAGGGGATTATTCGGATATATGGCCGAACCAGGTCTACCCGGGGAAACACTAGATGGCTGCTCACCGAGGTCCTCACTCATTTACTCCCCTCCATTCACACGCGGGGCGACCTTAGTCATGAATGCCGTCATGTTTCTCATCACTCTCGCGCTGTCGTGGTTGAAGAAGTCGAACCAGCACATTAACCGATCTTCGGGATCGAACCTCTCGAGAATCTGCCGACTAACAGTTTCGACATTTCCAATTACAGCGTTGTCTGTGGCCTTCTCGATTTTGGAAGGATCAATCGTTCCTTCTAGGGCACTCCAGTAAGTCTCCAGAGAAGCCCTCGCCTCTTCCATCGCGGCTTCGTCCTGCTCGTCTGGAGTGAGACCCACTTCGTCATTAACGAAAACCATGACAGTTCTTGGCATCATGCTTCGATGCCAATCTCCGCCGTCAGGATGATAATTCTCAGACATCCTATCGTGAGTCTGATCGATAATATGGGGAGGAGTAATGCTCAGGTTGAACACCTGTACAGGAAGCTGTTTGTTGACTTCGACCTGTAGAGAAGGATCGTGACTTCCTAGCACTAGATTGAGTAATTCTCTACGCCAATTTTGTGGAATGGTCTTGATTTCCTCAAAGTCATATCTTTGGTCAATTTCGATTGAGTTGGGAGGTGAATCCAAACCCTCCTCCCTAATCACGGTCTGCTGTACTCTTTCCCAATCCTCATCCGAGCGGAAATTATCTCGGACCAGAATCGTAGGTCGAATCATATCACTGGATACTACTTCGCCCTTGAGAAGTCTAAGGAATATCTCCGATGCTTCAGCAAAAACTTGGCCTCTAAGGGCAGGCCAGGCGGCCTCCTCAACTACATTACGAGGGACAATACCGTATGGGCGAGCCATGAATTCGAAGCGCCCGGCTGAGAACCCAATGTGCAACCTTCGTGACTCCTCTGGATTCAGTCCATGTAGGGCAAGGAAAGAGCCAACTCTTTCCGCCTGAGCAATCGGACCTCCCGATGCCAGAATCGACATCACAGCGCTTCCAACATCCATCCTATTGGTACGAGCAAACATTTCTCTTGCAACTTGAAAGAAGTCTGTGCAAAGCCCAACTTCGCCCGGATAATGTGGTACTACGGGCTTTGAATTACGCTTCTGAACTTCTGTAGACAAGTGAGCTTGAGCTACCCATCCTACGCCGAAGCCCAATTCATCGGCCAATTCTACCTGTTCGAAGAAATTGGAGAACATCTCGCTCTCACTAGGAATGTATCCACTGGTATCAGGTGTCTGAGAGATCGAGAAGAAGACATCGAAGAGCAAGCCATCACCAATCAGATTGACCTCATCCTACCGCCATCAACTGCTAGGCTAACTCCACGAATAGCCCCACTTGAGGGAAGACAAAGGAAAGTGACTGCCACAGCAGTCTCAAGCGGATCGACAAGTCGCTGGATCGGGACTCCACCAAGCCAACCTTCGGTAATGTTGTCGACTGAAGCACCAGTCCTTTCGGAAATCGATGATGCCAGAGAGCCAAGTCGATCGGTGTCGGTAAATCCTGGTAGGATGTTATTGATGGTGATACAAGGTGCCAACTCTCTAGATAGCGACTTGGACCAAGATGCCATAGCACCTCTGAGAGTGTTTGACAGGCCGATGTTGTCAATTGGTTCACGAACTGATGTGGAGATGATGTTGACGATCCGCCCACTACCGGCTTGCTCCATATTGGGGGCGAGCATCTTAACAATAGTGTGAGCTGCATGTAGGTGCCTACGAAATGGCCCATCAAAGTCCTCGAGTGAGTTCTCTAATAGGGCTCCGCCAGGGGGTCCTCCAGAGTTGTTAACGACTATGTGAACGACTCCCATCGATGATACTGCATCTCTCACAGCATCGATATCCTCAAGATCCAGGGCCATCGTCTCATGCCCTTCACCATACATCTTGGCAACTAGCGAATCTAAATCGCTCTGTGAGCGAGCACATGCAATTACACGGGCTCCCGCACGAGCCAGCATTAGTGCACAAGCACGGCCAATCCCCTTCGAGGCGCCACAGACGAGAGCGGTTTGCCCCGCAAGCGAGTTTTCAGCAAACGGAAATTCTTCATTCAACAATTCTTCCATATTATCACCTAATCCACATAGTGCGCGTAAGTTTGATCTCTAAGTTTCTGGTCCACTACCTCGAGAACCTCCTCCGGCGCGTTGCGGAAGGTAGGGTGCTCGCTTTCACCTTGTGGTCTGCGCATTTCATCCCACTTTCCGTGTTCGTATGCTATCAACGCCTCCTTCATCAAGACTCCTGCTAGAACAAGCGTCTCATAGCACAGGTCCTCGTATGTCATGCCTCTCTTAACAGGCACCTCTCGCCTCAGAAGCAACTCGCCAGTGTCTATCCCATTGTCACAGAAGTGAGTAGATGAGCCAACCGGTATATCGTGGTAAACGCTCCAAGCGGGAGAAGCTGAACCTCTGCATTCAGGAAGCAGTCCGGGATGCGAGTTGATTACTCCATCCTTAGAATGGTCGAGAATTTCTCCACGAATGATTCTCGTGCCTCCAAAAACGACAAGATCCAGAGGAATGTCTGCGATGTGCGGCATCACCTGTTCCGAGTTATGTATTGAAACCTCGATATGAGGAACACTCACTCCGGACTCTGCCAATTCGGCCAATTGAGCCTCGATTGTAGGGGCTATTGGATTGCCCTCGATACGCTTGAGAAACTTCTCACGCTCCTCATCTCCAATTACCGAGTCTTCAGTAATCACGATAGAAGGAACAAATCCTTCTGAGAGAATCTGACGAAGCATCTCACGACCGTAAGGATGCTCCTTCAGGAGCAAATATGCAAATGTCGGCTTTACCATATCCCCGCTTCGCGGAGGGGCCGTAGATACCCGTTATTTTCGGTCACTATTCTCTAGGGAGTCACACGACTCCTATCGCGGGGGAACAGTACGACTTCGCGCACATTCCCTGCTCCAGTCAGAACCATCAGAAGGCGAGCAACGCCTAATCCCCATCCGGCATGTGGAGGAGCACCGTAGCGAAAACCATCTGTGTAGAAGTTGAAGTCTTTCGGTTCAAGGCCCATGTTGCGAAGATTCTGCTCGAGCACATCGACTCGATGCTCTCGCTGCCCACCACTAGTCATTTCGTCGCGTCCGTAATTTAAATCGAAACCACGACTCAATTGTCCCCCTGACGAACCCTTCTCTTCCTCCTTATGGTGGATGTAGAATGGCTTCATTGACATTGGCCAGCGGGGAAGGAAGTGGAAACCGGGGTACTCGGCTGCAATAATGTCACAATGATGACTTTCAATGTCGTCTCCCCACTCGATATCACCGCCCCCTGCCTTGACAATCTCGATTGCGTCACAATATGGGATTCGTGGGAATGGGATATTTGGAACTTCAACAGACACTGGATCTTGACCTTGACTTGCCCGATATTCGTTTACCACATCAATGAGGCCTTGATCATTGGCTGCGACCTCGCTCCAAATGTGGTGAATCATTCTCTCTTGGACGCCCATAACATCCTCATCATTCATCCACGCACCTTCGATATCAAAAGATATGAATTCGTTGAGGTGTCTATAGGTATCATGCTTCTCAGCCCTGAATGCAGGACCTATCTCGAAAACACGCTCGAGTCCCCCGAGAACTGCAAGTTGCTTGTACAACTGAGGACTCTGGGATAGGTATGCATCAGTTTCGAAGTATTTCATCGGGAATAGATTGGTACCGCCTTCGGCAGCTGCAGCAATAATCTTCGGTGTGTTAATCTCCTGGAAACCCTCTGTGATCAAGTGGTTACGCCCGTATTGTAGAACCTTGCTGCGAAGTTGAAACATAGCGTTCACATGCTCCCTTCTCAAGTCCAGATGGCGATTGTCCAGCCTGACATCGAGTCCAACATTAACCTCATCAGTTACTCCAACAGGGAGAGGAGTTGCAGCATCTGCAAGAACAGCAGCAGAAGTAACACTAACTTCGTATTCAGGTGGCGGCAAAGGCTCTCCCTCGGGCACCTTTGGTGGGCGTTTCTGAGCAACAGTTCCTGTTACTTGGATGGTAGATTCACGAGTAGCAGACTGAATAGAATCGAATACTGTTTCATCCATATTGTCTCTCTTCAGGAAGGCCTGTATCCTTCCGGTGCCATCCCTCAGCATCAGGAAGCAAATGGCCCCTCTGCCACGAACGGTCTCTGCATATCCTGAGATGGTGACTTCTTCACCAATCATATCGGCCCCGCCCGAAGTGACATCACCTATCGTGTGACTCCTGTAGGCCGTGGGCTTCCATCCGCCGCTGTCGCGCATGGCCCGGCTACAGCATCCGGGTTTTGAATGGTCGGGCCATGAGAATCAATCATCTCCCAATCTTTCTTGAAACGACTTATCGAGTTCAGGAGGGAAAGCAATCCATCTAATCAGAACAAAATTGAGGAATCCAAAAACACAGGTATTGATCAACCAAGCAATTCTGTGATGCACTAGAAGAATTTCAACCATCAAGTAATGAGATGATGTTGTGACTACTAGTTGACCTGTATATGTCCAAAAGGCTCGATTCATACTTCTGAAGTAGGAAAATGTAGACTTGAAAGTGAATCTGTAATGCATAAAGTGCGATTCAACATTGCCAATAGCATTCGAGACTGCCCAAGCAGCTACAGCTGTGTGGGCGGGCCATAGATCGACCCAATAGAGGACTTCATAGAGAACCCAGCAGAAGAAGAAATTGAAGGTTCCAACGATGTTGAATTTAAGAAATTCATTCATTATCACTCTGAAGTTCCAACCCACATCCGTGGCCCTTTTCTTGAAGCCACCAATTAGACTCAGAGCATCGCCTCACTCTTCTTCATGAGGGGCTATCTTTGCCGCAATCAGTAGAAATGCTGTATGGCCCATTGGTTGGTTGCCTGGCCTGACTCCGCCCTTGCTAGCTTTGACCCATTTCCGCTCAATCATCTCACCGGCCCACTCGACGACCAATCCTTGACTCTGAACCGATTCCCATGACTTCTCTAATTGGATGGTAGTAGGACAGTAGCAAGCGACCCTACCACCTGCTCTTAACAGGGGCTCGATTGCAGGGACAATCCGCCAAGGCTCTGCTACATCGATTATCGCAGCGTCCAGTGAGCCGCAGATTTCACGAACTGCATTGCCTACCTCACCCAGATCTCCATCTACCAAATGCCATTCGGGAAACTCGGGAATGACTTCTCCCAAACGCTCCATATTCGCTTTGCCCACCACGGCATGCTCGGGCCGAGATTCAACCGATATCAGAGTTCCAGAGGAACCCAGAACATTGGCTATATGCATGGCCAGACCAGCCGACCCGTGCCCCCCTTCAAGAACACGCGACCCGACTCCAATGCCCATCCAAGAGATCAGGAAACCTGCATCCTTGGCACCGATTACCTGTGCCCTTCGAGCCATATTTCGGCGCGCCTCCGGTAGCGCCGGATCGACCACTGTCAGAGACTTCTGTCCGACAGTTATTCTGTCACCAAAACTGTATCCACTGAGAAGTTGATCGGCATCAAATCTTCCCAACCCCTTGACCTTGACTTCGCCGGGTACTCGACGAAGCAGATATGCTCTACCATCATCCTCTCGGAGGGCGACCCATTCTCCATCCGCCCCGTCCTCCATACAAGTTCCTTGAATCGGGGGTAATCAATACCTTCGGCTCTCTAAAGAGCCGTATTTTGTCCAATCATCAACCCAACACGGTTATACGGCCCCTGCATAGGGGCAAACTGATGGATTACATCAGATTCAGCGATTTACTTCGTTCAACTACTTTGGCGACTTTGGTAGTGATTCTATCCTTCTCTGCCGTACTATCTGTCGATGAATCAATGCCAGATAGAGAGGAATTGGAGCAAAGAGAGATGCCACTGTATGCGACTAGTCCCGGCCACCCTGTATTCGGCGAGTATGTCGGAGCGCACTGGTGCGGACCTTGCATGAGCAGCGCTTCACCTTCACTAGATAATCTAAAGTCATCAAATCCAGAGGATTTCACATTCGTCTCCATCTTTGAGTCCTCTTCAGGCGGTTGGCCATCCGATTCTCCAATTAATAGAAGAAGCCATGTGATGGCTTCATCGGGAGGCTACCCTACCTTCTCATTCGCTGATACACAGTCTGGATCGTGCTACAAGGTTGGAGCATCAGGATCGAACTACTACGATGCCGAATACTCGGCAGGAGGCTGTATGAGTTCAGCCGCTTCCGAATACTCACTGGATCTCTCTGTAGTATTGAATAGTGCAACTAACCAAGTTACTGTAACAGTAGAATCGACTTATCTAGGCTCATCTTCATCAGTAACAGCCTACCTTTACGCGGCAGTTACTGAGAAGGTAGGGGCAGATGCATACGACAACGGAGTAAGGCCACATCACAACTTCAGAGACTGGCTGTTGAACAGTAATGGAAACGGATTCGAGCAGATCACTATGTCTCCAAACAATCCTGTTGAGAATAGTTGGACAGTACCTCTCAATACTGTTAGAGCCGCAGGCGGTTACACTCAGTTCGAGAACTTCTGGCCAGTTATCGCCTTGATGGATGGCCCACACTCTTCCTACAACAACTTCCTGACAGCCGCCGATCTCGACATGCTACCTCTCATTGATCTCGAAGTCTCGGAACTTTCCGTCGAGAACCAGAATGGTGCTCTCGGATTCGTATCTGGAGACATCCTAGATATTTCGCTAGAAGTAACCAACAACGGAGTTGACCCTTACACCGATGGAGGGGAGATTTCAATCTACGAGCTAGTAGGTCTGAATGAGAATTACATTGGAGGGGCCTCGATTCAGTCTATTCAAACCGGGACCTCTCAATCCCTAAACATCCAGTTCGATACTTCTAGCATTGACACCTATGCATCAGGAACCACTACCTTCAGAGCTAGAATCTCAGGATTGTCCGGAGACCGAGTGGCATCCAATAATCATGCAGACATCAACGCTCTTCATGACATGGCTCCCGTGGCCAATCAGCCAACGGCAGTAGGCCCAATTTCGATAGATAGAGGGGATACTATTCAGTTTGAAAGCACTGCTCTTTCCAACGACTTGGTCGATGACATGACGACCATGACTCCGACCATGCATTACGCAATTTCAGGAACTGACTTCTGGGATGATTCCTGGATCGCATCCTCTGATTTAGTGGGTAGCGGCGGAAATGCCCGCTTCTTGCACACCATAAACGCCCCATTCAATGCCGATGTCGGAGTATATGACCTCAGAATCAGATGGACTGACCTAGGCGGGCAGCACGGAGATTGGCTAATTTCCGAGGAGGCTTTCGTACTGCAAAATGCACTGCCCGTGGTCCTTAACGGAGATTACTCACAGTATGCCGGTATGCCGACCGTTAAGGTCGAGAGCGATGAGAGAGTCTCGCTGATTGATCGAGTACACGATGCAGAGACGCCCCTTTCGATGCTGACGATTGACAGTAATTCTCCCGAATTCATCGAGTGGGATTCTTCTACTTTGGAAGTCGTTGTTAACTTCGATAAGGTTGTCAGGGACAGCGAAGGAAACCCGATTCCTCAGGGAATATTCGTCACAATCAACGATGGCGACGATGTCAACTCTGGGATGTTGATGTTCAATGTCGTCGAAAATGGAGCACCTAGGTGGGCCCCAATTCCTCCTCAGTCGTTCAATGAAGGGGGTTCTGCTAGCATTTGTCTAACTGGATTCTTGTCCGATACAGACGATGCCGGTAACCCGATTCCAGCGTCCGGACTCACTCTTGAGTTGATTTCTAATTCTGACGAATCCCTAGTTGAAGCGAGTATTTCCGGACACTCATTATCGGTTAACTCACTTGATGACGACTCTACTGGAATGGTCGAGTTAGGAATCAGAGCTAGTGATGGCTCCAAGACCTCCGATACTACCATCGTATTCCATGTGCTAAATGTCAACGATGCACCTCGTTTGGATATGGATGGAATCGAAGAGTTTACTGTTGAAATGGGGGAGAGAATAACTCTGGAACTATTGGGCAGGATGACCGATATAGACGACCCCGATGTAGAAATCTGGCCTTCAGTGAGTACATTTGTCCCAGGTGCTGCTCAACTCAACCAGATAACTGGTGTTCTGACCATGGAATGGCCAGAGGCAGGTACTGAGATAGTCACAATAATGCTTGAGGATAGGCACGGTGATGCAAACGCATACGCCATTACAGTCACTGTTATTGACAACCTACCATTACTTTGGGATGATGATTTGACAGCCTCTTTCGATACTACCGATTACGGCACTAATCCAACGGTGATGGTTGAGAATGTCGGACCTCTAGAGCTCAATGAAATTAGAGTTACTTGGTCTGTATGCAATTCCATAACTGGAATCTGTCACTCGTCCGGAGTATCTCATAATCTAGGTCCATTCATCGTCAATCCATCAAGTGGAAATGGGCTTGGAATTGGCGATTATGTCACTTTGTCAGTATCGGCCGAGGATCAAGACGGATTCGATAGAATGACTGAGATTCAACTGAAGACATTCGCCACCGAACCTTCCGATGCCGAAACCGAGTCAGAAGAAGGAGGAGGAGGCAATAATGCAGTTTCAGGTACATCTAAGTGGATTTCAACAGGGATTATTGTAATTGGCATTTTACTCTCGATGGCCTTGGTTTTGACACTGGCAATCTCACTAAGGCGCCAACGCTTTGAGTCCGATGCAGCAATTGACTACACTTCGATGGCCGACGAAACTTCGACCCCCTATCCCGGACCAACTTCTGCTCCCGGTCAGATACCTCCTCCTCCTCCAATGGTGCCGCCACTACCTCCTGAGGGACTGCCTCCGGGATGGACCATGGAACAGTGGCACTACTACGGCGAAGAGTACCTTCGCCGACGCCAATAGGCGAGTTTTCCCTTTGCCTCGTTTGACGCACCTTCAAGAAGGTGCGAGCATCAGGGAGTACCCCGGGGGAGCGTAGATGAGTGATTCCAAGCAGTCTCAGGACGAGGTGAATGAGGGAGCGGATGCTCTCGAGTCGTGGGAAGACGGTCCAGCCTTCGGAGCGTCTGAGGACAAAGATCCAATTTGTGAAAACCCAATCGAAGAATGGATTGAGGGAGTTCAGATTAATTCCACCGAGGAAGTCCCTATTCCAGACAAACTCGTTGACCAAGTAATCGGCCAGGAAGCAGCTTCGATTGTAGTCAGGAAAGCCGCGGAGCAGCGCCGACATGTCATCATGGTCGGCGAGCCAGGGACTGGCAAGTCTATGCTCTCTAGGTCAATGACAGAGTTCCTGCCTCGAGAACAACTCGAAGACATTCTAGTTTTCAGAAACCAAGAAGATGAGAATGAGCCAAGAGTCAGGACAGTTCCTGCTGGAAGAGGCTCTAGGATTATCTCGGAGCGTAAAGCACAGATTAGGATGCAGAAGGAGAGGACAAACAGAACCCTTCTTTTCATCGCCCTTGTAATTGGCGCCGCATTACTTCTAGCCACTATTTCGAGCGGCGAGATTCTAACATTCATCTTTGGCTCATTCATCCTAGTATTCGGATACTTCTTCCTCAGAACCCGCCTGACAGCGGGAGAGGATGCAAATATCCCGAAACTGCTCATCAAGCACGAGAGGGACGACGAGCCTCCATTCATCGATGCGACTGGAACTCTAGCCGGGGCACTTCTAGGCGATGTAAGGCACGACCCATTCCAATCGGGAGCTGATCTCGCAACCCCTGCTCACGAGAGAGTTGAGCCCGGGGCAGTTCACAGGGCCAATAAGGGAGTACTGTACATTGATGAGATCCGAATGCTCAGAATGGAAGAGCAACAGGCTCTACTTGTCGCGATGCAGGAGAAGGAACTTCCCATTAGCGGCCGCTCAGAACGCTCATCAGGTGCGCTCACCAAGTCAGAGCCAGTTCCGACTGATTTCATTCTCATCGCTGCAGGAAATCTAGACAGCATTCAGAACATGCATCCAGCCCTGAGAAGCCGAATCCGAGGATACGGCTACGAGGTCTATGTAAACACGGACATGCCCGATACCGAGCGCAATCGCCGACGCCTCATCAGATTCATTGCCCAAGAGGTAAGGAATGAACTGAAGAAGAGTTCAGGCAAGCCGATACCGCACTTCAACAAGGGTTCAATCGCACTCATTCTTAAGGAGGCCCAAAGGCGAGCCGGCCGTAGGGGAAAACTCTCTCTTAGGCTCAGAGAATTAGGTGGACTAGTCAGAATTGCCGGTGATCTTGCTGCAGAAGAGGGTGCGGAATTCACAGGTCCAGAACATGTTACTAGGGCGAGAATGATTGCCAAACCTCTAGAGCAACAAGTAGCCGATCGCTACTTGGATAGGCAGGCAGAGTATGCTATGCTAGTTAACAGTGGAAACCGAGTAGGCAGAGTAAATGGCCTAGCCGTACTAGGTGCAGACAGCGGTCTTTCCGACTATTCAGGAGTAGTCCTGCCTGTTGAGGCAATGGTTACTCCGGCTCAAGGAATGTCTGGCAGAGTTATCGCCACTGGTGGGTTATCGGACCTAGCAAATGAGAGCGTAACTAACATCAGCGCGGTCGTCAAGAAGTTGACTGGCAAGGACATCAAGGATTACGATTTACATGTTCAGTTCCCCGGGACTCACAATGTCGATGGAGACAGCGCATCAATCACTATGGCTACAGCAATAATCAGCGCCTTTGAAGGCGTTCCAATAGAACAGAATCTAGCAATGACAGGCTCACTCTCTGTCAGAGGAGAAATTCTCCCAGTTGGCGGTGTCACCGCTAAGATTGAAGCCGCGGCCAAGTCCGGCATCGAAAGAGTCGTCATACCTCGCGCCAACATGCAGGATGTATTGATGGATGAGAAGTGGGAGGAGAAGGTCGAGGTCCTCCCCGTTGACTCTCTTGACGAAGTTCTGCAGCATGCTCTCGTCGGCGCAGAGGAGAAAGTCACTCTGGTCGAGCGTCTGGCTAAGGTAATCGACACAATCTCGAAGGGAACAGATACCCAACCCTCGGCTTGAAGCATCATCAATGCTCAAGGCCCTCTTCCTCTCGTAGCAGACGGGATAGGATGTCAGACAAAGACAAATCACCGATGGGAATACTGTTCCTAGTTGTTCTAGTTGACATGATTGGATTCACAATTGTGATTCCATTTCTAACCTATTTCGTGCAAGACCTTGCCACTGCAGACGGTATCACTGATGTAGGAAGCAGAGACCTCTGGGTTGGCATTGTCATCTCGGTGTATTCTCTAGCCCAATTTATTTTCACTCCAATTCTAGGTTCATTGAGCGACAGAATGGGCCGCAGGCCAATACTGATGTTTGGTTTGATTTCGAATACCATCTTCTTCACCGTCTTCGGACTATCTGGAAGCTTGACTATGGCGGTAATCGCTCGCTTCCTTGCGGGAGCCGGGAACGGAAATATCGCAGTTGCGCGCGCCTACATTGGAGATATCTCTGAGTCCGAACAAGTAGCCAAGCGAATGGGCATGATAGGGGCTGCATTCGGACTAGGATTCATGATTGGACCATTCATTGGCGGCTTACTATCCGATCCCTCTGAAAGCTTTGGAGCTCCCTTCGACGGGCAGATTTGGATAGACCATCCGTACCTGCTCCCTTGCCTATTCTCTAGCGCTCTTTCCCTAATCAGTTTCATGTTAGCAATTACTCGATTGCCAGAAAGTCTACCTGAAGATAACCGCCGATCTTCGGAGGACTCCGTTCTCAAAGAATTCGGAGGTATGTTCAGTAAAATCGCAGGAGTCATGAAACTACCCACAGTATCCTCGTTGGTCTCAATCAACTTCCTCTTCCTAATGGGATTCAGTATGATGCATGGAACATTCATTCTGTTTACTTCGATGGATCCCGATAGTGGAGGCCTAGGCTGGAGCGAGTTAGATAATGGATGGGTATTCGCTTTCATTGGCCTATTGGGCGCTATTGTCCAAGGTGCATTAATCGGACCTTTGACGCAACGATTCAATATGTCTAGATTGATGCTAATTGGAACCCTACTATGTGGTGCTGGAATTGCTAGCATACCATATGTACCATACGAAGCCAGTTGGTTGATCTTCGGATCATCCGCAGGGTTGGCCATAGGAAATGGTCTCTTTTCACCTACTCAATCTTCACTTCTCACCTTCGAGACAAAAATTAGAGGTTATGAGTTAGGCATGGTTATGGGTGCGCAGGAAGGATATGGTGCACTAGCTAGGATTTTCGGCCCTTTAACCGCTGCATATATCTGGTCGCTGACAGTTCAAGGAGAGGGCCTTTGGGCCTATCACACCGCATTTAGAGTGGCAGGAATCATTTTCCTCCTAGCCTTCCTCATGCAGACGCGTTTGAGGCTCAGTGAGGCCAATACTCGGGGAGCTAATGGGAGTTGAGATGATGACGGCACCTGCAGTAGTGGCACACGGAGGAGCGGGACCGGGTCCCGATAGGCAGCTAAATGTCGAGATGGCGGTTAAAGTGGCGGCCGAGATTCTCCAATCTGGTGGTTCGGCAATCGACGCAGCCGTAGAAGCCTGTGTGGTACTGGAAGATGATCCGGTTTTCAATGCAGGAACAGGCGGCGTTTTCAGGAACGATGGATCAGTCTCTCTAGATGCATCGATTCAGACTTCGGATGGCAGGATTGGATTCGTAATCGGAATGGAAGAAACACCCAATCCGATACGAGTAGCAAGAAATCTCCTCGATGAGGAGATAAATGGCCTTGCTGGACTCGGAGCAAGAATCTGGGCCGATCAGAGAGGCCACACCAAGGCCCCAGTAGAGGGCCGACCTCCTCACGGTGGCGAGGGAGATACGGTCGGAGTTATTGCCCGTGACTCCAGCGGACTTCTGGCCTGTGCAACAAGTACTGGTGGCACCAGTCACAGGCCCGCCGGTAGGGTCGGAGATGTACCCTTGCCCGGCTCGGGTTTCTGGGCCGATGAAAGAGCCTCGGTTGCAGCCACAGGAGTGGGCGAGGCAATTACTACCGCTCTACTGAGTTACAGAGTTCATGACAGATTCACAAACTCTCCTTCAGAACTTTTGACCTCTATGAAATGGGGTATTTCAGAGTTGATTGATTCAGGAGTATCGGTAGGTCTGATTGGTCTAGACTCAGAAGGCGAGGGAATAGGATATTCCAATACCGATATGCCATGGGCCGCTTGGTTGGGTTGACACTTCTGATATTCCGGGGATGCGCTTAAGGAGTCTCCTCAGGTCGCCGGGCCCGAGGGGCACCAATGACTGATATCGAGACTAGGATTGAGCAGATTGCTCAGATAATTGGACAGTTTGATGACGCACAGGTTCCACGTAACATCAGGACCTCATCCAAGGATGCAGTAGAACAGTGGTTACTAAACAAGAATAAGGAGATGGATTTGAGGCTGGGGATGACCGCTTCAATCTTGGATGAGATATTCAATGACTCCAATCTTCCAATCCACTTTGGGCCGATGTGCCTGCAGGTTCAGACCGTTCTAGAGACTCTTCTGAATGAAGTCAGAGGCTCCTGAGCCTTGAAGTGCAATGCTCCCTAGGGGCCATCGGGGATTCTTTGTCTGGTTGGATAAATCTGTCCTATGCCAATGTGGCTACTACATCGCCAGCAGCACATCAAACCTCGATGGAATGGTCAGATGCATTGGCCAGAGGAGGAGCTGCAGAATTTGATGGTGAGGCAGAGAAGAATGGCATGATGCCTCTGAGAAGAGCCACTGCGAGACTACTATCCTGTAAAGTCGAGGATGTGTGCGTAGGATCTAGTGCTACTGAGCTTCTGTGCTCAGTAGCATGGGCCAAATCTCCTCCTAAGGGCAGTAATATCGTCTCAACCAGAGCTTCTTTCCCATCGACTGTCTATCCGTGGACTAGAGTTGCCAATGCTAATGGTGCTGAAGTCAGGCTAGCAGATCACGACTCAGACCTCTATACTGAACCAAATGACATTATTTCTCTTATTGATCAGGATACCTCCGTCGTTACGGTTTCACATGTTGAGTTCTCTAGTGGGCAGAGATACGATTTGAGGAAATTAGCAGATGCTGCGCACTCGGTTGGTGCAATACTTGTGGTCGATGCAACACAATCGATGGGCATGGTCCCAATCGATGCCCCCAATTCTGGAGCAGATGTAATCGTCTCATCTGGATACAAGTGGCTGCGCGGGACCTACGGGGCTGCTGTTGGATACATATCACCATCCGTACTTCCAGACATGTACCCCGGATTATTGGGATTCAGGAGTCATGATGACATCTGGGATTTACGCGCTGAGAGGTTGACATTACCTCGGGATGCCAGTCGCTTCGAGTACACAACAATACACTTCGGAGCCGCCTTGGGTCTAGCCAAAGCGGTGGATGAGATTTGTGACTTCGGAATACAAGAGGTTTGGGAGCATGATCTAAAACTCGCGGACAAGGTTATCGATGAAGCCAAACGCATTGGACTCAGCATCGTATCTCCAATTTCTGAGGATGAAAGAAGCGCCATAATCGGTCTGCGTATGCCAGAAGGAATGAGTAGTGAGATCATCGCCCGCAGACTACAGGACGAGTACTCCATATTGGTCACCAGCAGAGCAGGATTGCTACGAGTCTCTCCTCATATGGACAACACAACCGAGGAAGTAGGAATGCTATTTGATGCTCTCGAGAAACTACTCTCATAGGTGAGGCTGCATTATTGCAGCGGCGATGAAAAACATAATGCAAGCAATCGACAAATCGATGTATCTCCAGGCCTTAGGCTTGTTCAGAACCTCTGAGAGGCTCTTCGCCCCATATCCAAGCGAGAAGAAGAATACGAATGAGGCAGTAGCGGCACCAATTCCGAAGGCTATTCTCTCATCACCTAGGTATCTGCTTGAAGTGCCCCCTATTAGCAACAAAGTGTCCACATATACATGCGGATTGAGGAATGTGAATGCAGCAGCAGCCCCAATAGTGGCCTTGAGGCTAGACTCGCCCTCTCCCTCAGTCGACATTCCTTCTGGATTCATCGCTGATCTGATTCTGAGAAATCCATATCCAACGAGAAACAATGTCGCCCCAATTGCAATCGTCTTCTCTGCTCCTTCAATACTAGAAAGAAAAGCCCCCATTCCCAACACTCCAGCCGTAATCAGGACAGCATCGAAAATAGAGCAGGCTAGACAGACAGCAAACACATGCGATTTCATCAATCCCTGCCGCATCACGAAGACATTCTGCGGCCCCAATGCTAGAATCAGGCCAATACTGAGGGCGAATCCTTCGACTGCCGCAGAGCCGATTGCCATGCTCATGTCTTTCTACGCTCTGCTGCCTTCTTTCGGAATCCTGTGTATCCACACTTTCGGCAAGCACGCGGTTTGCTGCCGCGATGGGTAGCGCTGCACTTCATGCATATCCACTTGTCAAGCAGGCGCCTCTCTGCCTCTGGATGCCTCTGAGCCATGCAGACCGGCCGACCTGCCGGCCATTCATAATCGCTTCCCACCCGAAAACCATCAGAAATCAGTCCCGTCTTCAGCCAAAGCATTGATTCGCCCTCTGCACTGCCCTTCGCTACGGTGCCTGCCAGCGTTGTGCTCGGAGCCCAGTGGGGGGATGAAGGTAAGGGCAAGGCCATAGACCAACTCGCCGAGCAGTCTACCTGGGCTGTTCGCTTCCAAGGAGGCAACAATGCGGGCCATACAATCGTAGTCGGAGATACCACTCTCAAACTACACCAAATTCCTTCTGGGGTTACCTACAATCACTGTAACCTAGTTCTAGGAGATGGTATGGTAATCGACACGTGGGTACTCGAAGAGGAACTCGATAGATGGCACGACCTCACAGGTGAGAGGCCAGAAGGAGTTAGGCTATTCATCAGCGAGAGGGCATCTGTAATTCTTCCATTCCACAGGCTGTATGATGGAGCAGACAAGGTGGTCGGGACTACTGGCCGAGGAATCGGCCCGACTTATCGC
>PAQG01000039.1 GCA_002709645.1 Acidimicrobiaceae bacterium
AACCATTGAAGACATGGTTATGAACGAGATTGGGTTAGTTCAAGCGATTTCAACAAAAAGAAAAATGAAAGGGATTCTTCATCCAGTTTCCCAAAATGTAATGCGAGAAACTCTGAAGGACGCAACTGATGAAGTCAGCTACTTTCTCAGGAGCCTACCCTTAAATGGGTATTCGATGATTTTGGAGAATTGGGATAACCCCGTGATTGAATCTCCATGTTGGAAGAAAGTACTGAAATATCCAAAGAATCTGAGTAGCGGAACTCATGACCTGACGTTAGTAAGCATTTGCGGCCGGATAGGAGTGCTTCAAAGAGAATCTGAAACGGAATTTTATGCGGCTGATTTGGATGAGATCTTCGGAATAATTCTTGAGCCGGGAAATTTCCCACCAGAAGACTTCACTATCCAAGGGGAGCTTTTCTAAAGGAAACTAAAGCTTGTTTCCGTTAATTTCATCTTCCGGCCGTAATTGGTTAAAAGGATCAGTTTCGTCTATTGCATTTATGGGATCAGGTTCTTCCGTCGCTCCTTCAGGTGCCGGTTGGTCAAGTCCGCCAGCAGCAGCCAAGGCATAAGCTAAACCAGCAGACCGATCGTAGATTCCATTCAGAAATTCAAGAGATGGTATTTCCTGACCTGGAATAGGCGGCTTTCCTAAAGAAGCTAGAACTGATTGTGTAACTTTGGGAATAGGGAGTTCATAGATAGGGGCGGGTAAATTTTCTTCGTTGCCCCAAAATTTTTTCGGATCTGCCCTGTTTCTGCTCCGGCGCCGTTTCTTTTTATTCTGTCCTGAAGGAGACCTTTCATGATTACGGCCACTCAAACGTTTATTCATTATCGTTCGCCCCATTTCCGTTTTCTGTTTCGAAATTAAGCATTGCCTCAGTGTCAATTCCGAGAGCTTCTTGAAGTTGAGTAGCATCAAGATCTCCAATAGAACTTGACTTCGGTAGGACAAGATTAGCTATTTGTCGTTTCCCAGCAACAACTTCTTCGACTCGCTCATCAACAGTTCCTGGGCAGATAAGCCTATGAGCGATGACGGTATTTTTCTGCCCAATGCGCCAGACTCGATCACGTGCCTGATCTTCCACAGCAGGATTCCACCATCGGTCGTATAGAACAACATGATTGGCCGCGGTTAGATTAAGCCCAGTTCCGCCGGCTTTCAAAGAAAGAACCATTGCCCCTTTCCCTTTCCCAACTTGAAAAGATTCAACCATTTTATCTCTCGCCCCACGACCAAGCCCACCGTGATAGCAACTTATCGGCAACTCATAACGATCTGTTAGATGCTTGGCTAACCGTTCCCCCCAGGTAGCAAAATGTGTGAATACGAGGACACGTTCATCTGCAGCAAAGACCGTTTCCATTATTTCGTAGAGTCGCTCAAGTTTCCCAGACCGACCTTCAATGCCCATGCCATCATCCCGATAATTCAGTGGGTGATTACATATCTGCTTTAAAGCTGTAATCGCAGCAAGCACAGCTCCCTTTCTCTGAGGGGAACCAGCTTTGTTTTTCTCTGTTTCTTCAATGAGGTTATCAATCACTGCCTTGTAGAGGCCGATTTGCTCTTGCGTCATTGCGCAATGGTCAAGCTCATCAATTCTGTCAGGAAGCTCAGCGGCTATAGAAGGTTCAGATTTCGTTCTTCGGTAGACCATGATTCCGTTAAGTGCTTTCAAGGCACTTTCGTTGCCAGATTCAATCTTCTTCTCTGGTGTCAATTGTGCAATGAATTGATTGCGCGGGCCAAGAAGTTCTGGATTTGCCCAATCTAGGATTGACCAGAGATCACCCAAGCCATTCTCAATTGGGGTTCCCGTCAAGGCAATTCGTGAATGAGCATTTAATTTTCGGAGTTGCTGTGAAGTCTCCGCAGCGGGGTTTTTGATAGCTTGTGCTTCATCAAGTACAACTTTGGACCATTGGATATCTTTTAACTGCTCAATGTCCCTAACAGCTGTGCCATAAGTAGTGATCACGATATCTGAACCAGAAACAGCCTTCTTTAATGCATCTCCTTTAGCGCGACCTGGCCCATGGTGGACCATGACATCTGCTTTTGGAACAAATTTTTTCGATTCAGCTCGCCAATTACCAACAACCGCTGGTGGTGCAATTACTAATCCCGGCTCTGGTCTCGGAGAATTAGCAAGATTCGCTAGAGTAGTAGGTGTTTTTCCTAATCCCATGTCTAAAGCTAGGCAACCTCCAAGGCCAGCATCATCAAGGAAGTTAATCCAAGCCAAAGCATCCGCTTGGTAAGAACGTAACTCACCGATGAACCCTTCAGGTTTAGTATCAGGTTTTTCAGGTAGCTCTTTTACGCTTCTAAGCAAATCTGCTGCCCAACCATCGCCATCAAGGGCAATTCCACCTAAAGCCTTTCCTTCCAAGCCGAGAGCATGCCGAAGCATTTCAGCTCCGCTCATTTTTTTCTTCTTAGAATACTCAGCTAATGCTGCTGCAGCGTCAGCAAGGTCAGCTTTGTCTAATTCAATCCATTGACCTTTTGATTCAACGAGGGGGCGAGCTTCACTTGCTAAACGCTCAATTTCTTCCGCATTTAACTCAACGTCATCGAAAACGGCACTCCATCTGACATTTGCTAATTGTTGTGCACTCACCATCGTCTCTTGAGTCTCAGCTGTGATCCGAAGGATGGGTGAGGCTTTTCTCTTAGACATTGGTGGAACTCGTACATCAAAGCCGGCGACTTGGAGATTTTCACCGATACCGGTCATTAAATCCCACGCTTCCGCTTGAGAAAGTAAAACTTCTCCTCTTCTTCGTCCACCTGGGCGCAAGAGTTCAGGGAATAATCGTTCCAAACGAGATATTTGCTTATTGACTAGCTTTCGCCGAGTTTCACTACCAGTGTTGATAGTAATTTCAATTGGCTCAAGTCCACCACTATCGTTTGGAACGAGAACCTTCGTTAACCATGCCCCAGATTCATCGGGAGCATCCATTTGGACGACAAGCCGTAACTTCTCTATTCCAGTAACAGGAACTGCCCATTGAGAGAGACGCCTAGCAATATCTGTTCCAAAATCTGCATCTCCACGAAATGCCATTCCATCAAGAGCGGCAACGAGCATCTCTCCAAAATCTTCTCTAGATTTAATTTCCGGTGGAGCATATGGAAGGTCAACCTGACTAGCAGCCATCCGAACAATTGAATCTGTGAGATCAGATAGTACTTTCCCAACAAATCTGTGTCTGTCAGACTCATCACAAGCAACCATTGCCGCGCCTGGAGTGGATGACACTAAAGCAGCATGTGCATTTATATCGATTAACGCTGGGGCCCATCGGACATGGAACAAGGCATCACCAGATTCGTCGTTATGTGTTCCATTCACTTCGTGTAGCACAGGGTAAATCTTTCCTTGCGTTACGAGCTGAACGGCGATACCAGCAGCTAATCCCATCCAAATTGCAGTCACACCAATCTTGTCAGGCCTATCATTTCCAAGCGAAACAAGCCAGCCAAGTGTAGAGGAGATAGGGGCAGAAACCGAAGGTGCTTTTATTTCTTCGGGAAGTGAAAGATCTTCCGCAGGGCTCCATTCTATGGAATTAGCACCGAGTGAGGCCAGTCGGTCAATGATCTCTTCATGACCTTCTGGCCGACTTCTGTATGCGCCCAGCCAAGCAACCAGTCGCCCATCTCGCCAAGCTAGCTGAAGGTCAGAATCGACATTTTCATGGCCGTATCTATCTGAACTTTTGGTTTCTGCTTTCGGAGCAGGGCCAAGTAGCTCGGTTAGGACCTTATCTAATCTATCGGCTTCATTGTTCAAGTCGTCAAGAACGGTTCTCCGAGCAGCACCACGGTACTTTCTCCGAACTCGGGAAATGCTTTGGTCAGTATGTTCCAAGAGTCGGAAAAGAACCTCAACCCATTGATTCCGGTTGTTTTGAAGAATGCTGAGATCTTCATCTGAAGACCGTCCATCCAAATGCAATTGAACTAAACGCTCAAATTCTTGCATTGGAATGACAGGATTGTCATTAGTAATAATTTTCTCCTTAGTATGTTCAGCACATGAGTACCGAAATCGGAAGCAACATCACGTAGAAACTCAACGAACTCGGTCGTTGTTATCTCTAGCAAAAGCCATCGACAATACCATTCTAATCAAAGAAGTAGCGGATTCTACTTTTTTCAAAAGAAATGTTACACAAAGGCAATGTAGGATTATTCAATGTATAGCTTGCTACTTTACGAATCGGTAGAGATGCATTACAAAAAAAGATTGGCTGAAAATGGACATTAAAGATCAAGTAGTGGTCGTAACCGGGGGTGGTGCAGGTATCGGTGCAGCTCTTGCGCGCGCTGCAGCAAAAAAAGAAGCACAAACGGTGATAGTCGCTGACATCAATGGTGATAAAGCAAAAAGTGTCGCGACTGACATTGGAGGTGAATCGTTTCGGGTTGATGTCTCAAAAGAAGATGAAATTACTGCGCTTGTTGAGAACGTTGAGAAACGCCATGGCCCTATAGGGATTTTTTGTTCAAATGCTGGTTTCGTAACTTCGGCTGGCTTGGAAGATACGAATGAACGGATCTTAAATATGTGGGAGGTGCATGTGATGGCGCATATATATGCGGCGCGAGCTGTTCTTCCCCAAATGATTGCAAATGAAGGCGGATACTTATTAAACACTGCTTCTGCAGCAGGTTTACTAACCCAAATCGGCTCTCTTTCTTACTCCATGACTAAAAGCGCTGCTGTCTCCTTAGCTGAATGGCTTTCAATCACCCATTACCACCAAGGAATACGTGTTTCTGTTCTATGCCCCCAAGCTGTGCGAACAGATATCTTAGTTAACAGCCCAGATGTGGCAGGAAATGAAGAAAGTCCAGAATGGCAGGAAGGTGGAGTAGCGAGCTCTGATGGAATCTTGGAATCAGAAACCGTTGCTGAAGCATGCATGGAAGCAATCTCAGAAGAACGATTTCTGGTACTCCCACATAAGGAAGTGCAAGGTTACATAGAATTTAAAGCTGGGAATATAGACAAATGGTTAAATGGAATGCGAAAATTCCAAGACAAACTTTTCGGTGATGAGCCTCTCCCAGGCGATGCAATGAAAAAGTTCTTATAATTCAATTGGGGGAGCATGTCTGAAGAAGAAAGAATAAGGGCATCAAATCTGAAGCCATCCGAACGAACGCCAAACCCGAACCCTTTAAGATCAATTACAGACTCTGTGATTAGTGAATTTAATGAAGACGGCGTAGTGATGGTGAAAAATGTTCTTCATCCCGAGTGGCTGCTACTGCTTGAGCTTGGCTTACAGAGGGTGCTAAATAACAGTAGTCAAGAAATGCATCTTTTTTTCAAAGGTCAGGAAGGCGAGTTCATCGAAACAATTAGAAATTTTGAAGTAATTCCTGAAATTCGGCGTTTAATTTATGACTCACCGATCGCCGACCTCATCGGGAAATTAATTGGTTCTGAAAATCTTTGGTTGTATTCAGATGAGTTCTTTATTAAACAAGGAGGAAATTCCGCTCGGACCCCTTGGCATCAGGACACCCCATTCTGGCCTATTTCTGGAACCCAAATTGCATCTGCTTGGATATCGCTGGATCACCTCACGTCAGATGAATGCCTTGAATATGTCGCAGGCTCTCAGCACGGAACAATTTATGATGGATTTAATCCAGCGAAAGTAAATGAAGACCCAACACTTCCTCACTATGGCAAGGAATTTCCACCCCTTCCTGATATCGAGAAAAATAGGGAAGCATTTGATATACGCTCTTGGGAAATTACTCCAGGTGACGTGATTTTCGCCCATCCAAGTGTGCTCCATGGTGGAGGTCCCACTGGCCCATCAAGTCAACGTCGAGCCATAACGATTCGTATTTATGGTGACGACATTAGGTATGCCTCTAGACCAGAAACAAAACCCACTGTTCCTTTAACTCCCGGGTTGTCATTATCATTAACCCCTGGCGACCCTTTACGTTCACCGTGGTATCCGCGTATCAGGCCAATCCCTTCTCACCTTGAAGCTGAATGGTCATAACCATGCACATGCATTTCCAATTGCTTAATGCTGCCTCTGAATATTATGTGAACTTTTAGTAAACTGAATCTATGCAACCTCTCCGAGCTTATTTCCAGCAAGTATCTCTGGATGAACTTCATGAAGAGATTAAGACAAGCCGAGGTGAAGGTCGACTGGGAAAGCAAGCAGCTTTTAGCGTTGGATTAGGAAGATCAATCGGGATTCAGTTGAAAGATGGAAATTCCTGGCGGCTAAACGCTACTGAAAACGGAATTGAAATTGATCACAAGATCAATGAAGCGAAAGTAGTGATCTCAGCAGAGACTGAAGATTGGAAGGATTTAGTGTCTGAAGCATGGTCAATAATGGGACTACTTATCCAGAATCGAGTCGTTTTAGAGAAAGGGAGTTTTAATCATGTTGCAGCATGGGAAGCGCCTCTTCAAGCGCTATACAACGAGCGACCTATCTTTGCATCTGACGACATACGAGGAGACTTTGAACATGAATTCGGATTAGATGATGAGCCTACAGAGATGGGAAATTCGTTACGCAACCTTGGATTCATCGTAGTCCGAGAGGTTTTTGATAAGGAAGAAATACGTAAAATGTCCCAAGAGGTTGAGGCGAGACGGGCAAATGCAACCCCTGAAGACAAAAGATCCTGGTGGGCTACTGACAAGAATGGTAAAGAACACTGTTGCAGAGTTACTTACATGAACCATGGTTCAGAACTATTCTCGAAATTAGCATATGACCGGCGACTATTGAATCTTGCCGAATTAGCTGATGAGAAACTTTACCCAACCCCTGACCATGGAGATGGCGTCTCCGTAGTGATAAAGGTCCCTGAGGTAGTTGAAGGCTTAGCTGACCTTCCATGGCACCGTGATTGTGGCATGGGAGGGCATCCCTTAATTTGTCCCGGGTTAAATATCGGAATTCAATTAGATGAAGCAAACGAAAGATCCGGGCAGCTCATATTTCTACCTAGTTCTAACCAATTTTCCGGAGGGGCTGATGTCGCTCAAAGAACTAATAAAACGATTGGCGTAAAAGCACAACCTGGAGATGTGACTGTGCATTATGGGCACACATTGCATGTAGCGCCACCACCACGGGAATCAAGTCACAATCGGAGAACGGTTTATGTGAGTTTTCATAAAAGCGATTACCTCGAGGCCTTGCCTCAAGGGAAAGGGTATAACGATGTTTTGTTCTCACATGGGGATGGGCGAGTACGTACTCCACAAGAGCGGATTGAAATTAATTAGTGCCCTTACGCTTCTGTATGTTTGCCCATTCATCTCGAAGCCCAACAGTCCTGTGGAATAAATTCGCTTCAGTGTCGTCTTTGCAGAAATAACCAAGCCGTTCAAATTGAACGACTTCACCATCCAGAAGGTCCTGAATAGAAGGTTCAAATTTTACTGAAGAAAATTTAGTCAAGGAAGCATGATTCAAATCTTGGAAGACATCAGATGACGTATCGGGATGTTCAGATCTAAAAAGTCTGGCATATGTAATTGCTGATCCTTCAACACAGTTTGAAGCTTCAACCCAATGAAGAGTAGCTTTGACTTTTCTACCATCAGGTGCCTTGCCACCACTAGTTTCCGGATCGTAAGTACATAGAAGCTCAACAGGGTTTCCATCGTCATCTTTGATCACTTCGTTACACGTAATGAAGTAACCAAATCGCAGCCTAACTTCTCGACCAGGAGACAGGCGGAAAAACTTTTTGGGTGGGTCTTCCATGAAGTCTTCGTGTTCTATGTAAAGGTCCCCGGAGAACGGGACTTTGCGCGAGCCCTGCGATGGATCCTCTGGGTTGTTTATAGCATCTCGGTACTCAATCTCTCCTTTAGGCCAATTCGTGATTGTCAATTTCAAAGGATTTATTACAGCCATTTTCCTATCCGCAGTTTGATTCAGTTCACTTCGGACGAAAGACTCCAAAAGTTCTACTTCATGAGTGCTATTTGTTTTCGCTATTCCTATGTGATCACAAAATGCTCTTATAGCGGAGGGAGGATATCCACGTTTTCTTTGTCCGCTTAATGTGGGCATTCGAGGGTCATCCCAACCCTGCACAACTGATTCCTCTACCAACTGTCTTAATAGTCGTTTTGAGAGAACCGTGTGCGTAAAATTCAACCTAGCGAACTCTGTTTGGTACGGGCGCTTATCATGAGGTATTTCCAGCTGTTCTAAAAACCAGTCGTAGAGAGGGCGGTGGGAGTCGAACTCTAAGGTGCATAATGAATGTGTCACCCCTTCAATTGCATCCGACTGTCCATGTGCCCAATCATATGTCGGGTAGATAACCCAGTCGTTAGCAGTGCGGAAATGTGATTCGTGCCGTATCCGGTATAGGACTGGGTCGCGCATGTTCATATTGTCATGATCCATGGAGATTTTGGCACGCAACACGCATTGCCCCTCAGAGAATTTACCAGCACGCATCTCTCGAAATAAAACAAGATTTTCCTCTGGGCTTCGCTCCCTAAATGGACTATTAACTCCAGGTTCTGTGAAACTACCACGTTGGGTAGAGATCATTTCAGCAGTCTGATCATCAACGTATGCTTTTCCTAATTCAACAAGTCTTTCAGCCCACTCATAAAGTTGATCAAAATAGTTTGATGCAAAAACTGGTTCCTCCGGCAATTCATGCCCAAGCAGCCATTCAATGTCTTTACGGATCGAGTCAGCAAATTCTTCGCTCTCAGTGGTTGGGTTTGTATCATCAAAACGTAAATTACATACTCCTCCGTACTCAGATGCTAAGCCAAAATTTAAGCAAATGGACTTTGCGTGACCTAGATGGAGGTGACCATTTGGTTCAGGGGGAAATCGTGTCTGTACTTTTCCAGAGAAACGTTGGGAAGCAAGATCATCATTAACAAGGGTCCGGATAAAATCCTGTTTTTGGGTTTCGCCAGTATCGTTGTTATTCATATTAATAAGTCTGCCATTTAGAGCTTCGGATTGTGCCAGTCTAAACTGAGACCATCCAATAAAGATCAATGGGGGGCAAAATGGGGCACGGTTTTGATCATGAGCGACTGTCACGAGTCACTAAACTTTGCAATCGTTATGTAGAAAGTGGGAAATTTCCATGTGCGCAAGTGCAAGTGGCACAAGGTGATGAGGTCGTTCTGCGACACACAATAGGTAAAGCCGATATTGAAGAGAACATTGACCTGAGAGACGATGCGATCTTTCGGATTTATTCCATGACAAAGCCCCTTACTTCAATAGGTTTGATGCAATTGTACGAGAAGGGCGAATTTATCCTAGAAGACCCAGTGGAAAAATTCATCCCTGCTTTCTCTGATCCGCAAGTTCTAATAGGGGGTTCATACCTGAAACCAGCTCTAAGGCCGGCACAAACAACCTTGACCGTTCGCGACATGCTTATGCATACTTCAGGCTTAACCTATGGATTTCACTTTTCTAACAATCTTGACAAAATGTATAGAAAATCAGCATTTGGGAGCATTTGGGGGCAAAAGGGCGACGCTATTCAAACTTTGGAAGAAACAGCTAACAAGCTAGGAGAGATGCCGTTACTGTTTGACCCTGGAACTAGTTGGAACTACTCAATGTCAACCGACATCTGCGGACGACTAATCGAAGTAATAAGCGGACAGAATTTAGACGAATATTTAACTAAAAATATTACTGAACCTTTAGAGATGGTTGACACCGGATTCCACGTTGATGAAGAAAAAAGTAACCGATTCACATCCAACTATGCGATCACACCTGAAAATCCATTAACAAAAATAGATGATGCTTCCTCAAGCGATTACTTAGAACCAGCTAGGTTTCTTTCAGGTGGTGGTGGCATGGTCTCCACAACCGATGACTACCAACGCTTTGTTTCTATGCTTTTAAGAGGCGGTGAACTCCAAGGAGAAAGAATTATTGGTAGGCATACTTTAGAATTTATGACCATGAATCATCTTCCTGGTGGAGTTACATTAAATGATCTTGGTCAGTCAACATTTACCGAAACGGCCATGGAAGGTATGGGATTCGGCCTTGGCTTCTCAGTGCTTGAGAACCCTGCAGCGAATGCTGCTCTTGGGTCAAAGGGAGAATTTGCATGGGGCGGGGCAGCGAGTACGAGATTCTGGGTTGACCCAGTTGAAGAAGTAACGTGCATATTCATGACACAGTTTATGCCATCAAGCTATTACCCAATCCGCCGAGAATTAAAAGCAACCGTCTACCAAGCTTTGACATGAAAATATGACGCCTCTTAATAATATAAAAGTTGTTGATTTCACTCAGGTCGTAGCGGGTCCGGTAGCCGGAATGCTTTTAGCCGAATTAGGAGCTGACGTCATTAAAGTTGAATATCCGGGAGTAGGTGACATAACACGAACTTCGGGTTTCTCTAAAGGGGGACTAAATAGCGCCGTTTTGAACTGCAATAGAGGGAAACGTTCTGTCCAGATAAATCTTAAAGAAGCAGAAGGCCGAGCGATCGCCTTGAAGCTTATAGAAAACGCGGATGTTGTTATACAGTCAATGCGCCCAGGGAAAATAGCCGAACTAGGGCTTGACTATAAGACAGTTAAAGCATTAAATCCGAAAGTAATTTATGTATCGTTATCCGGATATGGCCAAGATGGACCATACGCTGACCGAGCAGTCTATGATCCCGTGCTACAGGCTATGTGCGGATATGTGTCCCTTCAGGTAAATCCGCAGATCCCATTTCCTGACCTTATGAGAACTGCTCTTATTGATAAGGCCGTTTCATGGGAAATGGCGTTATCCATCACTGCTGCACTATTTGCGAGAGAACGAGGGGCAGGCGGACAAGAACTTGAAATAGCTATGATAGATGTAGCTATAGCATTTTTATGGCCAGATGGAGGAATGGCAGAAACCCTTCTTGACAGCGATGTGGAAAGCGGTACCCATCTGAGCAAATTGATGAACATGACTGAAACCGAAGACGGGTACGTTGTTTATTTCGCTGTAGCTGACCACCAAATTAAAGGCTTGTATACAGCTTTGGGTCATCCCGAGTGGTTTACCGACGAAAGGTTTTCTTCAAGGGAAGCTCGGCATACCGGCAATAATAACGAAATTTTAGGTGGGCTTATAGCTGACGCTTTCAGATCATTTCCAACAGGTGAAATTGCTCACCGGTTACATGCCAATTCTGTTCCATGTGGTGAAGTTATTGAACTAAACAAAGTAGCGGATATCCCACAAGTTGTTCATAACGGAACCTTCTTTGAATGGGAACACCCTACGGCAGGAAGAATACGTTCACCACGTCATTCAACAATATTTACGGAAACGCAGCTACCAATCCTTAACAGTGCCCCTCTCTTGAATGAACACAATGAAGAGATCCTTTTGGAAATAGGAATAGGGGAAGAAGAACGAAATCAATTAAGAGAAAAAGGTATAGTTGCATGATTTCAAACCCTATAGCTGTGCTGAGCGCACAAACAAGAGAGTATTCCGGGTACGTTGGGAGTCATTATGTCTGAGAAAAATTTAAACACGTTGAATGATATTTTGGATATCGATGGAGATACCTCTGGGGCGCAACGCAAATTTCCATATATGCCTCTCGGGCAGGCAGTTGATATGGGATTCACAGAAGATGGAATACCATTAATAGATCCCCGTATCTTTGATAGCGGTGAATTTGGACGGAATCCCTACCCCTATTATCGAATTCTTCGAGACCACTATCCCGTCTACTACGACCAATTACACAATTCTTATTTCGTCACACGATACGCAGATATCACCAACTGCTATTTCGATGAAATCGGATTCAATACGATACCGAAGGGTTCTTCAAGTGGCGTGTTGGGCAACACGCAACTTGAATTAAGCGGAATTGAACACAGAAGGAGAAGAAATATCTACGGACGCCATCTAGTAGGGGCAGCATTAACAAAAAGACTGCACGCGCTAGAGGAAATAGCAGATGAATTAATATCTGAATGGTGGTTGGCTGATAACCCAAAAGAAGTTCTCATAGATAATGAGAAAGGGAAGGTCACAGTTGAACTAGGGAAAGCATTCGCAAATGAATTCCCAATTAGTGTCGTCGCGCAAGTACTAGGAATTCCCCAAGAAGCCCGTCAGCAATTCACCTGGTGGTATGACGCCATGATGTCAGGCCTTGGAGGCTCTGAGACTCATCACGAAGGCCTAGAAGCCCGCCAAGACTTAGAAGAGTACGTAGAGGACCTTGTTGAACAGAAAAGAAATAAACCGACATACCTCACAGATCAAATGGGGGACAATATTTGTTTGGATATCATTTCCGAATTATGTAATTCAGAAATAGATGGTGATGTAATGTCAACAGAGGAGATCACTTCCTTTATTGCCCTCGTTGTGGGCGGAGGGGGCGAAACTACTCGCGGCGCTATTATGAACTTATGGTACTTATTGCTTCAACATCCTGATCAATTGGAAAAAGTTAGAGAAGATTTGGAACTCTGGGATACGGCATTCCATGAAATGCTGAGACACTCCACATCCATTGGAGGCCAACCTCGGCATAACACGAATGATCTAACATTGCATGGTGTTCACATACCAGCGGGTTCGTTAATCCACATGGTTGATGTATCAGCGAATCATGATGATCGAATTTTCGAAAACCCCGAAGAGTTCAACATTTTCCGAGAGGATTTATACTCCGGTAAAATACTGAGATCAGGACATGATAAAGAAGGAAAATGCAGCCACATGGCTTTCGGGGTAGGACCGCACCTCTGCCCTGGAGCTTGGATTTCGCATCAAGAAACAGTTATTGGTTCAAAAATTCTCGATAAAACACTTAAAAATGTTCGAATAAATTCTGACCTAATGCCTAAAGACATTGATGGAGTATCTTTAGCCCCTATTGGACTTGGTTCTATTCGAGAGCTCTGGCTGGATTTTGATTTACCGAAATAGCGATATGCAAGATCAAGAAAAATATGAAATAGATGAAGAACCTGAATCTGCTCCCGGTTACAGAACGTATGAGGTTTACCAAAGAGAGAGGGTTGGTGAAACAACGAATCTTATTAAACCTAGGGAGTTAATCTCAGATCAATACCTCCAAAACCCATATCCACTAGTGGGGCTCCTGCGAGAGAATTACCCCTGTTATCGAGACTGGCTTGGAAATAGATTCTGGCTTACCAGATACGACGATGTGACTTCAGTCTTTGCTGATGAGAGGAACTATGAAACCCGTCCGAAAACCTGGTTTTACAACCTAGAAAACTATGGGAAAAACTTATGGAGTGAAATATCAGTACAGAAAGCATTTGAGAGCAGCGTTGACGGCCATGTGGAAACAATCACTGGTGATATTCTGCATGATTGGGATAGTGGGCACTTAGATCTAGCCATTGAATTCTGTGCAAAGATTCCTCTTAAGCTGTGGGGAGCGATCCTAAACATCCCTCAAGAGCAACTTAGTCAATTCATCCCCTTATTTTTAAAAATGCAGAGAGGTGTTGGCTGGGATCCTCTCAGAAAACAAGATGGCCTAGAAGCTTTGAAAAATCTAGAAACGCTACTAAGCCCAATTTTTTCCGATCGTAAAAAAGAACCAGGCATAGATTTCATCAGTGCTATTGCTCAATGCTCACTTGCAGAAAGAGAAACGCAAGTATCTGATCTAGTAGTCACGATTCTTGAGCTTGACCACGAAACTCTTCATGGCGGGGTAGCAAATCTTTGGTTTAACTTATTGAGGAATCCAAATGAAATAGGAAAAATTCGTGAAGATCCGAGAATGCTAAAGTTCGCATGGTTAGAGACACTTCGTTATACGCCACCTGTTATATCGGCGAAACGCTTTACAAGAACTGAAATTGAGCGGTTTGGTCGATTATTGCCTAAAGGAGCTTTGATGATGTGCTCTGCTGCAGCTGCCAATAGGGACCCAAGACAATTCAGTGTCCCTGAGAAGTTTATTGTTGGAAGAAAGGATCTATGTCAGCGCGAACCGCGAGGACAATATCGGGCAGATGGGCTGCCGTCCGGAATAGCCTTCGGTCTTGGTCAGCCTTCAATTCATCCCGCTGTTCCGAAAGAAAGGCCGAGATCTTTATATGCAATTGTTCGGGATAGCGCAGTTACAGCTTCATCGATTCTTCTTCAGGAAAAACCAGATATTAAACTGGTAGATGAAAGCAATCCGAGACTTAGGTCCCTATTGCTTAATGAAATGCATACTTGTTGGGAACTTAAAGTTTCAGGATAAGTTACTCAGTTTCGGGTGGAGGCAGGATGCAGTCATACCCTGCGTAGAGTCCAATATTATCTCCAGTTCTTCCTTCGGGCCCCTCTAAGAAGAGATCAACGACTACACCTGCAACAGTCGCAGGATCCATCCAACTCTCTACCCATGCAGGATCAGGGTCAGGGCCACTCCATTTTCGAAGCATTTCAGTATTCGTCGCTCCAACACACAAATTATTCACTCGAATATTAAATTTCTCTAATGACTTTGCCCAGTCAAACGTGAGACCATTTAAAGCCCATTTTGAAGCATTGTATAGATCCATATTTCCGTGACCATGATGGCGAAGAGCATGCGGGGCAGGCTTTACATGATCGGTGCTGACATTCAATATGTTTCCTGATCTCTGCTCTGCCATTATTGGGGCGACAGCCCGACCGAATAAATAAGCACCTTTAGTATTTGAGCGAAATATTCTTTCAAATGTGTCAGTAGCTTGATCCCAATCATCCAAAGGGCCAGTCGGGAGAACTTCTCCAGCGTTATTAATCAGAATGTCTATCGTTCCAAACGCTTTAACAGTTGAACTCACAACTTGGTGCACATGTCCGCTGTCGCTAACATCGCCTTGAAACGAAAGAACTCCAAGGCTTTCGTCAATGTCGTCAACCTCTGGACGTTTATCTGTGATAGCAACATTGCATCCCTCATTCGTTAAACGTTCAGCAAAAGCTTTTCCTAGCCCCTGCGCTGCACCAGTAACAATCGCCGTCATTCCATTTAGTTCGTTCATTCGTAGCCCCTCCCTAACTATCTTGTTTGGAAAATCCCACCAACGTCGCCTGAGCCATCGTTGGTATTCTTTCCGTCACTGGTGGGAAAGGCAACAGCGACTCCATCTTCAACTTTCACTTTGAAGCAGGGCACCCCTTCATAAGCAGGGGGTCCGCTATGCTCCCCAGTTCGTACATCAAAAGACGTTCCATGAAGAGGGCACGTAAGGTTATGAGACCGTAACCGACCTTCACTTAACGGTGTATCTGCATGGCTGCAGTTATCTTCAATAGCATAAAGTTCTCCATCTACTCTACAAACCACTATTCCGTAATCACCGATATCTTCAAATACCCGCATCTCACCATCTTGGAGGTCTTCAAGGTCTCCAAGTAAGTGCGGTTCGCTATCAGTCATAATGGATCCATTGCAAGATAAGCGTCAAGCGTTTCATGGAAATAACGGATCCTTCTCTCTTGTAATGGTAGATATTCTCCTCTGTAGCCACGTGAGCGCAAGCCTTTGTGTTGAGTAGACCAAATAGCGACATCTTGATCTATGCCAGGTCCGCAACTTACTTCACCAGCTAATCCCGTGACATGCTCAACTTGATGATCAATAGAAACCCAATCACGCATTGAATTCGAGTAATACTCTTTAGCCCCTTCGGGGAACATCGTTAGATACCACATGTCAAATAAACACTTATTGGGATCTTCTGGATGAGGGGCAGAACGGAGGAAAATGCATCCATCAGGTTTCATGCTAAACGAGACGTTTGGAAATAGTGTGTAGTGATAATGGTCAGTCAATTGTTCATCAGAATAACGAGAGAAATCATATCCTTTAGGCTCTGAAAGTTCACGTTTCCTCTGCTGCAGAGCTACACGTAGGCCGGATAAATTCTCTCTGTATGGTTCGGGATCAAAGTCCCAAAAATCAAATGTTTCTTTTAGACTTTTGAAAGTACGGTCAGCCGAACCCCGATATTGTGGTCCAGGTCCTCCACCTGGCATTAGCATTCGGCAATGCCCAGATGGATACAAATCAAATTGGCAACCACTGTGATGCTCGTTCATTGAAGCTACTGTTTGGGGGTGCACGAAGGGAAGGTGATAGCTTTCATTGAAATTATCCTGCACGCATTTCCAGTTCCACTCACCTTCTATGGTTACCCAATGGGTTCGTTTCATTTCTTCCATTCGGTACGAGTCCAGATGGGAAGCCACGGGGTCAAGCCAATCTTGAAGAGGTTTAGTGTTCGGGTCCATATTGAACCAAATGAAACCTGCCCAGGTATCGCAAGGAATTTGAACCAGATTAACTTTGCCACACGGTGAACCTTGGGGAAAATCATCATCATCGTATGCCCAAGTACATGTACCAGTATTACTGAATCGCCATCCATGGTACGCGCACTGAAACTCACCACTTGCTAGCGTCCCAACTTCAGCAGTGACCAGTTGATTGCCACGGTGTTGGCAAGCATTATAGAAGGCTCTAATTTGGGAATCTTCACCACGAACACAGATAATCGATTCGTGCATGATTTCGTAGCACACATAATCTCCAGGTTCAGGAATCTGGTCTACCCGTCCAGCGATTTGCCAAACTCTGGTCCACATTTTCTCCCATTCTTGCTTGGCAAAATCAGGAGAGTAATACCTCTCCCCGAGAATGATCGGATCATCGCCAAGAATAGGTTCGGGTGCCTTATCCCTTGGAATCCCAACTACTTGGATTGGAGTTTCTTTTAGATCAGTCATTGTTGAGTAATTCCCTTTCCCCGTTGTTAGTTTATTAGTTACGAGCCTTGAGTAATACAAATAAGAAGAAATTTATGGATAATCAACTCATTTTTGCAGCGCTACTTCCTGAAAGAGCTCCTTGGTTTATTTTGGGACCGCTTTTGGGAGCACTTACCGCAACATTCTTTTTGGCAATGAATCAACCTCTGGGCGCCAGTGGCGCTTACACACAAACACTTAATTTTTTACGCCGAAATGGCTACAGGGTTATTTGGAGAATTTGGTATTTCATTGGAATGGCACTTGGAGGTGTCATCGTTACACAATTTTTGCAGGATAGCCGTGGATTCCGAAGTGGATTTGATGCTTTTCGTGCTGCTTCTCCACTCTGGTTAGTTATTCCTTTAATTTTTATTGGATCGGTACTAATAGGGTATGGCGCCAAAGTCGCAGGTGGATGCACATCCGGGCATGGAATATGTGGAATCGCTCAAAGGTCAAAGTCATCAATTGTAGCAACTTGTACGTTTATGAGTTCGGCAATCATCGCTACAGGGGCGATCCGTTTAATATCGGGAGGCAAATTATGAACTCTCGTCGAATGAATTTCTTTGGATTATTTTTCGGAGCAGGATTCGGTGGGATCCTGGCCGCAGGAACGCTGCATGAATATGACACTATTCACGCAATGCTTCGCCTTGATGAATTCTATGTATACGGGTTTATGGGATCAGGAATAATAGTGGCAACGGCGGCGTTATGGATATTTGAGAAGAAGCAAACAACAACCCTTATAGGATCGGAAATCAAACTTCAGCGATCTAAACCGCAAACGCATCACATAAAAGGTGCAGCTGTTTTTGGTACGGGTTGGGCAATAGCTGGAACATGTCCAGCCCCTGCACTAGTTATGTTGGCGTCAGGAGGTATTTTGGCATCAATTGCAATCACCGGAATTTTCTTGGGAATACATTTAGCATCAAAAAGAGGTGACCTGAAATTTGGTGATGGAGAGCATCACCAAGTAACAAGCTCATTTTCGAACTAGTTACGCATTATTGCCAATAGGAGACCAAGCTAGTAAAGAACTGTCATTTGGGAAAACATTGCGGACAAGTTGAGCGCCAGATGCATCAGCCATTGCTTTATAACTCATCCAAGAGAGGACCATAGTTATAGGTGTATCACGACCTTCGTCAAATTGAACGGGGCCGTAGACATTCGCCGTATAGATGAGGTCTTCATTTTCACCAACGCGTTGGGTCGCATCGTGCCGAGCACCTGCTGGCTCATAGAACCAGACTCCAGGCCCGTACCCTTCTGTAGGGCCAGCGCGAAACCCTAGATGGCCACTAAGGATAAGGAAATCAGCTGCGCCGAGGTGATAGTGGGGCCCAGCGACTCCATTATGGAGAACGAGTAAAGAAACAATCCCTGTTTCTTCACTAACACGGAGTATTTTAAGACCCATATCTTCCATGCCTTCAATTGTGTATATCCATGGGATTGTTCTTGTATCTACCCAATGCGGGTGAGTGAATTTCTCTTCATCTTCAAGCCCTTCAGCTGAATTGACAAGGGTATTCTCGTCACCAGCAATTGCAAGAGGTTCAGGCTCGCCATGATACGGGGCAGGTCGAGGTTGCATGCATTCCGCCAAGCTATTAGGTACCAACGTTAATCCGTTAGTTCTAGCCGCAGATAGAACATCAAGAGAGGTAAGAATGCTTTCTACGCTTCGTCCATCTTCAGCGAGAAATGCAAGCGACCCGAAAAAATTTGCTTGAAACTCTGTTGTTTCTGTAACGACGAGACCTTCGATTCGGGAGTTCGCAGGTATGTAACCCCAGATTCCAGGGCCAATTGTTGCCGCTAGATCCCCTTTTGTATAGGAAAGAAGACCGGAGAGAAGCATCATGTCTCCACCTCCAAGGTAAACCATAGGTGGGAGTTCAACGCCAGCTTCTATTTGCACGATAAGTGAGAACCAGCCAGACTCTTGACTTGCCCTTAAAGGCTTAAACCTCATACCGGGAGCTTGTTTAATCTCAATCCATGGCATTACATTCGTGTCAATGCCTCCCTCAATACCGTCTGGATCATAATCTGGGTTGTACGATGCAGTCATAATTTCTCCTTTTGATTATACATCAACCGATAATTCGCCCATAAGGGACCAATCGGCCATGTTTTCAATCGTGGTGTTGATGATTCTCGGTGTATCAGCGAGTGCTGCAGGCATTTGAGACATAGCTTCTTTAAAATGCTCGCTGTTTACATGGGGTTCTGCGCCGTTTTCTGTGAACGCTTCAATGAGGACAAAAACAGAAGGGTCATCGCAACTTTGAGACCATTCGAACCAAAGGTTTCCAGGTTCTGATCTAGTCGCTTCTGTAAAATCACTGACTAAGTCCAACCACTTGCTCGCCCATTCAGGTTTCGTCTTGAATTTAACAACAATGAATATCATTACTTTCCCCAAATCGGACCTTACCTGATTCAGAAAAATAGCGAAAATTGCGGGTTTAGATTTTGCGAGAAGCTCAGTATGGAAATAATCTTCATCAACGACGATACTGTGAGGTGGAACGGTATGGCAGGTCCTTTAGAGGGTTATAAAATTTTAGACTTAACACAGGTTGTGTCGGGTCCTTTCGCAACGATGCTTCTCGCTGACCAAGGCGCAGATGTAATTAAAGTAGAACCAGTTTCAGGTTTAGGGGATATAACGCGTCTCCCATCCTTTGACAAAGGAGGGATCGGTGCTTTCTACATGAATAACAATCGTGGGAAGCAATCTATCTCCTTAGACCTTTCCCAAGATGCGGGCCGTGAAGTAATTAAGCGATTAATCAAAGAAACGGATGTTTTCGTTCAGAACTTTCGTCCAGGGGCAATTGACAGACTTGGTTTAGGATACGAAGATCTTGTAGCTATCAATCCGAATCTGATATATATCTCAATTAGTGGTTTCGGCCCGACAGGACCCTATTCAGGCCGCCCAGTTCTTGACCCTGTGATACAAGGGGTTTGTGGTGTTATAAGCCGTCAATTAAATCCTCAAATTCCATTCCCAGACCTGATACGAAACCTATTTGCCGATAAATCAACTGCGTTAACTGTCGCACAAGCTACAACAGCTGCATTGTTAGCCAGAGAACGAACTGGAAATGGTCAATTTGTGGAAATCCCTATGGTTGACGCCTGCATGTATTTCTTCTGGCCAGACGCGATGATGGACCTCACTATGGTTGATGAAGATGCAAATGGAGGGATCCTTCTATCAACGGTATATAACCTAACTGAGTGCAGCGATGGAAAAATTGTTTACTTTGCTGCATCTGACGGTCAAAGAGCAGGGGTATGTGCAGCTGTCGGCCATCCTGAATGGGCAGAAGATGAAAGATTTTCTTCAATGGCAGCTTTAGCTGCTAATCCACAGAACTTTGTAATTCTAGGAGAAATGCTTGCAGATGCATTTCTACTAATGACTTGCGATGAAGCAATCGAAGCGCTAATAGAAGCAGACGTACCAAGTGGCCCTGTTCTTACTGGTGAAGAAGCGATATCGGATCCACAGATCGTTCATAATGGAACTCTCGTAGAATGGGAACACCCTGATGCAGGAATCGTTAGGCAACCGAAACCTGCAGCACGATTCTCGGCCACGCCAGCGGAGCCGAAATATGCAGCAGCTCATCGCGGACAACACAATGAAGAGACACTTCTTGGACTTGGATACACGAATGAAGAGATAACACAGCTCAAAGAAACAGGAGTTATTGGTTAAATCAAATTAACCGGATTCCCAGTACCGCCTATTAAGACCTTATGATTTACATAGCAATTGATTGGAGTGACCTTTGTTACCTGCATACTCAATAGAAGCAGAAGAATTTCGAGAAGAAGTAAAATTTTTTTTACATGCGAATTTGCCTGAAGGATGGAAAGGAATTGGCGCCCTCAGCGCTGAAAATGCGTATAATTTCGCGAATAACACCTGGCGACCCCTCCTAGCAGAAAAAGGTTTTCTTGCACCTGCATGGCCAGCAGAGTTCGGCGGAGGAGGATTAAGCGAACTCGAACAAGTTATCCTTGCTGAAGAGTTTATGCGAGCAGGGGTTCCTGCTGGCGGTTCAAATGATGCTTTCAGTATCCAAATGGTAGGTAATACCATCCTTCACTGGGGGACGCCAGAACAGAAGGCACATTTCTTGCCAAAGATTATTTCTGGAGAGCATATCTGGTGCCAGGGATACTCAGAGCCTGATGCCGGTTCGGATCTCGGAGGATTGGGATGTGCCGCTATTCTTGATGGTGATGAATGGCTAATAAATGGACAGAAAATCTGGACGTCTGCAGGTCAATTCGCGAATTGGATTTTTGTTCTCTGCCGCACAGACAAAGAAGCCCCCAAACATAAAGGGATTTCTTTTATGCTATGTCCAATTGATCAGCCAGGCGTTGAATTGCGACCTATTGAAATGCTTTCCGGCGAATCTGATTTCAACGAAACTTTCTTTACGAATGCAAGGACAGCGAAAGAAAATGTTGTAGGAGAAGTTAATGGAGGATGGGCTGTTGCTATGACTTTGCTTGGTTATGAAAGGGGAGAGAGCGCAGCAACGATGCCGATCATGTTTCGATATGAAATGGATAAACTTATCGAACTAGCAAAGGCGAAAAATAAAAACAAAGATGAAAAATCTCGGCAACGGTTAGCTCAATCGTACATTGAAGTAGAAATTATGAGATTGTTAGGAATGCGCACCCTAACGGGATTTCTAAACGGTAAACAACCAGGCCCCCAGGAGAGCATGTTTAAACTTTACTGGTCTGAATATCACAAAAGAGTGACGGAATTATCACTAGATATCTTAGGTACCGAAGCGCTTGTCCTAAATGGGGCCCAACCAGCAACTTCATTTCACTCGGATAATCCCGGAGCTCCCAATGAAAGCAGCTCATGGATAGGGGCTTTTTATAATGCCCGAGCGGGAACAATCTACGCTGGAACTTCTCAAATTCAGCGAAATATTCTCGGCGAAATGGTACTTGGACTTCCCAAAGAGCCACGAGTGTGAGTGAGCGGAAATGAAGCCGTTTCAATCTCTTGAAAGAAAACTATCTACAGAAATAATTGAATCATTTGAAATCGTCTGGGATCACTTAGGGCTACCTGGAAGTTGGTGGGCAGGGAAGGAACGGATAGGTATTGCTAAGGAAGTAAGGAGATCTAACCCTCGAAAGCTATGGGAAAAAGTAGGCGAATTGAAAAATTACGCAAAAGACAGTGATGAAGTACTTTCCCCATACGTGAAAGCGGTCGTTCGGATAGTCGCAAACGAAACATCAAGCATAAACCAACAAATTTACGATGAGATAATAAATTCCATTGGGGAAGACAAGTACGCAGAACTTGCTGCTGTAGTTTCGCAAATTATTGCTATAGATCATCTTTGTGATGCATTAGGAATAGAGAGAGAAAAATTTCCGAATCCTCAAGAAGGTGATCCTAGCTTGGAACGACCCGATGGCTTAGTTGATGGAGTTGCTTTCCTTCCAACATTCTCCGCAGATAAGCTCCCTCATGTCGCTGTATCCCTAAGTTTGGCCCAAGCAGATAACGCAAGGCGTATGTTGCTAGTTCGAGCAATGTATTCTGGCTCCTCGTTTGGTGAGATGATTTGGAAACATCGAAACCTAACACGCCCCCAAATCGAACTTGTTGCTGCAAGAACCTCAGCACTGAATGAATGTTTCTATTGAACTAGTGCCCATACAATGCTGCTCAGTTCGAGCAGCGCAGCAATTGATGAGTCTATTAAAGTAAGCGAGGCGGTTAATGGAAATGGCTTAGATGCGGGAGTCCCTTACTCTGAACAATTAATTGCTTTCACAGAAGCAGCCCATAGGGTGGATGAGACACTCCCAGTAGCTAGAGAAAATCTTATTGCAGTTGTTGGTGAGGAAGGCATGGTTGATGCAGCGATAACAGCAGCTGTTTTCCGAAGCTTAAATATTGCTGCTGATAGTTCGGGAATTCGAATTGATGACGAATGGGAAGAAATTGCTGCACACCTCGCTATGGAAACTGCCGCCAATGAATTTCCAACTGCCGCTAATTCGCCAAACATTGAAAATCTTATACATTCAATAAACAATGGCTGATGAAATGACAGTTGACCCTTCTGAGGTTAATTTCTTTGCTCCTGAGATTTCTGAATGTCCATACGACGCCTACAAGACCCTGCGCGAAGGTGCCCCAGTTTGGCAAGACCCAAATACAGGAATGTTTATTATTACAAGGTACGAAGATGTCCAAACTGTATTAAAAGATACGCAACGATTCCGAAATGGCAGAAACAAAAGCAAAATAGATAAGCGCTCTCAGATGTTGCGAGAGATATATAAGGAAAAAGGTTGGGTGCCAGCGCCCACTCTTGCGGGTAGGGATGACCCAGAACACAAAGAAATGAGAAAACTATTCGCACACGCGTTTCGACCCCAAAAGATAAAAGAAATGGATCCATTCGTTGATGATCTTGCTCACCGTCTCATTGATAACTTTATTGATACCGGAAGATGCGAATGGGTACGTGAATTCGCAATTCCGTTGCCGTTAATAGTTATCGGTCATCAAGTAGGCGTACCGGAAGCCGATATCTGGAAAATAAAAGAGTGGACGGATGCTTGGGTGCAACGTTTAGGGATGATGCAAACTGAGGAAGAAGCGATTTGGTCAACAGAAATGGAAATCGAAGCCCAACATTATTTTCAACCGATTTTTGACCGCCTGCGACAGAATCCAGATGGAAGCCTATTAAGCGACCTTGTCAACACGGTGATACCAGAGTGGGGGCGAACGCTTACTAACGAAGAACTCCATGCAGAGATGATGGCTGATACTTTCGTAGGTGGATCAGAAACGAGCACTAATGCCATATCAGCTGGAGTAATGCTACTCATTCAACAAGCCGACCAATGGCAACTGCTTAAAAACGATCCAAATAAGTATCTTCCGATCCTAGTAGAAGAGATATTACGCCTAGAGGGCCCTGTGCAAGGTTTGTTTCGTGAGACATCCGAGGACGTCATACTTCATGAAACTCTCATCCCCAAAGGGTCTGTGGTAAATGTCAGGTACGCTTCTGCGAACCTAGATGAGGTTGTGTTCGATGCCCCAGAACTCCTCAATCTAGAACGGCAAAATGCACGCAAACATCTCGCATTCGGTTTTGGAACGCATTATTGCATGGGAGCTCCACTTGCTCGCCGAGAGATCTTATTGAGCTTTAAAGCACTTGTTGAAAGGATTGACCGCATGTGGTTCATAGAAGGAGCAAATGACTTTACGCACCATCAGAATTTTTGCCTTAGAGCGTTGCGGGAATTACATATAGGATTTGAACCATCATGCACTCATTCTGTGTAGCGCTCACTGGTGGAATTGGTGTAGGGAAATCAACAGTTGCATCTATTTTTTCTAGCAAAGGCGCAATCACTGTAAATGTTGATGAAGTTGGCCATTCTGTACTCAAATCAGGAAGTCATGCTTACAACGAAATTGTGGAAACGTTCGGAGAGGCCATTCTTTTGAATGAAGGAGAAATAGATAGGTCCAGTCTGGGAAAAATCGTTTTTGAATCTCCAGATAAACTCGCGCAACTGGAAGCGATCACGCACCCAAGTATCAATGAAGAACTTAATAGGATCCTTAAGGAGGAGTCCGCCCCAGTCATAATCTTGGATATGGCCATTTTGGTTGAAAAGCCATTAGCGATCCTTTCCGGAAAACCGTTATACAGAAAAGTGATAGTTGTTGAAAGCGATATGGAGATTCGTTTGTCAAGACTTTTAAAAAGAGGGCTAGATAAAGAAGAAATTATGTCCCGTATCAACTCTCAGGCAAATGATCAAGAAAGAAGAGAAGTAGCAGATTTGATCATAGAGAATAATAACTCACTGTCAGATCTGAAAATAAAAACAGAAACCGCTTGGGAAGAAATTCAGCATTGGCTTGAAGTTGAACTCTAGTTTATGTTCAGGCTCGGACTGAGCTAGGATAGTCCGCTAGAGTATTACGCGTTGAACTTTTAAGGAGTTTGTATGGCTACCGTCACTATTTATCA
>PAQG01000040.1 GCA_002709645.1 Acidimicrobiaceae bacterium
AGCGGTTTCTTCTTCGGCTTGTGGTTCTTCAGTGTCTTCGCTGCTTGGTTCTTCTGTAGCGGTTTCTTCTTCGGCTTGTGGTTCTTCAGTGTCTTCGCTGCTTGGTTCTTCTGTAGCGGTTTCTTCTTCGGCTTGTGGTTCTTCCCCAGCTAAAATTCTTTTCAAATCATCATCAGCTTTCAACCAAGTTGCTTTAGCTGCCTCCTTCTCTTCTTTAGAGAGGTTAGGATTTTTTTCAGCTTCCTTTAACGCTTTGACCGCTTCTGCTTTTTGCTTTTCTGCTTTTCTAACTACTGCAAGTTCTTTTTCTTTACTTTTCTGCTTCTCAAGTTCAGCATTGAATAATTCAAGCGCAACTTCTAATTCTTTATCTTTGCTATGAACCATTTCAAACTCCAGTTAAGTATCTTTTGATTCGCATTAGAAAGATAGCCGGAAAATAGCAAAGCGCCTCAATTAGGCACACCTTCCATGTAATGTGGCGGAGTGGCTACACATGAATTAACAATAGGTTTGAACCCATCGCAAAAGGATGCTGTTACACATACTGTCGGTCCTCTCCTTGTTCTGGCAGGAGCTGGATCCGGTAAAACACGGGTATTGACGCACCGAATAGCGTATTTGATTGCTGAAAAAGGTATTTCCCCTTATCAAATTTTGGCAATCACATTTACAAAGAAAGCTGCAGAGGAGATGAAAGAAAGAGTCGCTGATCTAGTTGGGCCAAAGGCTGAAAATATGTGGGTTTCAACATTCCATTCAGCATGTGCGAGGATGTTGCGCTCAAAAGCTACGTTGCTCGGATACGACAGTAATTACAATATTTATGATCAAGCAGATTCTAAAACACTGACAAAAGAAGCACTCCTAGATGTAGGTCTTGATGTGAAACTTGCCGGTACATACCAGTCATTAATTTCTAGAGCGAAGAATGAAGCGAAGAACCCGCTTGAACTCATTGAAGAGTTAAGAGATTTCCATAACCCAGTCCCACCAAATTTTGAAGCTGTCTATAAAACATATGAGCAACTTAAACATGTGAATAATGCAATGGATTTTGATGACCTGCTATCAAACGTTGTTAAGTTATTTGATACCAGAGAAGAAACCCTCTTGGAGTATCAGAATAAATTCAAATATGTTCTCGTTGACGAATATCAAGATACAAATCCAGTTCAAAATAAACTGATCACCCAACTTTCTAGAGAACATAGAAATATTTGTGTTGTAGGAGACCCGGATCAATCCATATACGCATTTCGGGCAGCAGACATAAGAAATATTCTTGAATTTGAGAACAATTTCCCAGACGCAACAGTCATACCGTTGGAACAAAATTATAGAAGCACGCAAATTATTCTCGATGCTGCGAACAGCGTTATTGAGCAGAATAACCGGCCATATGCGAAGAACCTTTGGACCGAAGGAGAAATGGGTGATCAAATCTCATGCATACAGGTCTTCGATGAAAAAGATGAAGCGGAAGTAGTGGGCAAAGAGATAAACAATTTAGAGAATCTTCAACAGGTTACTCTTGATGACATAGCAGTTTTCTACAGAACCAATGCTCAGAGCCGAGCGCTAGAAGAAGTATTAACCCGAAATAAAATTAATTACAAAGTAATCGGAGGCCTGCGTTTCTATGAAAGGAAAGAAATTAAGGACGCACTTGCTTACCTAAATGTCATAGGCAATCCGCTAGATGATCTTTCCCTTGAACGAGTTCTTAATGAACCAACAAGAGGTATTGGGAAAGGGGCCAGAGCAATTTTAAAGAAATACAAAGAGGATAAAGGCCTTCAAAGCCTGTATGAAGTTCTTCAAGAATCTCAAACTAATACTGTTATTAGTGCTGAAATAGATGGAAAGGAAAAACAGCTTAGTAACGGAGCTCTTAACGGAATCAAGAAATTCCTAGCAGCGTACAACTCGCTTTTTGAACTTGTTGAACACGATTTAGAGTTACTTCAAACTTCAGAATCAAACTTAAAATCTATGAGCGTTATCAATGAACATGGAAATCTGTGTCCGCAACGAACGCTTAGTCATCTACTAATAGAAACCGGTTACCTTGCCTCACTTGAGACAAATGGAGATCCTGTTACAACAGCAACCCGAATAGAAAATCTTAGTGAATTATTGGGCGCAGCTGATGATGAACAATATAAACAAGATCTAAGCGGATATGAAGAACTTCAAGGGGCACAACCCGACTACCTAAAAGCAGTGATTCTCTTTCTGAATAATTCCAGCCTCACTGATTCATCAGAACACCATGAGGGTGGCTCAGTTTCGCTTATGTCACTTCATTCATCTAAAGGACTTGAATACCCTGCTGTATTCATAATGGGTATGGAAGATGAGCTTTTCCCATTCCCAAGAGCGATCTTTGAAGATGGTGGATTAGAGGAAGAACACCGGTTGGCGTATGTGGGAATAACCCGAGCAGAAAAGAAACTGTATTTAACTCACGCGCATAAGAGAACACTGCATGGGCAAACGACGTATAATATCCCGAGCAGGTTCGTTGGATACATACCTGACCGCCTCATAGCACATACAAAGAGTCATAAATTTGAAACAGAAATGAGCGAACGAGTCAGTAAGAGGCATAGCAATGAGTCTCGTCTCGGAGGAACGAAAGCATGGTCTAGTCGCGATTCATATGAAACCCCTATACAAAGTAATGCTGATCAAATCGGTCTCAGAGTAGGAGATAGTGTTCACCATGACATGTTCGGAAATGGTGTCATTGTGGAGTTAGAAGTAACCGAATATGAAGCTATAGCGACAATAAACTTTGCTGATGAAGGTCAAAAGACATTGGATCTATCATGGGCTCCTGTAACAAAAATTTAGTCAATATCAGGCGCATAGATTTGATTCAGGTTAATTTCTATTATTCCAAAGTCAGAGATTGTGACACGGTATCGAGTTAACCCTTCACCAGTAGGTGGGAAGATAGAGATTTCGTTACAGCTATCAACAAAAACCTGAGTTTCAATGTTCCAATCCAGACTGCAATTTACTGGACTAGATGGTGAACGGGCATCAATGGCGAACCAGCCAACGGCTGGGTCATCCCCTACATGTTGCACATATATTGGGCGGCTTCCACTTAGAGAAGAAAATGGAATAGGGCTTTGGTCTTCTTGAATACGTTCCGAAAATGTTTTTGCATCGCCAACTTCAAAAACGTCATCTCCTAATTTGAACTGGATCTCTCCACTTCCTGAAAGTTTTACGATTGCGAATAACAAACCAATTCCAAAAATTAGGCTAAATACAACAAAAGTCACAATCCGAGAGAAGTTCACCTGTCTGCTTTGTAGGAAAGGCATAAAAACAGGGTATTAAGCAATTACAGTCATCCGGTTTTTTCCTTTAAACAATTCGTTGATGAGCATAAAGGCCTAACAATTCACTAGTATCCCCTCGGGGCCTATATGCACCCAGATTGTTAAATTTACTTATCAAAGAGGATCTAATGGACTTGTTCGAATACCAAGGAAAACAATTCTTCTCCGAATACGGGATGCCAACTTCACCCGGGCAAATAGCATTCACCGTTGAAGAAGCAGTCAAAGCAGCGGAAGAACTCGGAACGCCAGTAATGGTCAAAGCACAAGTTCACACCGGAGGAAGAGGAAAAGCTGGTGGAGTGAAATTCGCGGCGAATATAGAAGACGTCAGAGAGCACGCAACGAATATTCTCGGTCTTGATATAAAAGGTCATGTTGTTGGAAGAGTATGGATAGAAAAAGCTTCTGATATAGCTGAGGAATACTATGCAAGTTTCACTCTTGACCGTTCAGCAAAAAAACACTTAGGAATGTTATCGAAAGAAGGTGGTGTCGAGATAGAAACAGTCGCTGAAGAAAACCCAGATGCAATAGCAAAAATTTGGGTTGACCCAGTTGATGGGTTAACCGAAAATGAATGCAAAGAATGGGTGACCGCAGCTGCTTTACCTGATCAAGCATTCGACGGCGCTGTCGCTATTCTCATGAACCTCTACGAAGCATACACATCTGGTGATGCTGATCTCGTTGAAATTAACCCACTCATATTGACACCAGAAGGGAAAGTACACGTCCTTGATGCAAAAGTAACACTTGACGGAAACTCAGTCTTCCGACACGAAGATTACGCTAAATATGACGAAACCCAAACTAGAGACGAACGAGAAACAGCCGCACACGAAAAAGGCCTCCAATATGTTGGTTTAGATGGAAGTGTTGGAGTGATAGCTAATGGAGCCGGACTCGCTATGAGCACGGTGGATGTTATTAATCAAGTTGGTGGTAGCCCAGCTAATTTCTTAGACATAGGAGGGGGCGCCAACGCAGATGTCATGGCAGGAGCACTTGAAGTCATAAATAACGATCCGAATGTAAAATCTATTTTCATAAACATCTTCGGTGGTATCACGAGAGGTGAGGAAGTAGCGAACGGTATTCTCGAAGCAATGCAACGCGTTGATATCGAATCCCCCATAGTTATCCGACTTGATGGAACAAATGCTGACGAAGGAAGAGCGATTCTTGAACCCAATCTCTCAGATGCCCTACTAATGGAAGCAACGATGCTCGATGCAGCAAAAACAGCGGTTGAACTAGCCCAATAGGAGAAAAAAAATGAGCATTTTCGTAGATGAAACAACAAAAGTGATTTATCAAGGACTAACCGGCTCCCAAGGAAGCTATTACGGGCGACTGAACCGAGAATACGGCACAAAAGTCGTAGCTGGAACACACCCTAAAAAAGCGGGGACTGACGTAGATGGAGTTCCTATCTACGCCAATGTCGCTGAAGCGGTGCAAGCCACCGGAGCGACAGCAAGTTGCATATTTATCCCTGCAGCAGGGGTGAGGGGCGCAGTTATGGAAGCTGCAGAAGGAGGTGTAACGTTCATCGTCGCTGTTACTGAAGGCGTGCCAGCACACGATGAAGCATATTTCTACAACCAACTGAAAAGAGACTTCCCAGATGTCCAACTACTTGGCCCAAACTGTCCAGGAATAATAAGCCCAGGTAAATGCAACATAGGAATCACAGCAGGTCATATTGCCAAGGCCGGAGGTCCTGTAGGGATAGTTAGCAGATCAGGAACGCTCACCTATCAGGCGCTTTATGAACTTAAGCAAAAAGATATAGGAGTCACCACATGCGTGGGAATTGGGGGAGATCCAGTACCTGGTACAAGTTTTATTGACTGCCTTGAAGCCTTTGAAGCAGACCCAGAAACCAAAGCGATCATGATGATAGGAGAAATTGGAGGATCAGCAGAAGAAGAAGCTGCAGAATACATTAAAGACCATGTAACAAAACCTGTCTCAAGTTACATCGCTGGCGTCACAGCACCTCCGGGTAAAAAAATGGGTCACGCAGGAGCGATAGTTTCCGGAGGTAAAGGAACAGCCCAAGCTAAAATGGAAGCCCTTGAAGCGGCCGGAGTTCGAGTTGGTAACAATCCAACAGAAGCTGGCGAGCTAATGGCTGAGATCGTCGCCACACTTTAACCTTCTGGCAACAAAGTAAATACGTAATGGTGAACCGAAGCACACCGAATTAATGGTAGGTTCAGCGCGTGCGCGTAGCTGTTCTAGCATCAGGAAGTGGGACCATCCTTCATGCAATGATTGACGCTTTAATACCCATTGCACTTATTCTTACTGATCGCGAATGCAAAGCAGAAAACATTGCGGAGATAAATCAGATCACTCATCAAAGAGTAGAACGAACAACTTTCGGCAAGGATTTTGATAGGAATGCTTACACATGTGATATCAGAGACACACTCCAAATGCATGACATAGACCTTGTGGTCATGGCAGGATTCGGAACAATCCTCGAACAACCAATTTACGATGTTTTTCATGACCGCGTACTAAATACTCACCCTTCACTATTGCCGAGCTTCCCAGGATGGCACGCAGTAACTGACGCCCTCCAACATGGTGTGAAAGTAACCGGATGCACTGTTCACGTAGCCACAAAAGAAGTTGATGCTGGACCAATACTCGCGCAAGAAGCTGTTCGAATCTTTAATGACGACACAGAGGAAACACTCCATGAAAGAATAAAAACAGTGGAACGACGTCTTTATGTAGAAACTGTTCAAAACATCATTAAATCAAACCAATTACTAGAAAGAGAAACATGAAAGCCTTACTCTCCGTCTTTGACAAAATAGGGATAGCGGAATTTGCCTCTGGTCTCCACGAATTAGGCTGGGAACTTCTTTCTAGTGGAGGAACAGCGAAACAAATCGCAGATGCTGGTATTCCGGTAACTGATGTAGCGGACTACACCGGATCACCGATAATGCTCGGACATCGTGTAGTTACCCTGCATCCTAAAATTCATGGAGGAATTCTTGCCGATCGAGAAAACGAAGAACATCAGGAAGACCTTAAACATAACAATATAGAGACAATAGATCTTGTCGTCTGTAACCTCTATCCATTTCAAGCTGAACCCGGCATAGAAAATATTGATATTGGTGGGCCAACAATGGTTCGAGCGGCAGCAAAAAATCATCAATACGTCGGAGTAGTAGTTGACCCAACAGACTACGATGTCGTACTTGTTGAGTTAAAAAATGCTGGAAAACTTTCAGATGGGACACGAAGAATGCTTGCACGGAAAGCGTTTGCCCATACTGCAGCATATGACGCTGCAATCGTCAGTTGGCTTGACGACACAGACCAAAGCAGTGACGCAGAAGATCCCTTACCGGACTCAATCCATTTAGCACTGGAAAGAGTACATGACCTCCGTTATGGAGAGAACCCACATCAAGTTGGGGCAAGATACAAATATGCGAATGGATCTGGCTGGTGGGACTCAGCAACAAAAATTCATGGAAAGGAGATGAGTTACTTAAATTTATTCGACACGGAAGCAGCTTGGAGACTCGTTCACTCAATGGGAGACGAACCTACAGTAGCAGTGATTAAACATGCCAATCCATGTGGAATTGCATCCCATGAGGACATTACAGAAGCATATATTAGAGCCAATGCTTGCGACCCAGTTTCTGCTTTTGGAGGAATTGTCGCAGTTAACCGAGAAGTCCCATTATCTATGGCAGAAGAGCTATCAAACGTCTTTACTGAAGTGATTATCGCACCAAGCTTTACAGAAGAAACCATAGTGAAACTCGCAGAAAAGAAAAATATTAGAATTATTGAAGCGCACCCTCCAGGATTCCCATTACTAGATATGCGCACTATAGATGGAGGTTTATTAGTTCAAACGTGTGACCGTGTGCAACTGGACCATACACAATGGACAATAGCTACTAAACGTGAACCAACTAAGAAAGAATGGGTTGACTTAGAGTTTGCATGGAGAGTTGCAGCGAAAGTAAGTTCCAATTGCATTGTCCTCGCAAAAGATAAACAGGCTTTTGGTATAGGCGCTGGTCAGCAAAATAGACGAGACGCTGGGGCCATAGCTGCTGAAAAAGCAGATGGAAGAGCACAAGGTGGGGTTTGTGCTAGTGATGCGTTTTTCCCATTTACAGATGGATTAGACGCAGCGATTCAAGCAGGATGTACAGCGGTCATACAACCAGGAGGGTCAATAAGAGATCAAGAAGTAATTGATGCAGCAAATGAAGCAGGATTAACTATGGTCTTCACCGGCGAAAGACATTTCAAGCACTAAAGACCCTTCATAGAGAATTAACTCAACCTTGAATGAAGACGTAACTATTTAATGATAAGACTTCGTTCTCATTGCGTGCCATGATCAAACTATGACTGCTATCAAACTTGATGGGGAACTTCTCGCAACCGAAGTCAAAAAAGACCTCATAAAAAGGATAGAAGCACTTGCCATTAAAGGGATAACACCGGGGCTTGGAACCATACTCGTTGGAGATGACGGTCCGTCGAAAAACTATGTTTCGATGAAACATCGTGACTGCCAAGACCTCGGCATGCATTCTAAGGAAGTAACTCTCCCAGCGACTACTGAACAAAATGACATATCCGAAGCAGTTCAAGCTTTTAATAAAGATCCAGAAATCCACGCGTTCATAATCCAATATCCATTCCCAAAAGGGCTAGATTATGAAACAGAACTCATGAATGTGCTTCCCCATAAAGACGCTGATGGACTCCACCCAGTGAATTTAGGGAAACTTGTGCAAGGAATCCCCGCTCCACTTGCATGCACACCTGCTGGCATCCAAATGCTCCTCTCACGATTCGAAGTCCCTATTGAAGGAAAACACATAGTGGTAGTAGGACGAGGCTTGACGATAGGTAGACCCCTTGCGAATTTATTATCTCTAAAGCGACCTAATGCAAACGCTGTGGTCACCGTTGTTCACACTGGTGCAAGTGATATTAGCTCGTACACGCGTCAAGCAGACATTCTTATCGCCGCAGCAGGGTCACCTGGAATGATTACAGCGGACATGGTGAAACCTGGAGCTGCAGTTGTAGGAGCTGGAGTTAGTTTTTCTGGAAAGAAACTCGTATCTGATGTCGCAGATGAAGTAAATTCAGTCGCTGGTTGGATTTCTCCACGGATTGGTGGTGTTGGACCAATGACACGGGCTTTATTAATGGCCAATACTGTCTCTGCCGCTGAAAAATCAAAAAACGATTGATAAAGGTTTTTCTCTCTGCATTTAATTAATGCTTCTACTTTGCTCTACACTCAGGCTATATGGCAGACAAAATAACAATTAACGAAGACCATACTTTAAACGTTTCTGACAACCCAATAATCCCCTTTATAGAAGGAGATGGGACCGGAATCGATATATGGCCAGCAGCGAAACTCGTTCTTGATGCTGCAGCAAATAAATATGGAAGAACTATTGAGTGGGTTGAAGTACTTGCAGGTGAGAAAGCATTTGATGAAACAGGTGACTGGCTACCTCAACAGACAATAGATACTTTTCAGGAATATCTCATTGGCATAAAAGGGCCCCTTACTACCCCTATCGGCGGAGGATTTAGAAGTCTTAACGTTGCCATCAGACAACTTCTTGATCTCTATGTTTGCCTTCGTCCGGTGCGATGGTTTGAAGGGGTTCCCTCTCCCGTAAAACATCCTGAACTTGTTGACATGGTTATCTTCAGAGAAAACACTGAAGATATTTACGCAGGAATTGAAGCCGAGGCTGGTTCAGCAGAAGCAGCGACACTCATTGAAATGATACGTGAAGTATTCGGTAGAGAAATACGTGAAGATTCCGGCATCGGTATAAAACCAGTTTCACGAACAGGTTCTCAACGCCTACAACGCGCAGCTCTCAAATATGCAGTTGATCGCGGTCGTAAAAACGTGCATTGGGTTCACAAAGGAAACATTATGAAATACACAGAAGGTGCATTTCAAAAATGGGGGTATGAGCTTGTCCGTGAAGAATTTGATGATGTCGCCGTCGGTTGGGATGACTGCGGAGGAGACCCAGGAGACAAAATTCTCGTTCAAGATGCAATAGCTGACATCGCACTTCAGCAAGTCCTAACACGGCCTTCAGAATTTGATGTCATAGCAACAATGAACCTTAACGGTGATTACCTCTCTGATGCTCTTGCAGCACAAGTAGGAGGAATAGGTATAGCACCCGGGGCAAACATAAATTACGTTACGGGACACGGCATATTTGAAGCTACGCATGGAACCGCGCCGAAATATGCTGGTCAGGATAAGGTTAACCCATCGTCTGTCCTTCTATCAGGGGTTCTAATGTTTGAACATCTTGGGTGGAGAGACGCTGCTGATGACATCATAAATGCAGTTGAACGCACTATTGGCGAAAAAATTGTCACCTATGATTTTGCACGATTGATGGATGGAGCCACAGAGGTAAAATGCTCTGAATTTGCTTCAGCAATCGTGGATAGACTTTAAAACTCTCTTACAACCAAGAGATGTGTCATCCTCTCCATTGAATGTGAATATCTGAACGTATTAACCAAACAAACCGCAGAGAAATTAGATGGCTAATTGAATGAATACCCCTGCCACAAAGAAAGAAATTCCACAGGACAAACATCTTAGACGTGGCTTAGATCTCATAAAAAGATCATTTAAAATACGCCCCGCTTCCCACGGAATAGCAATAACAGGTGCATGCCTATTTTCAATATCGGCAGTAGCACTTACTCGTGTCCTTGGTTACGCGACAGATGAGATAATAATCCCAACCCTAGATCAAAATTCTTTGGACCATAGGCAATTATGGATTGCATTTACACTCATTATCGTTGTTGGAATGTCCAGAGGACTAGGCGCTTTCCTTCGTCGGTATTTTCTCGCTGGAGCACGATATGGGACTGAACTCGTATGGCGGCGCCAACTCTTCAATCAGTATCTTGATCTTCCAATGTCATTTCATAGGAAAAAATCACCAGGTGAACTCTTAGCCCATGCGGATAATGACATGATGATCGCATCACTAGCATTAATGCCTTTGGCTTTCACAGTAGGGACATTCTTTTTATCAATAGTGGCCCTTATCAATCTTTTCTTAATCCATCCAGCAATTGCATGTATTGCTCTTATTTTGTTTCCGCTTCTCGCAGGAATGAACCAGGTGTATTCAAAACGTGTCATTACACCAGCATCCGATGTACAAGAAGCTGTTGGAAATACTTCGGCTCTTGTTCATGAAAGCTTTGATGGGATTCTCGTTGTGAAATCATTGGGTCGAAGCGAGCAAGAAGTACAACGTCTCAGAGCGTCAGCCGATCAGATCCGAAACCACCGGATTAGCGTCGGTAGGCTTAGGGCAATATTTGAACCAGCGATTTATGCACTACCAAATTTTGGTGTTATTGGATTGCTCATGGTCGGCACATGGCTCATAGATAAGGAATCGCTTACGATAGGAGAGCTTGTTAGCGCAATTGCCTTATTCGGAATCCTTGCCTTCCCTATGCGAATAGCAGGAATCTTCTTCGAAGAGCTTCCTAGATCAGTTGTTGCTCTGGATAGAATTGATGAAATTCTCCAATTAGAAATCAACCAGAAAAAAAATACTGGAACAAACAAAATTAACGAAGCAGCAGTCAACCTAAAAATTGAAGGATTGGAAGCTCGATACGAAGATCAATTAATACTTGACAATATCAATTTCACGATTACATCTGGAGAAATCGTGGCTCTTGTTGGCCCAACCGGAGTTGGCAAATCAACTATCGCCGACATGATAGGTGGATTACAGAAACCATCTGCAGGTAAAGTTCTCCTTGATAATATTCCGTTGGAAGCCATAGATTCTCAACAGAGAAACAAAGTTCTCGCCATTGCTTTCCAAGAATCATTCCTATTCGCTGACACAGTTGAAGAAAATATCCTTCTGGGCAGGAATTTCAATAACGATGATGTGGCAGAAGCATTAGAAACAGCTCAAGCCGCAGATTTCGTTAACGAACTTCCAAATGGAATCAAAACAAGATTGGGTGAACGAGGCGTGACTCTCTCAGGTGGTCAACGCCAGCGAATAACACTTGCTAGAGCGTTAGTTGGGAAACCAAAAGTTATCTTTCTTGATGACTCAACCTCATCAGTGGATCCTGTCATTGAAAAGAGAATTCTTGACAACCTTAGGTCACATTCAGATATAACCCTCCTCATCGTCGCCCACCGTTTATCAACGATCAAACTTGCTGATCGAATTATCTTTTTCAATGATGGAAAAATAGAGGGAACAGGTACTCATGAAGAACTAATGAATATCCATTCATATTCAACCCTAGTTAAGGCGTACGAGACCAACGGAGAAATCCAATGAAACAAGAACGCCAGACAAGAAGAGCAACCAGAGGAGAAGTAGGACAAGTCATTCCGGCAATATCACAATTGAATGATGGGAGCGAGGATAATAGAACCGGTGCACTCACCGTTCTTCGTCGAGGACTTAGTGTCAGTCCAGAATTACGTTCCGGAGCAACGATAACGGTAATGATGGCGCTTATTGTCGCAGTTGGTTCACTAGCTATCCCGATTCTTATCCAACAGATTCTTGATCAAGGACTCAATACTGAAACGGGTTTACGAACAGGATTCATCTATACCTCATGCGCAATCGCTCTCGGAATAATTACTTTCGTTATCTTTGCCCAAAGAGCTACTTATAACCGGCTTGTCAAAGTTGCTGAGACAACAATCCTTGAACTTCGAATTAGAGTCTTCCATCATTTACAAAAACTGAGTTTGGCTGATCATCAAGAAGCTCGAAAGGGAATCCTTACAGCAAGAGTGACAAGCGACATTGAAACCCTATCTCAATTCGCCCAATGGGGAGCGATTGCATGGATAGTAGATTCAGTGATCATCATTGGAACATTACTGGTTATGGCTATCTATAGTTGGCAACTAACAATTGTTGTTATTGCTATTTACATTCCAATCATTCCGATCTTGAAAGCGATTCAAAGACAACAATTTCTTAAATATAGAGATGTAAGAGAAGCAGTATCAGAGACTCTAGGACAAGCATCTGAAGCTGTTACTGCAGCCCCAGTTATCCGTTCCTACGGCTACGAAGATTCTGTTCGAGAAAAATTAGAAAAAGCGAATCAATCTCAATACAAACGCCAGATTAAAGCACATAAGTTCTTTGCGCTACTTGCTCCAGTTATGGACATATTCAGTGCTATGGCAATTGCCGGAGTAATCGTTGCCGGCTCATATATTGGCCCAGATATAGGGCTTACATCAGGTGAAATGATTGCATTCGTCTTTCTAACAACTATTCTCATCGCTCCCATCTGGGAATTAGGAGAAGTCTTAGACCAGACACAAACAGCACTTGCAGGGTGGTGGAAAATACTCTCAGTTCTTGATGTCCCAGTTGAAGTAGTAGAACCCGGGATAGGAAAAAAATTAGCTGAAGGACCACTTGAAATCCGAGTTGACCAACTAAATTTCCACTACCGAACTGGCGGGACAGTTCTCCATGACATAAGTATTGACATCCCAGCTGGAGAAAATATAGCCGTCGTCGGAGAAACTGGATCAGGGAAAACTACATTTGTGAAACTACTCGCTCGATTAGCGGACCCGATAGCGGGGAGCATACTAATTAATGGAATTCCCTTAAAAGAGATAGATACCGCCACTCGACATGACTCCATACAAATCGTTCCACAGGATGGGTTTCTATTTGATCAAACGATCTGCGAGAATGTTCTATTTGCTAAACCAGAGTTAAATGAAAAAGATGTTCTACAAGCGTTTGAATCATTAGGGCTTCGCTGGTGGTTACAAAAACTTCCCAATGGAATTTACACTGAAACAGGCCCCAGAGGAGAACGTCTTTCAGTAGGAGAAAGGCAACTCGTAGCACTAGCCCGCGCTCAACTAGCTAACCCAGGACTGCTGATTTTAGATGAAGCAACAAGTGCAGTAGATCCTGAGACAGAAGTCGCACTTGTTTCAGCTCTAGATCAACTCTCACAAGGAAGAACAACAATTTCTGTCGCGCATCGCTTGAGCACAGCTGAACGAGCTGATTCAATTATTGTTTTTGATAAAGGACACATTGTTGAAACAGGTAACCATGAATCACTCCGTAAACAAAATGGTATTTATGCAGGCTTACATGAGAGTTGGATAGGTAATACAAGGATCAAATAAAAAAATTTGATCAACTCCATGGATGATTAGCCACTAGGTACCATCTGTTCGCTAACCTCAGCGTGAAGGCGAGGAGACTCAAATGAGTAAAAAACCGGTAAATGTAACTATCACTGGCGCTGCAGGGCAAATTGGATACGCCCTATTATTCCGAATTGCCAGTGGGCAAATGCTTGGAGCTGACCAACCAGTGACTCTCAGACTATTAGAAATCACCCCCGCCCTCGGCGCGCTTGATGGAGTACATATGGAACTTGATGATTGCGCATTCCCGCTCCTTGAAGGTGTCGTCAAAACAGATGATGCAAATATCGCATTCGAAGGAAGCGATTACGCACTTCTTGTAGGAGCTATGCCACGAAAAGATGGGATGGAGAGAGCAGATCTTCTTGAAGCCAACGGTGGGATCTTTGGTCCTCAAGGCCAAGCAATGGCAGAACATGCCAATCCCAATATCAAAGTTCTGGTAGTGGGAAACCCAGCAAATACAAATGCATTAATCGCCCAATCAGCAGGAACCGGTCTTAACCCCAGAAATTTCACCGCTATGACACGACTTGATCACAACAGAGCAAAAAGCCAAGTAGCTTCTAAGCTTGGAGTTTCTATTGACCAAGTAAAGAAAATGACAATTTGGGGAAATCATTCCGCTACCCAATATCCAGATCTTTTCAATTGCGAAGTCAACGGTGCTTCCGCAGCCGAAACAATAAATGATCAACAATGGTTAGAGGAGAACTTTATCCCAACTGTTCAGCAACGTGGAGCTGCAATTATTAAAGCAAGAGGAGCCTCTTCTGCTGCTTCTGCAGCCAATGCTGCCATTGACCATATGAGAGATTGGGAACTTGGAACCCCAGACGGTGATTGGGTCTCAATGGCAGTTCCATCCGATGGAAGCTATGAAATTCCCGAAGGAATCATTTCATCGTTTCCCGTAACATGTGCCAATGGTGATTATTCAATCGTTCAAGGACTCAACCTTGGAGATTTTAGTAGAGAACGAATAAATACTTCTGCAGAAGAACTCGTTACAGAAAGAAATACAGTTACCGAATTAGGTTTGATTTAAGGTATATGAAATTCCGAATCAGCTAATTTCGGAAAGAACCTCTATAAGCCTTTCGGCATCTCCTTCAAATTTGAGAAAGCCCTTCAAAAAAGCCTCCTCAGTTGTAATTTCCCCAGAACTAATAGATCCAGCAATAGAACTGTTAAGGGAAAAAGTAGCATCAGGACAGTCTGATTGGCCATAATCAACATGCACCTGACCACCATCTAACTTGAAAAAAAATAGTTGGCTATTGTCAGGACCATCATGGACGACATATTGGACCGTTAATTGCACATCAGTTTTACCAGAAAGACTATGACTTAAATTTTTTTGTAATTTTTCTACTAGGTCATTGTCAAAAAATGCCATATCAAACATTACCTTCTATACCAGCGAGATAAATTGCCCCCGAGATTAATTCCACAACAGCGGGAGAAGAACCAATCAATTCACCATCAGCCCACAATTCCAAATCACTAGAAATAATCTGAATATACTTACCTTCCATCCCTAGTACTTTTGGGTGATCCATATGTGAACCATTAAAAACTCTCCGGAAGAACCACAGTAAAGAAAGGCGGCTGATCTTCGAAACAAATGTCAAATGAGCTACACCATCAAATGGGTTGGCGGCCGGAGCGATCTTCATCCCGCCACCAAAATCACTTGTATTTGCGATATTGGAAAGACATAAATCCATTTGATGACGAACTCCATCAATCTCAAACTCAACTAACCGACTCTTCAAAGAAGGTAATTCCCCGAGAGTAGCCAAGGTGTACCTACTTGGCCCCTTCGGCCATTTCATTGCTTCTGCACGCGTATTAACATCGCCAGAGAAACCAAAAGTTAAAACCGAAGCAACCCATCGATTATCAACACGAAGCAAATCAATCAACTGACCCTCTCCAAGGGCAGCCTCAACCGCATTTCCTATATCTGATGGGATGCCCAATGCTCTACAGAAATCATTTCCCGTGCCGATTGGGATTACTCCCAGAATCGTTTCTGATTGGGCAACGGCTTGTATGGCAGAGTGAACCATCCCATCACCCCCAGCGACTATTAACCTTTCTAAACCTTCATTAACCAGATTTCTAACATTTCTTTCAACTTCTACGAGTGTCGCACCTTCAACAAGTGTGACGTCCACACCACGATCACGAAATGCTTTGAGGATTGCTCCAGTCTGCTCACGCCCTTTCCCTTTCCTTGCAAAAGAGTTAACCAATAGATGCACCATTACTGTTTCCGTTCAATTTTCAAAATAGTAATCACAATAAGGAATCCGGCGACCCCATAAACAGTTGGCCACAAGAAGTCACTGAAAGAACCTGGCCAAGCAAGAACGGACCCTTCAATGATTTCATTTTCTTTATCGCTTACGACACCGACACCATTAGGCCATGGCCAAATAACTCGTAAGCTACCAATCATTAATCCGATAAGAAAAACAAGAAGAGTATCTCGAAACCTTTTCAGAAGCCAGTTCAAGATTCGTGCTGAAAAACCTAAAGATAATGTAGCCCCAAAGCCAAAAACCATAAGCTCAAGCATGTATCGGTTATTTATTGTCTCAATTAAAGAACCATACATTCCCACCATTAGTAACAAGAAAGATCCTGAAACACCGGGAAGAACCATCGCGCAGATAGCGATTGCTCCCGAAACAAAGAAAACAAGAAGGTTCGGGTTTTCAATTGGGCCAGCGCGTAAGCCAAGCAGTGCAAAAGCTACTATTGCCGTGCATGCAATCCAAAGAAGAAATGACACTTTCCACGAATCAATCATTGAAAAAGCCGCAACGATAGAGGCCGCAACAAGTCCAAAGAAAAATCCAGCTGTTGACCGCGGATATTCTTCTAAAAGCATCTCAATAACTTGAGCAAGGCTAACGAAAGATACGAATATGCCCAAAAATAACGGTGCTAAGAAACCCCATTCAATTTTGGATAACTCTTCTTTGGCCCCAACAAAATCACGTTTCAGAAAAGAAACGACTGCATCGCTACAGACATGAACGTTTCTAATCAACCGTTCATAAATACCCAACAATAAAGCAATGGTGCCCCCAGAAACTCCAGGTACTACATCCGCTGCACCCATAAAAACACCACGCATTATTTGATGAACAGAGTTCCTAAACTTCGAATTTGTAAAACGGAGTTTCATTCACTGAATCATAGGGGCGATATGCAATAACGTAGAACAACATCCAATCTCTTTACCAATAAACAGTAGGTGACAGGAATTTCGATAGAAATTAATGTTCCTGCAAACCTTTCGGTATCGTCATAATAGAGCGATATGGAAATAGAGAACCAAAGTAACGGTGATGAGTATCTACTAAACCTTTTCCTGACCGAAGAGGGGATAGCTAACCCTGCTATCTGGTATAAACGCCTTCGGGATGAAGCACCCATTTTCTTAAGTTCGTCCGGCTCTATTTTTCTCTCAAGATATGAGGATTGCCGAACGGTTTTTAGAGATAACCGACTTGGCAAAGACAATCGAGAGGGACCTGGCGGCTCAGCCCTACCAAGAGATGAATCTGACGAAGTTAAGGCATATAGGAAAGAAATCAGCGAAAACAGAGGAGACTCATCCCCGTCAATGTTGTTTCTCAACCCACCAGACCATACGAGGCTCAGAGGTCTTGTAAGCAGAGCATTTACCCCTAAGCGAGTCGAATCTATGCGAGACAGCATTACGAAACTCACAGAAGATTGCCTTGATAATCTTGCTGAAAAAGGCGGTGGAGACGCAATGGAAATACTAGGTTTTCTCCCCGTGAATGTAATCGGCGAACTCGTTGGAGTTCCTCGATCAGACTGGGACTACTTCCGCCCATTGGTCACAGCAGGGGTTGCGTCGTTAGAAGCAGCACCTTCGTTAGATGAACTCAAAGCATCAACTGCTGCTTTCACAGAAATGGGTGAATATTTTTCACAACTTTTAAACGAACGGAAGAAAAAACCACGTGATGACCTTATGTCGGCACTCATCGCAGTTGAGGAAAGTGGAGATCGGATAACTGAACCAGAAGTTGTCAGCACTATTATTCTCCTTTTTGCTGCAGGAATGGAAACAACACAGAACCTGATTGGAAATGGACTTGGGGCATTGTTCGATAATCCAGATCAAATGGAGTTCCTATGGAACGATGCAAACCTTGTCGAGACAGCAATTGAAGAGATGCTCCGTTTTGATAGTCCCGTCCAACTTGATGGGAGAACAGCGCTTGAAGATGCTGAAATTGCTGGGATTCCTCTACCGAAAGGAAGCAACATTGTCACTTTGATCGGTGCTGCAAACCGTGACCCGGACCGATTTAAACAACCAGATGATTTTCTTATAAAACGTAACGAAGGACCTCCGTTAAGTTTCGCTTCAGGTATCCACTATTGCCTCGGGGCAAATTTAGCAAGGACTGAAGGGGAGGAAATGTTTGCTGGTTTGATCCGTCGTTTCAAAAAAATTGAACAAGCCGGTGAATTAAAACAACGAGGAAGACTTACATTACGAGGATATGAAACTGTTCCGGTTACTGTCACGGCACGATGAATGACCCTCAAAAACACTGGGATGAGAAGTATCAAAAAAATCCTAAACTCAATCCATATTCGGAATTTCTTCCAATGGTTGAGAAATATTTACCTAGCTCAGGAGATTGCGTAGATATTGCTGGTGGGAATGGCCGTAACGCTCTTTGGTTCGCAGAAAAAAATTTCACTACTTCCCTAATTGACATAAGCGGGGTAGCTCTTGATCAGGCAAGAGAAGCATCTCATTCCATAGGGGTTGAGCTTGAATGTATTCAAAGAGACGTTGAGAGGAATTCATTACCATTAGAACGGAAATGGGATATTGCACTCATCACATTTTTTCTTGACCGTGATCTAATTATGCAAATACCGAAGTTCTTAAATGAGTCAGGGATTTTCCTATTTGCTCATCCAACTAAGAAAAATCTTGAGCGACATGAAAACCCTTCATCTCGGTTTCTACTTGAGGACTCCGAAATTTTTGACTTAGCCGAAAATTTAGATCTAATGAAAACAGAATATATTGATGAAGGATGGAGAGCTTCAGGAAAACATGAGGCGTGGATGGTCTGTAAGAAATTACCAGAATAATTTTTTTAACTATCTGTATCTGCTTAACAGTTTGACTAGACGTATGATTAACTTAAATTTTGTTTATCAATAGGAGAGTTAACGTGACGGGGAAAATGGTTGAATTTCGTGTAAATGGAAATAGTGCTTCAGGGTATGTATCAGAATCTCAATCTGGAAGTGGATCCGGAGTACTCGTACTCCAAGAATGGTGGGGACTTGTCCCGCAAATAAAAGGTGTTTGCGACAAACTTGCTGAAAATGGTTTCACGGCTATGGCTCCTGACCTCTATCACGGTGAATTCGCTGAACATACTGAAATGGATAAAGCCGGGGAACTCATGACGTCTCTTCCTCCTGAGCGAGCAGCGCGTGATATGTCTGCTGCCATTGATCACCTGCTTTCCCTTGATTCTTGTTCTAGTAACCAAGTGGGTGTTATCGGGTTTTGTATGGGTGGGATGCTTACATTAATGATTGCTTCTCTCGAGGGGAACAGGGTCGCAGTAGCAGCACCATTTTATGGAGCTCCTTTAGAAGAAGGTGCTACCGACTGGTCAGCTCTTTCAGCAAAAGTAGAGGGACATTTTGCTGCTCAAGATGATTTTTTTCCTCCAGAGGCTATTGCAAACCTAGAGACGCATTTGCAAGAACTAGGTAAAGACGTGACATTTCATATTTATGACGGTACAGGCCATGCGTTTGCAAATGAAGAAGATGCATTAGGGACATATAACCAGGAAGCTAGCAATGTTGCATGGGGGAGAACAATTCAGCTGCTGAGTGAGATTTAAGTCTTATCCTTGGCCAAGAAGGTTTCTATTTTTCCGTTTTGATTTTACGTAATCCCTATTTGTGTATGCAATAAAGTCTAACGGGATTTCTTTGGGGCAAGCTTCGTGGCATTCCCCATGGTTGGTGCAAGAACCGAAATATTCTTCCATCTTTTCAACCATTTCTTCTGTTCGAGACCATCGTTCAGCCTGTCCTTGTGGCAATAAATTCAGATGCTGAACTTTTGCTGATGTAAAGAGCTGCGCAGCTGAATTCGGGCATGCCGCTACGCAAGCGCCACAACCGATACACGCAGCAGCATCAAATGCACTATCTGCAGCATCCTTTGGAACAGGTATTAGATTTGCATCTGGAGCTGACCCAGTCGGGACTGTAATAAATCCACCGGATTCTATGATTCGATCTAATGGAGATCGGTCAACCACAAGGTCTTTGATAATTGGGAAGGAAGTTGCTTGCCATGGTTCAACAATGATGGTGTCCCCATCCTTGAATTTCCTCATATGAAGCTGACATGTTGCAGTAGCTTTTTCAGGGCCATGTGCTTTCCCATTGATCATGCAACCACAAGTTCCACAAATACCTTCCCTGCAGTCACTTGCTATCTCAACAGGTTCTTCTCCATTATTGATGAGATTTTCATTAAGGACATCAAACATTTCAAGGAATGACATATCAGGACTAATCTGATCAATTTCGTATGTTTCGAATCGCCCGTTTTCTAAGGGTCCTTTTTGCCGCCAGACTTTCAGCGTGAGGGTCATTGTATTTTCCATCTTTCCCTCCTACTTATAAGACCGTTGTGTAAGCGGGACATATTCAAATTCCAACTCTTCTTTATGGCGTATCGCGGAACCCGAAGTTCCACCCCATTCCCATGCAGCAACATGAGAGAAATTATCATCATCCCGTAAAGCTTCCCCTTCAGGGGTTTGACTCTCTGAACGGAAGTGCCCTCCGCATGACTCAGCGCGTTCTAAAGCGTCACGTGCCTTTAATTCAGCGAGTTCAAAGAAATCAGCTACTCGCCCGACTTTTTCAAGAGATGTATTTAAATTATCTGCTGACCCAAGGACACGAACATCCTTTTCAAATTCCTCTCTCAGGGAAGGTATCTCTGAAAGTGCTTTTTCAAGACCATTCTTATCCCGCTCCATACCTATGAAGTTCCATACAAGTTTTCCAAGTTCTCTGTGGAACCAATCAACTGTGCGAGTTCCATTAACGGAAAGCCATTTCTGTGTACGTTCAGCGACACCTTGTACGACGTTAGAACAAGCAGGGTCACTCTCATCAAGCGGGCTTTCACCCAAGAGAGGAGCGAGGTAATTCCCGATTGTGTAAGGAAGCACAAAATAACCGTCAGCTAAACCTTGCATAAGAGCTGATGCTCCAAGACGGTTCGCTCCATGGTCTGAGAAGTTCGCTTCCCCTACGACAAACAGTCCCGGCACATTACTCATTAATTCATAATCAACCCATAAACCACCCATTGTGTAATGCGTCGCTGGGTAGATACGCATTGGAGTTTTGTATGGATCTTCTCCTGTGATTCTTTCGTACATCTGAAAAAGATTCCCGTATCTCTCTCGTATAGCGTCTTCACCATCTCTCTGTATTGCATCTGCGAAATCAAGGTAGACACCATTTTTTAAAGGGCCAACGCCTAATCCTTGATCAACAACTGTTTTAGCATTTCTTGAAGCTACATCTCGAGGAACCAAGTTACCAAAGGATGGGTATTTCTCTTCAAGATAGTAGTAACGCTGATCTTCAGGTATATCAGAGACAGATCTAGCTTCATCATGGCCACTAGGTACCCATATGCGGCCATCGTTCCTCAATGATTCAGACATCAGTGTCAATTTTGACTGGAACTCGTCACTTGCAGGGATACAGGTTGGATGTATCTGTGTGTAACATGGATTAGCGAACAGAGCGCCTCTCCTATGGGCACGCCACCCTGCTGTGACATTACACATCATCGCATTTGTTGAAAGGTAATAGACATTTCCGTAACCTCCAGTAGCAAGCACCACCGCATGTGCGGTATGGCTACGAACATCTCCAGTGATTAAATCTCTGACAACGATTCCTCTTGCAGCACCATCATGAACTATTAAGTCCAACATTTCAGTTCGAGTGTGCAACTCCACTGAACCGGAACCCACTTGTCGCATTAATGCAGAATATGCACCGAGGAGCAATTGTTGACCTGTTTGTCCACGAGCATAGAAAGTTCGGCTTACTTGAGCTCCACCGAAGGAACGATTATCAAGAAGTCCGCCATACTCTCGAGCAAATGGAACTCCTTGTCCAACACACTGATCAATGATGTTCAATGAGACTTCCGCTAGGCGGTGAACATTTGCCTCGCGACTTCGGTAATCCCCTCCTTTTACCGTGTCATAAAAAAGTCGGTAAACGGAATCCCCATCGTTCTGATAATTCTTCGCTCCGTTAATCCCTCCTTGAGCAGCAATGCTATGCGCTCTTCTTGGGCTGTCATGATAGGTAAATGCCTTCACCTTATAACCGAGTTCACCAAGCGTCGCCGCCGCCGAAGCACCCGCAAGACCTGTCCCAACAACTATCACTTCAAATTTTCTCTTATTAGCAGGGTTCACCAATTTCATATCAAACTTATGACTAGACCATTTCTCTTCAATGGGCCCTTCTGGAATACGCGAATTAAGTTCCCCGATCATTCTTTTGCCTCCTCGGCTTCAACAGCGGTAAGACCGCAGGGTGCTTCACAATTATCCTGGTCAATAAGCCCAACAGTTACCGCAATTGGGAAACTTAGATTCCCAACAAGAATAAGGCCAGCTAACCCAGCAGCGATATGCCTGCGCATTTTATTGATCTTCGGGCTGTTAATACCCAAACTTTGAAACAGGCTCCATGTGCCATGGAAAATATGAACAGCCAAAGCTATGTTCGCAATAATGTAAATGGCCGCAACTCCTATATTTCCCATAGAAACAACGACATTGTTATAAGGGTCACCCAAATGCCAGTCCTTACTAAACCAACCCCAAGTTAAGTCAGCTAAATGAAAGAACAAGTAGAGAAGAATAATTGGCCCAGTCCATCGCATAGTCCGACTAGCGTAGTTTGCGGCAATAAAATCTTGAGAAGCAGCATACTTTTTATTGCCATCAGCGAAGTTAGCGCGAGTGTTGGCTTTTCTTCCCATTTCTTTCAACGTGTAAGCAGAATGGATATGAATAGCGAAAGCAGCGATGAGGAGAAGTCTCACACCCCAAAGGAGCCACGTCCTTGGAATAATATCTGTTCCCAAATTACGTAACGTCTCAGCGTATTCATGGATTTCCAGAGGGCCTTCGTATAGATGAAGGTTCCCGATCATGTGTGTCACTACGAAACCGAGCAGCACAATACCACTCACCGCCATTACCCATTTTCTTCCAATAGCGCTTTGGTAGATATTTAGCGGAAATGGAAGTTGCTTTGGCTTTTTACGGATCGGTTCCGGACCTTTCCGCGTCACTGTTTGTGCCATTGCGTTCTGTGCCTCCTGGCATTTCCTAAATTAATAGATTCAATTGTTTCCCTGCATTTGACCGTAGCTGTAGACATGATTTTTGGACCAACCGTAGACCTTTTTCATGCCAGAATTCCATGATACTTTCCCCATGGCTCAATGTAGGGAACTAGTCTTTTCACATGGAAATAAAAGAATTTGACCCGATGCACAGATGGTTTGACTTATGTCATAGAAATAACGTAGATGTAAGAGCTGCAACGCAAATGTGTCAACAATTAATTGATTCTTACAATGACTCTCAACGCCATTACCACACGATGTCTCATATTCATGAATGTCTAAACCTTCTTGATACTTTCTCACTAAAACAAAATGAACGCGACACTGTTGAATACGCCGTATGGTTCCACGACATTATTTATGACCCCGCATCAGACAGTAACGAAAAACAGAGCGCAACTATCGCCAAGACATGGCTAACCAAGCATGGCATTAAAACTACTGATGATGTCGTTACATTGATTCTCCAGACCGCACATTATGATAAGGACCCTCCAATTGGCCATATCGAAAGCATTCTTCATGATCTAGATCTTCATGTCCTTGGGTCCCCTGCACATAAATATTTAGATTACGCAACGAAAATACGAAATGAATACCAGCATCTAGATAATGATGCATTCTTCGCTGGTCGAAGAAAATTCCTTCAAAGTCTTCTAAGCAGAGAAGGTATTTATGCAACTACTGGATTTCAAGAACTGTTTGAAGAACAAGCTATAAGGAATATAAAAACCGAATTATCAAATATAGAAAAATTTTAAATTCCACACTTCTTCAATTCGGTCATACCCGCATATGTCCGCTACGGTGCAACCATGAAGCACGCGTCAACGCTTGGAAGATTAAAGAAATCAGAATGGGTTTCTAGAACCGTCAAACAAGAAATACGAGAAAATGCTGTCCAACGGATTAGAGAAGGAAACGAACTTTTCCCCGGTGTGCTCGGTTATGACCAAACAGTCATTCCACAGTTAGAGAACGCACTTTTAGCTGGTCACGATTTTATTTTTCTTGGAGAACGTGGGCAAGCAAAAACTAGGATGATACGAGGACTTGTTGATTTACTAGATGAGTGGATGCCAATCGTTGCAGGGTCAGAGATAAATGATGATCCCTTCAATCCAGTTTCAAAATACGCAAAAACCCTGATTGAAGAAAGAGGGGATGGAACGCCACTCCACTGGATTCATAGAAGTGAACGCTTCGGCGAGAAGTTAGCCACTCCAGATACAGCAATAGCTGACTTAATCGGTGAAGTAGACCCAATAAAAGTCGCAGAAGGACGCTACCTTTCAGATGAATTAACACTCCATTACGGACTAGTACCAAGAACCAATCGAGGAATCTTCGCTATTAATGAACTCCCTGACTTATCTGAAAGAATACAAGTTGGTCTTCTCAATGTTCTTGAAGAAAGAGATGTACAAGTCCGAGGTTACAAGATACGACTTCCTTTGGATATTCTCTTAGTAGCATCTGCCAATCCAGAAGACTACACGAACAGAGGAAGAATTATTACCCCTTTGAAAGACCGTTTCGGTAGCCAATTGCGGACACATTACCCTTTTGATATTGCTCTAGAAGCTGAGATTGCTGTACAGGAAGCAGAGATTTTCACCAATGATGATATCGCAGTGATCATGCCTGACTTTATGTCAAAAATTATCGCTACAGTCACCCATGCTGCTCGCGAAAGCGCACACATAAATCAACGATCTGGTGTATCTGTTCGTGTTACCGTCGCTAATTACGAATCGCTCATTGCTGGATCAGTTCGTCGGACCTTATTAACCGATGAAGGAACAGTTGTCCCCAGAGTCAGCGACCTTAGCGCTCTCCTAGCATCAACAGCAGGAAAAATCGAAGTGGAGTCACTTGACGATGGGCGCGAAAATGAAATTATCCAATACCTCATTAAACAGTCAGTTTTGGAAGTTTTTAAAGAAACAGCGGATCAAACCTTGTGTAGCGGGATCCTTCAAGCATTTACAGAGGGGGCGGTTATTAATGCTGGGGACGACATAGCCTCATCAACGTACGTTCAATGGCTTGAAGAAATTCCTGCTTTTGTTCCATTGCTCAAAAGTCTGGGTTTCGCCGAAAAAGATTTAGAATCACCGGCAATGATTGCTAGTGGCATGGAATTTATTCTCGAGGGTCTGCATCTAAGTAAACTTCTTAATAAAGAAGCTGTAGGAGATTCAGGGGTCTATCGAGCAAGAGCATGATCTAAAATGGATCACATTCTCGCAATAGATATCGGCGGGACTAAACTCGCGGTCGCCCTCATAGATCAAACAGGCAAAATTAGCGATCGGAAACAGGTCCCTACACATGTGAATTCTGAAGATCCTTTATATGAAAGAGTTCTAGATCTCTGTAACGAATGTTTAGCAACGTCATCAATTAAGCCGATAGCAATCGGGATTGGTTGTGGGGGCCCGGGCAAGCGATCTTATGAATTAGTGTCCCCACTCAATATTGCTGATTGGAGAGATTTCCCGTTACGAAAAAAAATAGAAACTGATCTACTCCTTCCAACTTTTATAGATAATGATGCTAAGGCATTAGCTTTAGCAGAGGGATGGATAGGTGCCGCTCAAGGATGCACAAACTATATAGCTATGGTTGTTTCCACAGGTATTGGCGGAGGGATCGTTCTAAACGGGAAATTACTTGAAGGAAAAGATGGAAACGCTGGCCACATTGGCCATGTTTTCGTAGAGCCAAAAGGAGGATTGGATGCTAACGGTGTCAGTGGCCTTCTTGAAGGGTCAGCTTCAGGGTCTGGTTTAGAAAGAAAATATGGGTTTGCCCCATCAGAAGCAAGTGACGAAATTCGAAAAGAAGCAGGAATTTACGTAGGAAGAGCTGTCGCGTCAATAGCAAATCTTCTTGACCTGCAATTAGCGATTGTTTCAGGTTCAGTCGCATTTGGTTTCGGAAGTATTTTTTTTGAATCCGCGCAAAAGACAATTAATGAGTTGACAAAAATTCAACACTCTCAACAGACGATCATAGTACCTGGAGGGCTAGGTGATGAGGGCCCATTAATAGGTGCTGCAGCGGTCGCGTTGCAAGGTTTAGGAAAGGAACTCCTTGCTAAACCCGATCAGATTTAATCTGCCCGCTTGTCTCTAAGGAAAGCTTCCAACTCGGCAGCTAAGTCATCTCCTGAGGGGAGAATTTCACTTTCATCAACTCGTTGTTCTAACTGCTGTACGTAGCTAGCCATATCCGCATCGTTGATGACAGCCGTATGAATTCGGTCTCTCCATTCATTTGCTGCTTTTTCTAAATCAGAGTGGAATGTCTCTACCCCTGTAACAAGTTCAAGTCGGGAAAGTAAGGAACGAGTCGCTTCAGGGTTCGGAGGTCCAGGTACATAATGAGGAACAGAAACCCGAAGAGAAATAATAGGAACCCCTTTTTTATCTAAATGGTCATGGAGAACACCTACAAGCCCAGTAGGACCTTCATACGATGGACGGCCAAGGCCGAGCCGGTCAGCTATCACCGGATCTGAAGCACTTCCCACAACTCCTAAAGGTCGAGTATGGGGAGCCATCCCCGCCATAGCACCAATTGTTATTACCATTTCAACGTCCATCTTCTGCGCAATTTCAAGTAACGCATCAGCAAAAGTACGCCATTTAAGGTGAGGTTCTATGCCGGAAAGAAGAAGGAGGTCATGATTTCCATTACTGCACTCAGCGCCCCAAATCGCATTGGATGGCCATTTTATTTCGCGGCCATCAACACCTAAACGAACCAAAGGTCGTTCCTCTTGAAAATTAAAGAAAGTCTCAGCATCTATCTCTGCAACCTTGAAAGCATCATGTTTTGCGATCAAAAGATCTACACCTGCAGTTGCCGCTTCAGCAGCATCAAACAACCCCTTTAAGGCAACTATGAGAAGTGGCCTATTTAAGTTCCTTTGTTCTACCCAATGTAGTTCGCTCATTGCATGAGCCTTACACAAAATCATGCGCGATAAAGAACTCACACAAAACTTCTTTCCTCAAAAGAAGGAGAAAATATAAAAAAATTTCTCCAAGCTACCTACATAGGTGAAGAATTTAAAGTAAGCCAGTTGGTACTTGTAATTCTGAACCCTAAAAAAACGGTGGGGGTGGACTCAAGCGAGTCCACCCCCTAAAGCGGTGGCAGTTTCCCAGGTGACGAACGTGCCTACTGTTGCCCCTAGAACAAGAAGAGTGGTGGATACTCCGGAATCTTTTATGAATCTAAAGTTCAATGCATAGCGAACACAGCGTATATGTGGGATGCTCAAAGAACAGCAAATATGCTTTACTAGGAGGTTAACGTGGATCTAAAAAGTCTGATAGATCCCGCTTCGACCGTTCTAGTAACAATGGAAGTTCAGAAGGGTATTGTTGGGGAACTTTCAGCATTCAAAGAATTACGAAATGCAGCAACTGAAGCCGGAGTCCTTAGTAATGGCCCACGCCTTTGCGAAACAGCGAGGAATTTTGGGGTCACGGTAATCCATGCCACTGCGGTAAACAGGCCTGATTATGCTGGATCCACAGCGAACTGTAGGATGTTGGCCGCTTCTAAAAAAATGAATGAGAATAGTTCAGGAATCACTGAAGGTTCTGAAGGGGCTGAACTTATTACTGCATTCGGGCCTGAGCCTCAGGATATTGTTCTTCCGCGACTTCATGGTTTGACACCCTTTACTTCAACGTCATTAGATCAAGTTATTCGTAATCTTGGAGCAAGAACAGTTATCCCTGTTGGTGTTTCAATAAATATAGGAATTCTTGGATTGGTTATATCAGCCGTTGATCTTGGCTACCAGGTTGTCGTCCCGACTGATGCTGTAGCAGGAGTTCCTCTTGAATATGGACAATCAATTATGGAAGGGACGATCTCGCTTCTAGCTACGTTTGCATCAACCGAAGAGATTGCCACAGCTTGGACGAATAGCTAGAAAAATCAAAGAGTCGGACCCAAAGGCCCGACTCAATGAGTTCTTTAGATCCAGTCGAAACTGGAATCAGTTTTAGCTGACGTATGAACGACGACGTGTACTAAGTACAATCATCGCACCACCGGCTAGAACAGCTGCACCAATGATCGCAATCATAGTTGATTCCGATCCTGTGTTAGGAAGTATTGGAGCACCAACACCAACACAGAAAGTACCAACATGTGAACTGTCTAGGGTACCTGCCCCGATACACATGCCAGCTGCTGGAACATTATAAGTCCATTCAACTGATATATTCCCGTCACCATCTGATTGGACGATAGTCAACGCACCTGTATCACAAGCTGCAGCTCCATTTGCTGCTGCTTCTTCATAGTTGGTTGAACCTTCACAAGGAAGCACTGCAACAGTGCCATTTGCTGGCCATCCAGAACCTGTAACGGTAAATGTCTGCTCACCTGCTGCTGCCACGAAAAGTGGATCAGCTTGGAGACTAGCTAATTCCTGTGCCTGAGCGGCTGGAGCTAATGCAAACATTGCCATTAGCGCCACACCCATAGCAGCTAGGAGTATTTTAACTTTTTTCATGAAAAATTTCCCTCTCAAATTGTGCGCTAACACGTTATTAACGCATGAAAGTCATTCAATGTGCCAAGTGACACACAAGCTAAAGATAGCGCTTATATCTTTGATTTGCCATGATAAGTATAAATTTAGGCGTAAATTCGCTTAAATCCATTGGTGTTGAGTTATTTCCAAGCCCAAATGGGTTCCTCAACATGGTCTGTACGCAAAAGGTTCCCAGCAATACCCACTTCTTTGAATTGATACAGCAAAGCTGCTGTAGGTGCATGAATTAAACGGTTTTTAATCGGTAATTGGAGTACCTGCTTTTCACTCTCGTCAATATCGACCCATCGTGGGCTATCATTTCGAAAAAGTTCTTCTAAATCAATGATAAGTATTTCATCAACTTCGTTGGGTTCTGGGACCATGGTTGTGAGATCTTCAACCCAAAGAACAACTGGTGTGATAGAAAATCCTGAACGCGTCTCGTATTCATCAAGACAACCAAGTATTTCATTACTGCTAACAGAAATACCGATTTCCTCCCGGACTTCTCTTAGGACTGTTTCTTCACGTGTTTCGCCTAGGTCAATTCGCCCTCCGGGAAGAGCATACTGGTAGCTATGATTTCGTAACCCTTTGCTTCGACGAGTCAAAATAAAACCTGCTTTACCTTCTTGCGATTCAACAATAATGATGCCGACGGAAGCCTTTCGAAGCGATTGATCTTCTCCATTAATTTGAGGGTGAGAATCAAGATTGTTTTGGACCCGCTGTCGGAGATTTGCACGAAAGGAAAGGTCAGGGATTCCTTCTAAATCACTCAGCGGGCTTTCCATTCTGGTGGGCGTTTCTCAACGAAAGCTCTTGGTCCTTCTTTTGCATCATCACTAGATGCGACAGGTTTGAATAAATCAATCGCTAACCGTATGCCTTCATGATCATCAACAAGAGCTCCTTCACGAACTGCTTTTCTTGTTGCTCGAACAGCTAACGGAGCATTCACGTTAATTCTTTCAGCAAGATCAATAGCTTCTTCTATCGCTTTGCCCGATTCACAAAGGATATTTACAAGTCCATGATGGTGAGCGCGTTCAGCATCGATTGTGTCGCCAGTAAGGGCCATTTCCATAGCGATATTGGGTGGGAGTCGTTTCGGTAAACGAGTTGTTCCACCAGCCATAGCTACTAATGAACGCTTGACTTCTGGGAGTCCAAATGAAGCTCCTGAAGATGCAACAACCATGTCGCAGGCAAGTACTAATTCACACCCTCCAGCAACTGCCGGTCCTTCGACAGCTGCAATTATTGGCTTTGTTCGTTCAAGAACGACAAAACCTCCAAAACCACCTCGTTTTGTTCCTAGGTTAGCTTTTCCTGAAGCTACGGCTTTCAAGTCTGCTCCAGCGCAGAACACAGGTCCATTCCCAGCTAAGACTCCAACCCAGATCTCGTCATCGCCTTCAAGTCGATCAACTGCAGCTTCAAGAGCTTCAGCAAGTTCACCGGAAACGGCGTTTCTAGCTTCAGGGCGATTTAAAGTAATAACCGCTACCTTTCCACGTTTTTCATATTCAACGATCATGGGGATGACTCTAGTGCAGCTTTGACCAAACGTTACAACCAGAGAAATACGTGTCTTCCATTGACCTGATATATGGGCAGAACTCGGTGAGGCTGATACTGTCTCATCATGGTGCTTGGTAAGTGGCGGAAACGAAAACGTAAAAACCTGTACTATGCGTACTCTGCATGGGATGGAACACAAACGGGTTTTGAAATCACCGCTGATGACATCATGTCGGAATTAGGTGATGACCTCATGTACGACGGAGATATTAATTCAGCGCTAAGACGTCTTATGCAGTCAGGTTTTGATATGGATGGGGAGAGGGTCCAAGGTTTTCGTGAAATGCTTGACCGTCTTCGTCAAGAGCGAGAGGAACGACTTGAGAATTATGATTTAGGTGGAATTTACGATGAAGTTTCAGCAGAGCTTCAATCAGTCATCGATACAGAAAAAAATCCTTAGATGAATTGCTGGAGGAAGTTGCTGAAACTGGGGATGAGAGAAGGCAGAAAATAACTGAAGAAACTGTTTCTGAGAGGAATCTTCAATTAGATATGGTCCCTCAGGATTTAGCTGGGAAGGTCCGGGAACTACAGAAATATGAATTCACTTCAACAGAGGCACGTGAACAATTTGAAGGCCTTATGGAAAAGCTACGAGAACAACTCATGCAACGCTACCTTGACCAACTCTCAGAAGAGATGCAAAACATGGAAAGTGAAGACCTAGAACGTTTAAAGGACATGATGTCCTCTCTAAATGAGATGCTCGAACAACGAGCAAACGGAGAAGAACCTGATTTTGATGCATTCATGGAAGAGTTCGGAGATTTCTTCCCGGAGAACCCTGCAACACTTGATGAACTTCTAGAAGTCATGGCGCAAAGAATGGCAGCAGCACAAGCAATGATGAACTCGATGTCTCCAGAACAACAGCAACAGCTACAGGAGTTATCAGATCAACTTCTTGAAGATATGGATTTGCAGTGGCAAATGGATCAACTTACCCAGAACTTACAAGAAGCTTTCCCTGATCTCGGATGGCAGCAATCATACGAATTTTCCGGCGATGAACCTATGGCGGTCCAAGATGCCCAGAATATCTTTGAAGAACTTGGCGACCTTGATGCTTTAGAAAGAATGCTCTCCTCAATGAATAATCCGGCATCCTTAGCTGAAATAGATATTGAAAGAGTAAGAGAACTACTCGGAGATGATGCAGCAAATAGTTTGGACCAATTATCAGAAGTAGCTAAGCAACTCGAAGAAGCAGGATACATAGAAAGCCAAGAAGGCAGATACGAACTCACTCCGCGAGCGATGCGCAAAATAGGACAACAAGCGCTATCAGACCTTTTTCGCAAATTGGATAAAGATCGTTTAGGAAGTCATGACCTCCAACACGAAGGAATAGGGCACGAACGAGATTTCTCAACCAAATCCTACGAATTTGGGGACCCCTTCAATTTGGATATCCAACGGACTGTAAGAAATGCGATCAAACGCACTGGCGGGGGAACTCCGGTTGAGCTCACTCCAGAGGATTTCGAAATAGAACGAACAGAAAGCCTTGTACGTTCCAGCACGGTTTTAATGCTAGACCTATCCAACTCAATGGCGTGGACAGGTCGATTACTACCCGCAAAGAAAGTAGCGATGGCACTGCAATCGCTTATCAGTATGCAGTATCCCCGTGATTACATGGGAATAGTCGGGTTTCATCTATATGCCAGGGAAATAGAACTTCATGAATTGCCAGAAGTCACCACTGGCTGCATGCAGGGAACCAATATGCAACACGCGCTTATGTTAAGCCGTCAGATGCTCGCAAAACAGTCAGGTACTAAACAGATCATCATGGTTACAGATGGGGAACCAACTGCCCACATTGACCGGTCAGGTAATCCCTACTTTGACTACCCACCTTCCCAATACACCATTGACAAAACCCTCTCTGAAGTTATGGCATGCACGCGAGAAGGAATCCGCATCAACACATTCATGCTTGACCCAGAACCTTCGCTCAGTAGATTCATTGAAAAGATAACAGAGATGAATGGGGGGAGAGCCTTTTTCACTAATCGTGACAACCTTGGCGACTATCTCCTTGTTGATTTCGTTGAGCATCGACGACGACTTATCACATCACGTTGAACCCCAAACACACTTAAAATAGCAATGATAAAAAAAACTAGAATTTTTTTAATGTTTTCCTTAAAAATTTGCATTTTTGACGCCTGACCTGCTTAAATGACACTAATGTAATTACAAGCTTGATTTTTGGGCTTGATAAGCGCGCCAAGTTGGCGAATGACAGCATTGCTGTTGAAAAAAACCGGAGGGTTGATAGTGGTCGAAGAGAATTCGATTACCGAGGGATGGCAAGATTTTGCGAACTGCCTTGGTGTTGACCCGGACTTATTTTTCCCGGAGCGGGGAGCTTCTACACGTGAAGCAAAAGAGGTTTGCCGAGGATGTGTAGTCCGTGAAGATTGCCTTGAATATGCCCTTCAAAATAGTGAAAAATTCGGTATCTGGGGTGGCATGAGCGAACGAGAACGGCGACGCATACGAAGGCAGCGTGCTTTAGAGAGACAGGGAATAATAGAGGTTGTAGCAGAAACAAAGGCAATCGGTTAATTCACTTAGTCAAATAAGTCCGATACCTCTTTCTAAACCTAATTGCTAGAGATCAGTAATTCTTTTTCCATTCTGCGTTGCCTGCGTTCTTTCCTGATCCTTCTGCGCTGACGTTCAGAACATCCACCCCACACTCCATGATCAATACGGTGAGAGAGCGCATGCTCTAAACAGGTTTGCTTTACAGGACATGAAGCACAAATATTTTTAGCTTTTTCAACACCAGCTCCGTCGCTTGGGAAAAATAACTCTGGTGGTTTATTACTGCAATTCCCTTGTGCCATCCATACAGTTTCCATAAATACCTCCGATACTTACTAGACGAAAGAAAAGATGAAAAAGTTCCCGTGAACAAAAGATTTTTTCTTGGATACACTCACTGAGCATAAGAAATTGAGGAATCTCCATATGACTGACATTGAGAACGAACCCCCCAGAGGACACGTAAAGATGGTTTACATGGGTCCAGTAGCACCGCATTGGGATATGCGCTCGGATTTTGGCGATAAAGAAATGATTGATGGTTTTCGAACAAGAATCCAAGCACGACTAGTTCTGCTCCCACCCCACGACCCACAGTTCCGCCGGAATAGGGAACGAGTTAACCGTGACGCTGAAAGAGAAAACATCTTAATTGAATGGGACCTTGGTTACGAGGAAGAAGAACTAGAACAGTAAAAACGGTTTTTTTAGTTGGTTTAAAAAAGTGATTTACTGTTAGCGTCTCACCTGTGAGCGAACAAATAGTGTTAGCTGCTGGTGGAATTATCAGGAACAATTCAAATGAATTCTTAGTAATACACCGTTCAAAATATGATGATTGGTCATTCCCGAAAGGGAAACTTGATCATGGAGAAGAATTAGAAGAGTGTGCTCTTCGCGAAGTTCATGAAGAAACCGGATTCTATTGCGAGTTAAGAGACTTTCTTGGAACCGTGGCGTATGTGGACCGGAAGGGTAGGGAGAAAAAAGTATATTATTGGCAAATGAAAATTCTGGATGGATATTTCCAGGAAAATTCAGAGGTAGATGCCATTGACTGGCTTCATAAAGCACAAGCTCTAGAAATTTTGTCTTATTCCCATGATCGTGAATTATTGACACAGATTTCTTCAACATAGGTTAACGTGATTAAGAAAAGATTTTTTGAAACACAAGATGTGACAGAAGGCACTTTGATAGTTGTTTACGAATCGTTTTTATCAACTATATTTTCTCGTAAATGATAGTTGATATAGATAGAACTAAATGGGAGATGCCAACGCTTCTTAGAGCCTCATTTGTCTTCGGTTTAATCTACACTTTTCTTGTTGGGGTCTCTTCACTTGAGTCAGGTATCAAAGTCATGGGAGCAGATACTCAGGAAAGCCTTTTTTCAAGTGTTAGTAATCCTGTAGCTGGCCTTTTCATCGGGATTTTAGGAACGGTTCTTGTTCAATCTTCGTCAGCATCCACCTCAGTGATTGTTGGACTCGTTGGGACAGGAGCTTTAGGTGTAGGGGATGCGGTTCCGATGGTTATGGGAGCCAATATAGGAACAACTGTGACCAATACGCTCGTAGCTTTAGCGCACATGAGGCAATCAGATGAATTTAAACGCGCATTCTCTGCAGCGACAGTGCATGATTTCTTCAATTTGCTTGCTGTCAGCATTATCCTTCCAATAGAACTCGCAACAAAAATCCTCTCGAATTCTGCTGAAAGGATCAGCTCCCAGCTTGTAGGTTCTGCTGGAAGCGAATGGAAGAGCCCGATCAAAAAATGGGTCAAAGAACCAGTCGGGTGGTTAAAAGATCTCGGTGATGCTTTAGGCGCTAGCGGTAATGTTCTAGGAACGTTTCTTGTAGCAATTGGGCTGGTAATTATCTTGATTTCTTTAGCATTCATTACCAAGAATATGCGCAAACTCGTAGCAGACCGTATCGAAGCCTCGTTGAATAAGGTTTTAGGAACTGGTGCTGGAACGATTGCAATGCTTCTCGGTTTGGTAATCACTATCTCTGTTCAGTCATCAAGTATCACTACATCCATCATGATTCCTCTCGCAGCAGCGGGCGTTGTGTCGTTGAGAAACATTTATCCAGTCACCCTTGGTGCAAATGTTGGGACCACCATAACAGCGCTGCTTGCTGCTCTTGCAACAAGCAGGCCGGAAGCGTTAACCGTTGCCCTAGTACACACCCTTTTTAACGTTGGTGGAATTGTCTTATTGTATCCAATGCCAGGTGTTCGAGATATCCCTATACGACTGGCAGAAAATCTCGCTAAGATTGCAATACAGCGACGCTTTATGGCTGTTGCATACGTAGTTGTGGCTTTTATAGTTATCCCACTATTAGGTGTAGCAATCCTTCGATGAAAGGAAAAATATGGTTTTATCATTTTTTAAAAAAAACGAAAAAGGTTTAGAGCTAATAGCTCACCGAACAATCTCAATGCTTGCTGATGCCCGACATTCATTTGATTTAGCATCGGCTGCTGTTCTGAGCGGAGCAGAAACTGCATCAGTTGCAGAAGACATTCGCGCTACTGATGAACACATCAATAAAGCTGAACAAGCGCTCCGAGGTGAACTTGTTACACATGTCGCTGTACATGGAAGCACAGATATTGGATCAGTGCTTAGTTACACGTTGCTTATTAAAAAAATAGAGCGAATCGGTGATCAGGCGAAAAACATTCTTGACCTAGCTGAAGAAGGTGTTTCACTCGTTGGAGAAGAGGACACAGTCGAACTAATAGAAATCCGCCGTGTGATCTCTTCAATGTTTGCTGAAGCTGCCGACTTAATGGCAGAAGCGACTACCGAAGAAGCCCAAGAGTTTTACGATCGAGCAACTGAGCTTCGATATTCCATTGAAAGTAAGATACGTGATTATATGCATTCCGAACAGCCAGGTTCCTATGCGGTTCCAAGGGCAGTCCTTTATCGGTACTGGAAACGTATTGTTGCTAATCTCGCTGGGATTGTGACAGGTGCCAATGAGCCATTACAGAAGCAAGGCTATATCAACGATGGTGAAATAGATCTTGATGATTAATAAAGGAACCTAAAATTCTGAAGAGCTATTTCAGCACTCTTTGTCTTGTGTGAGGGTTCATCAGGGAATCTCGTAGAATTAGATTGTGAGCGATTCAACAGATCAGAAAAATGATTTCTTCTCGGAGTCAACAAATACCCGACAATCACCAAAAACAAAGAAGGGTAAATTTATTGTCTCCCCGTTTGTACGTTTAAGTCGCGTCCACGCGTTATGCGCTGCCGGAGATGCAATGATCACAGTCGCCCTCGCCGGCTCATTGTTCTTCTCTATCGACCCCAGTGCCGCTCGATGGAGAGTGGGCTTATACCTTGCTCTTACTATTGCTCCATTTGCAGTAGTAAGCCCCCTTATTGGTCCAATCATAGACCGATACGCAGGTGGTAGAAGATTGATGATCCTCGCGATCAACCTAGGTCGTGTTATTGCTGCCATTCTCATGGTGGCAAATTTAGACTCACTTTTCTTATTCCCACTGGCATTCACGATCCTTGTTCTCCAGAAAAGCTATGCCATTGCTAAAGCAGCTGTTGTGCCCACAACAGTTTCAACACATGAAGAACTTGTTGAGAAAAATGCAAGACTTGCTTTTCTATCAGGAATAGCTGGGTTCTGTGGAGCTGCACCCGCAGCATTGGCGCAATTAATCGGAGGACCCGGGTGGTCGGTTATTTTGGCAGTAATTACTTTTTTCCTTGCTGTTCTAGCTTCATTAAAACTTCCTAAATCAAAAATTGCTTCCACACCCGAAGAAGAACAAGAACGAGAGGAACTTAGGTCAGCAGGAATAATTAAAGCTTCTAACGGGATGGGGGTCTTACGGGGCGTTATAGGATTTTTCACTTTCTTGGTTGCATTCGCGTATAGAGGAGGCACAGATGATTTAGATCTTTCTGGTGTGGGCACGTCAATGGGTGCCGAATTACATGAAGAACTTCTCGGAATAGATTTAGGAGCCGATGGGACATCAGCGATTGCGCTTGGAGCAGTAGTTGCTTGTAGCGTCATTGGTGGCTTAGTCGGTTCAATAACAGCCCCTAAATTGCGAGCTCGTATTAGCGAAGAGAGGATGCTCCTAGGAGCTCTACTTGTCACTACAGCAGCAGCGATACTTGGATTATGGAGTGGTGGAATAAGTGGCGCCCTTCTCGTTGGATTTGCTGTAGGTCTTTCGGTCAGTTCCGGCAAGCTAGCATTTGATTCAATTGTGCAACGTGACGCTCCAGATGCGAACTATGGACGATCATTTGCTCGATTTGAAACACGATTCCAACTCATGTGGGTCTTTGGAGCACTCATTCCTGTCATCTTTACGCTTCCGGCACGACTCGGATTCGGTGTTCTCGCTATTGCTGCAGGGTTCGCAGCTGTCTCCTACATGTTTGGAACAAACAACGATGAATCAAATTCCCCTCAAAATATTTTTAGCCTCTTAAGCAACCTTCTGAAGAAAGAGAAAATTCAAAGCACTGAAGAAAATACAGAACCACATGAGAAACCTTCTTCAGAAGAACTAAAGGCTGAACGAGAAATTTTTATTCCATATCCTCACGATGATGACGACGATAATTTAAAGCTTTTTTGAAACGTTAAGATAAATCAGGCAGATTGATCCTAGCTAACCAAAGACCAGGGGCGTCAACTTCATTCGGCGTTGGAAAATTCTTTGGTTCGCTCCAGAGACGTATAAGTTCATTATCACTAGATCGCTCAACAGCACCTTGGATAAAAGCATTACCGCGATCATATTGAGCTTGGGTTAATTCAAGCCCTAACATTCTTTCAATAAAACGATCTGAAGGGTCAGCCTCAACTCTCAATCGTCGCATTGCTTCAGTAATTTGACTATATGATCCGATCAACCCGCTTCCGATACTGTCCATGATGTAGTCAACGTAACCAACGATGACTGCAATTGCTGCGTTTATTTCAGGCAACAGATTCAACTGTTCCTGACTCTGAATTGCTCCTAAAACTACTTCCGGGCTACCTAAAGACCGCTGTAAATCTTCAAGAGCAGATGGAGAATTCATATCAATCCCTTGCAGCTTCTCTTCCAGACCAGATGGGTTACTTTCAAATCCACTCACATAATCAAAAAGTAGACCGGTTACGTTTTCCTGAACATGACTTATACGGAGAACCGTATGTAGGCATAACTGCTGTAAACAAACCCAGAGCAGTAACTCCTCCATAGGGAGACTCCATTCCTTCCCAAAATCATCAATATTATTCGTAATAATCTGAATTCCATCTTCACTGACACGAGGAATCGGTAAATCAAATTGGCCGAATGAACGCTGCGCTAAATGCCCTACCATTGACCCCGCGGTCATTGATAACATCATCGGACCAAGAAATTGCATCATTTGCCCAAACATTGCCTGCATAGGGTCATCTCCGAATGAGCCATCTTCTTTTTTCTGGGTTAAAGCCTCCGTTAAGCTTTCAAATAGTGGTTTATATGCATCAATAGTCGCATGGGCCCATTCTGCTCTTCTAACTGCAACCACGGAGATATTTCCTGTACTTAACGAAGTAGTTTCACTGATGTGCAATTGAGCAATCCGAGAAAGCTCTTCCAAAAGAATTCGATGAGACGGATCCACATTTGAATCAACGTTTTCACCCACTGCTAACTGGACCGCTATTTGCTTAGCAGTTCCCCAAGGGTCTTGGCCTCCAGAATTAAACAATTTCTCAAAATCGCCGAAAAAAGGCATATCTCCAAAAGGGTTATCATTATCCATAATCCTTACCTTTACTGTGAAAGATTGAATTACTTCCATTCTACAAAATTCCCACTGAGAAATTAAGCCATTAGTAGGCAAGTTAAAAAAACAGACAAAAGTCGTAGACACGTCATGTTTCCGCTATCGTTTCTTCTCGACCTAAGATTTCAACCTACAAGAGCAAAACCATTCAATAGAACTCGAGGGAGGCTATGGAAACGCTTATCGTCACAGGCGCAGCTGGATCTATCGGAACAAGAGTATGCAAAACTCTTGCAGAAACTGATGGCATCTCAGCAGTTCTTGCAATAGATACGAGACCAGAGATGCCAAATCATCGACGCGTCTACCATCATCAATTAGATCTTCAGATTGATGATCTCAAACCAGTTTTTGAAGGAGCGCACTGCCTTATTCATCTCGCCACATCTTTCGGACCAAGCAGTGATGGAATTGACGCAGGAGGAGCCGAAATTGACGCAACAAGAAGAGTCTTTGAAGCCGCTTCTGCCGTAGGTATCCAAAGAATAGTCATACTTTCATCAGCAATGGTTTACGGAGCGTGGGATCATAACCCGATCCCAATCACAGAAGAAACGCAGATAGAACCAAACCCAGATTTCTCGTTTGCCTCGGTCAAAACCGAAATAGAAAATATAGCGAAAGAATGGAACCTGAACCACCCAACAGCAGAAGTAGTGATACTTCGACCTGCAACAGCTCTTGCTAAGGGACAAATAAGTTGGGTTGCTCGTTCATTAAAAGCTTCGGCAATTATTGATGCAGGTGATAATGACCCACCAGTTCAATTCCTTCATTTAGATGATTTAGCGGCGGCTGTCTCCCTTGCAAGCAGAGGAGGATTGAGCGGCATTTACAATGTCGCCCCCGATGGGTACATTGAAGCCGAAGTGTGCAGGGAACTTAGCGGAAAATTTCCAAGACTTCGTTTAAAAGAAGAAATGGCTGACCGCTTGGGTAGATTCAGTTGGCGTCATCGGATCGCTCCGACCCCTCCCGGTTTAACGCCATACACAGTTCACCCATGGATTGTTTCAAATGAAAGATTAAGAGCCGCCGGTTGGGAACCCGAATACACAAACGCGGAAGCGTATATAGATGGAACTCCAGCAAAACCCTGGTCAAATATGAATGCAAAACAACGTCAACGTGCATCACTTGCAGGGGCAATTATTCTTGGAGGACTAGCGACCTATCTTCTATCACGGTTAATGAGGAAACTAAGAGAATAGTTTTAAAGAAAGAAAAAAATCTCTTCACCCCAAAGCAAAATCACACCCACGCAAATCGCAAACTTACCAATACTACGAAAACGTTTCATTGACTGGTTAATTCGCTTAAGCTCACCCACCTCAGCAGGATGCCTCCAAAGGCGATCTTCCATTAAGGGAGGCGCTACAAAATCAAGTTTTTCGTCATCCCCTTCTACTCCCACAGATCTATTTTAGATCACAACAACAAAAAATAAATCGCGAGTACAGCAATAACTTGTTCAGAAAGCAAATAAACGAAGGAGCAGAGAACAAACACTGCCTCTAGCATGGACTTATGGATGCTCCTGAGAATGCCAACACATGGGTTGGATTAAGCAATGAACCTCTTCCTGTTGAAAAAGCAAGCCAATGGGTAATTGAACCATCATGCGGCGCGACGGTCACATTCAACGGTGTTGCACGTGACCACTCAACAGGAAGAGAGAACGTGACTGTTTTGGAATATGAAGCATATGAGGAACAGGCCATTCCTAGATTGGAAGCAATCGCAAAAAAAACACGGGATCAATGGCCAGATATAAAAAAAATAGTCATGCTCCACCGAATAGGAAGAGTGGAAATAGGTGATTCAGCTGTCGTAATCGCTGTCAGCTCAGCTCATCGCGATCATGCTTTTCTCGCTTCCCGATTTTGTATTGACACTTTAAAGGCCACCGTCCCCATATGGAAAAGAGAAATCTGGGAAAGTGGAGAAAGTTGGGGATTAGAACCGCAACACATCCAAGAAATTAATGAAATTCCAAGTTTTGAAAAAATAGAAGAAGGAGAAGTTCTCCATTGAATCCATTAATTTTCCTCGCAGCAGCAGCCATCGTTTTTTTTCTTGGAACGCTCACCATTTGGGCTTTCCAACGAGAAAAAAAGAAAAGCTTCAATTCATCAATTGAACAGTTCCGAGCTGGACTAGATGCTATCGCCCCAGATCAAAAGAGGAGAAGGCGTTAATCATGGCACGTGACCTTGCCATTGATCTTGGAACAGCGAATACCCTTGTGTATTCCAGAGGTCGAGGCATTGTCCTAAACGAACCTTCCGTCATAGCACTAAATCAAAAGACAAACGAAGTTCTCGCCATGGGTGAAGAAGCTTGGCAAATGATTGGGAGAACACCGGGCTACATTGTTGCGGTCCGCCCATTACGCCATGGAGCGATAACAGACTTTGATGTCACACAGAGAATGATACGACTTCTATTAGAAAGAGTCGGAGTGTCAAGGTTTAACCGTCCCAGAGTTGTGATTTGTGTACCTTCAGCGATCACGGCCGTTGAAAGAAGAGCAGTCACAGAAGCTGCACGGAGAGCAGGAGCTGCAGATGCCCGACTCATTGAGCAGCCGTTGGCTGCAGCAATAGGTTCTGGTTTACCCATTAACGAACCAATGGGGAATCTAATCGTTGATGTAGGTGGAGGAACTACCGAAACAGCGCTCATATCAATGGGGGGAGTTGTTGCATTGGAAGCGGTTAGGGTTGGTTCTTTTGATATTGACACGGCTATTCAAAATTTTGTCAAAAATGAATTTGGTGTAGCCATAGGGGAAAGAACTGCTGAAGAAATCAAATTAACTATCGGATCAGCAGCGCCATACGAAGGCGAATTACGAGCTGAAGTCCGAGGACGGCACATAGCGAGTGGTTTACCTGAAGTTATTGTCGTGTCGCCTAGCGAAATAAGGTCAGCTATTGATGAAGCTGTGTCTGCGATGATTGATTCTGCTACATCATGCCTGTCACAAGCCCCGCCTGAACTCGCACAGGACATAATAGTCCAAGGGATAAACCTCGTCGGAGGGGGATCTTTATTAAAAGGTTTTGATAAGCGTTTGAGTGAAGAAACAGATGTACCTGTAAATATCGTCCCGAATGCATTAGAAGCTGTTGTTCTTGGAGCTGGAAGATGCATTGAATCATTTGAGTCTGTTCGAGCGATGTTTATGGATGATCCATCTATACGACAGAGACGATAACGTACGGCTCTACATCAATAAATCCTCAGCGGCTTGCCGAACCTGCCAATCCCTATCTTCAAGAGCATTTTCTAACGCTTTTGTGACAGCTGGGTTATCAAAAGGCGCAAGCGCTAGAACTGCTCTTCTGCGAACAGTAGCAACATCTGTCGTTGCTTTAAGAATGCTATTCAACCCATCAGCATTACCAATCGCCCCTAAAGCTGCCACTGCTGCTTCTCGGCATAGAGAATCTTCATGTTGCAAAGCAATATTAGACAAAACAGAAACTACGCCATCTTGTCGATCTCCTCTTTCCCCTGCTGCCCAGCAAGCTACCTCAACAACTGTGAAATCAACATCACGAAGGAGTTCTAAGATCGGTAAGTAATAGAGTTCCGCAGCAGATTTTGCAACTGAACTGCGAACAATCGGGTGCGGGTCCCTTGCAGCATCAGAACCTAATTCATTATTTAGCAGACCATTTTCGCACAGGACAGTAACAGATGTGGAACGAACCTTCGGATCCTCATCATACAATCCGTTCAAAGCCAGAGAATACTCTCCAGCCATGGCCGACTCAATAATATTCTTCCGCTTCTCTGTCCCCAGCGACGTTTGTGACTGATGTGCATTATCAAACTCAGGCACGTTAGCTCACAATCACATCAAGAAGAATCCTGCCAATTAGTACCAACAAACCAATACCAAAAGCAAGCATGACCCCGAGAACTCCAATAACAAGTAAGAGACCCACCAAGCTAACTATTCTTTGCCACCAACGAACTCTGGCTTTTAACCCAGTCACAGCTTTGTGATGTGCAATCCGTTCCGCCATCCTAAAAGGATTAGTAAACGGTTGCCGAAGTGGTTCTCGCAAAACGCCTCCTTTATACAGGTCTTATCTGTCAAGTAGATAATAGGGTAATCAGGACACTGAAATCGTATACATCAGCAGAACGGCTGAAAACTAGATAATAAAACAACGATGCCAAAGAAAATGACCTTGAACCTACAATAGAAAAGTGCATGTCATTCAACACAAAGATCACCATGTCTGAAACTCCGAATCCCACTACCCAAAAACCGGTTCTAACACGTTCACCGATGGGAAGAAACGAAAAGATTCTCATGGCAGCACTACTTTTCGTTGCCTCAATAGCTTTATTCATCAGGTTTGTACCAGTTTCATTTCTTGGTATAGACGTCGTAGCCCTTTCCCCTGGTAGTGCCCCTACAACAATAGAAAAAATAGATATCGAAGGAACCGAAACTTATATTCCTGAAGGAGCAATAAAATTCACAACAGTAACTATTGAATCAGATTCACTCACAATTTGGGAATGGTTCCAAGCAAAAAACGATGACATAAAAGAACTCCGGAATCGAGAAGATTTCTACGGAGACAAAACAAAAACTGAAACAAGAAAGATCAATAATTTCATGATGCAGCAATCTCAAGATACTGCGTCTTTGGTAGCAGCAAATTTTCTAGGTTTTGACATTATCCCTGTAATTGAAGGCGCATATGTTACCGAGATTGTTTCCGAAAGCTCAGCATCCCAATTCCTTGAATTAGGTGACTTAATAGTGCAAGTTGATGGCTTTGATGTTCGCAGTCCTGAAGATCTTGGAAATGCCATCCAATCAAAAAAACCTGAAGATACTGTGACTATAGGTTTCAAGAGGTCTGAAGGAACATTTGAAATTCCGTCATCGGATCAAGAACTTCGTATAGAACAAATTTCACTCGGAAGCCATCCCCGTCTAGAAGACACCGGATTTCTGGGAGTAGTAATTCAGACACCGCTTAAAGCAGATATCCCATTTGACATCACTATTGACGTTGGAAGAGTAGGTGGTCCATCAGCAGGTTTAGCTTTTGCATTGTCAATTGTTGATTACCTCACTGAAGGAGAATTAACAGGAGGACTTAACGTAGCAACTACTGGCACAATAGACCAATACGGCAATATAGGATCGGTTGGAGCCTACCCACAGAAAGCAGAAGCAGCAGCCAGATCAGGAGTAAATCTATTTCTCGTACCTCCAAGCGGATATCAGAAAATACTAAAAATTGCTGCAGGTCGCTTCGAAGTTAGGTGCGTTTCCACATTTGATGATGCAATAATTCAACTGGATGATTTTGGAGGAAACGGGATACAGATAACATCAGAATTAAATATCCCAACCCCCACCCCATCCCCAGAAACCATTGATGAAAATGATGGATACCTGACCTGTGCAGAAGCAGTTTTGGAAACCACAGACAATTGAAGTAAGCAACAATAGGCACGGTAGGATTAAATTATGGACAACGGCGAAGAATTAGCAGTTATTAATGGCTGATATAAGTGGGATACCTACACCATCAAGGCCAAGAAGAAATTCCCGCCGGCTTCGGTTTATTGTTGCAATATCAATTGCAACAATAATCGTCCTTCTAGTCTCCTTACGAGGGATTGCAAGTTTCTATACGAATTATCTGTGGTTTGATTCACTTGGCTTTACAGCAGTTTGGAGAGGTGTCTTATTCGCAAAAATTGGGCTTGCACTTTTTTTCATTATTTTCACTTTTCTACTCTTTTGGATAAACCTTTTTGTCGCTGATCGGATTGCTCCTAGAACACGCCCCCAAGGCCCAGAAGAAGATTTCGTTAGCCGGTATCATGACACGATTGGCCCGCGTGCAGGCCTTTTCCGCATCGCAGTCGCTGGCCTATTCTCCCTATTCCTTGGAGTCGGGACTTCAAGCAGATGGCAAGATTGGATACTTTTCAGAAATAAACAAGACTTCGGCGTAAAAGACCCCCAATTTAACATGGATATTGGGTTCTACGTTTTCCAACTCCCTTTCATCAAATTCCTAATCAATTGGATGTTCACAGCATTCATAGTCGTACTCATTATTACTGCTGCCGCGCATTACCTCAATGGAGGTATACGAATTAACACTCCCGGGAATCGTGTTACTGCTCCAGTGAAAGGACATATATCTGTCCTATTAGCCATATTGGCCCTCATCAAAGCAGTTGATTACTGGTATCAGCGTTACTCACTCAATTTCTCAGGCAGAGGGGTGGTTGATGGGGCTAGTTATACAGATGTAAACGCCCAACTGCCAGCAATTAAACTTCTCATACTCATTTCTATAGCGGCAGTGGTTCTCCTCATTATTAATATCTGGAGAAGAGGATGGGTCCTTCCAGTTGTCGCAGTGGGACTTTGGGCTTTCGTAACGATAGCTATAGGGAGTATTTATCCAGCTATTTATCAAAGATTTGTGGTGGAACCATCAGAATCCACAAGAGAAGCACAATACATTGAACGAAATATCGAAGCTACTAGAACTGCATACGGGCTTACTGTCGCATCAGATAATGGATCTGATGGAAATATAGTTGAGCGGACTTTCACACCAAATGTTGAAGATGCATTAACGCTTGACGTACTTAAACGAAATGCTGGGACACTCAATAACCTCCGTCTCCTAGACCCAGGAATTGTCTCCCCGACATTTCAGGCTCTAGAGGTGGAAAGGGAACAATTTAGATTCGCAGAAGACCTTGATGTTGATCGCTATGAAGTAGATGGAGATATCCGAACCGTCGTCATCGCTGCTCGAGAATTAAATTTAGAAGGTGTTAATTCAGGATGGGAAAATCAGCATGTCGCTTTTACCCATGGATATGGGGTTGCTTTAGCCCCAGCTAATACTGTTACAGAACAGGGTGAACCAGATTTTGTTATTGGTGGACTTCCCGCGTCAATTAATGCGGAAAGACTTACCATTGAACTTGATCAACCAAGAATTTACGTGGGAGAAGAACTTGAAGGTTACGCAATCGTTAACACCAACCGTTGCGAAATAGACTTTGCTTTAACAGGGGCTGAAAATATTCAACAATCAGGATTATCTGAAGAATCCAATTGTGAAGGAAGTGATGGCTCGGGAGAAAATCTTCTTTATAAATATACTGGTAACGACGGTGTGACGGCCGGAAATTTCTTTAGACGCCTTGCGTTCGCTCTTCGATTTGGAGATTTAAATCCTATTTTTTCCGGACTAATCAATAGTGATTCAAAATTCCTATTTAATCGTGGCGTTACTAATAGGGCGAAAGAACTCGCACCATTTCTCAGTTATGATGCTGACTCATATCCTGTGGTCATTGATGGAAGAATCAAATTTATTCTAGATGGATACACGGCAACTAGTTTCTATCCATATTCGCAAAGCGCTGATCGTAATTCCATTCCTATTAGCAGTGGGCTCGCAAGTGATTTCAATTACGTTCGAAATTCAGTCAAAGTCGTCATTGACGCATACGACGGTGATGTGACGTTCTATGTCGTTGATGATCAAGACCCAATAATCAGGTCGTACATGAAAGCGTTCCCTGACCTTTTCACTTTGGCTTTCCCAGAAGATGGATCATCCGATGGGATGCCTGAAGAAGTTTCGAATCATCTACGTTACCCAGAAGACTTATTTAAAGTACAAACGAACATGTGGGGTCGATACCACCTAGATGATGCAAATGATTTCTATGAAGCAGCAGGAGCATGGGTTGTTTCATTAGACCCATGCGATGATCTTGAAAACGCCCCAACCGCAATAGTCACAAGTACTGGATTAG
>PAQG01000041.1 GCA_002709645.1 Acidimicrobiaceae bacterium
CGCGTTTTTTATTAATTGATAAACGTTGTTTCTTTGTTTATGTTCCATCTTGTTTTATATCCTTTGTTTAAACGTTGTTTAAGCAGTAAGCGGGCAGGGCTTCCATCCCTGCCCGTTTGCTTTTGATGCACAATCGCACCGCACAACCAGGGGATAGTCCCCCCTGGCTCTAAGGTGTTATTGCTGTTAATTTTTTTTATTAATCGCCTTTCTCCCCCCATACTTCTGAAGCAGGGCGTGCTTCCTCCCACTCGTCTTCAGCGTCTCCCCCGAACTCAATCTCACTGCCCATTACATTTTCCGCTTTTTTCATAGCCTCTTTCTCGCTCTTCGCTTCGACGACACAATGGATCGGCGCATACGATGTGCCGAAGACTACGTACTTCTTAGGCATTGTTTTTCTCCTCACCAAATAAGTTTTTTATTTTTTTGAAAGTGACAAAATTCCCCTCATTATCAACAATCTCGTCCCATGCAGGTTCAACATTCCAGTGCTGTTCAACGCACTTGCTCAGAATGGTTGAGTAGTGAGCGTAAATTAATATGTCGCACGGTCGATTAATGTATCGATTTAGGTGTTCCTTCAATTCACTCAGGCTCTCTTTAGGAGTGCCCCAGTACGTTTTTCCGCCGTGCTTGCCTATCGTTAGAGCTGAATACCTTATAATTTTTTTACTCATCGCCTTTCTCCTTTTCTTGCCATTCCTCAAAATCATGTATGTCTATACTCATCATCGCTAACGGGTTTCTAAATCCCTCGATCTTCCAAAGGTCACAGTAACCCTGTGCCGTTGGATGAACCTTTTCATAGTCGTAATCAACTCCGACTTCTCCAAAATAAGAATAAGCATGTGTGGTTAAATATTCGACAGAGATCATAAAACTCTCGCCCGTCACCACATCCCAAGCTGGGAAAGACGCGTCTGCGAAGTCATTCTCGTCGTCCTCTTCCTCATCTTCTTCCTCGGCTTCTGCCTCTAACTCTGCTATCCGCTCCCATATGTCGTCGTCTGCGTGGTAGCCAACCACGAGAAAGTCCACCTCATCAGCAAAATCGCGTAGCTCATCGGGCATCCCATAGCAGGCTTCTGAGTACAGTGGGCCTGTCATATAGGTGTCCCCGCCGAACCAAAAGCGTCTGATCGGTGTCCACCCGAGCTTTTTGATGAGCCGATCAAACTCTTTTTCCTCGGCCTTTGTTAAGTTTTTGCTACTCATCGCCTTTCTCCTTTCTTGGGTGTACCTCGTCATTCTGAAATAGATATTCAAAGCCATCCGTGTCGAACCACTCTATATTTTTGTCAAACACATTGCCCATTTCGCAGTCCTTAACTTCGGCGGTAGATAACCCCATCATATCGTCTGGGTGGATGCCACCCCCGCGTCCGTTTTCGTCGAAGCAGAACTCTTCAACATGCGCATACAAGGGAGTGAAGCTGTTATCGAGTGCATCTGTAATCTGGTCTTCTGTCATCTCGATAGGAACCATTACTTCAACGCTTTCAGTAAGCTTCACTGTCATCTTGATTTCAACTCGTTTAAACTTTTCCATTTTCATCACTCCCCTTTTTTTTGTTGGTTAAAACTTTTATTGATATTTCCAACATTCCTTCTGGGACTGCCAGTGCAATAAAATCTTGAAGTGTCATATCAGAAGTTTCGTCCTCTTCTATATCGCATGCTGTACAGTATTTCTTTTCCGCTCTTTTATGTAACTGCGGTCTGGGGCAGTCACAGAGCCAGTAATCTTCCACAAATTGACCGCTTAAAACTCCACCCTCGATATACCATTCGCCCATATTTTCGACAGTGATTGTTACATCATTAAAAATTTTATTTATGTTGTACCGTGTGTCTGACATCATTCGCCCCCTTCGTTTAAGTTGGTTAAAACATAAACCCCGTTTTTGATTTTCTTCTCTGTATCTTTTTTGGCTTCACCTAAAAAGGCGTTTCTATATTTGCCCGTGGTTACTGAATAATCCCAGCAGTCCGCGTCTAAATAAATAGCGTTTCCCTTAGACGACTTGAAAGCAATTAGGGTTTCATAGCTTTGAAAATAAACCCCGCGTGGCGTGGTTACTGTGAATTGATTTGCAACCTTGTTGCCATTGCTTGAAATCATGTTTTCTATTTTAATCTTTTCCATTGGTTTATATCCCTTTATTACCATTACTTATAACATAATATATATTGTTGTTTAGAGGATTACAAGCGTTTAAACGTAAAAAAGTGATAATTACATGAAAAACTCGGTTGTCCTCGGGATTGGGAAGCGTTACAATTCAAACAATAGAAAAGTTGACATATTTTCTTTCTCCTAAGTTTCCCCCGCCTTTCCACCAAAGGCGGGGTTTTTCTTTAAAGGGCTTATACGTTGGATTTCGATGAATTCTCAGATTTACGCGAGGGTGATGTTTGCGTTTTTATGCAACCAACCAGAAACGGGCGTGTTTATGTCATCGAGTTGTCTTTATGGGCCAATGCTGACCAGGCAAAAAATTACCACGATTTACTGACCGCCGGCATGTCGAATATGACCAGGGAACGGGTGCTTCATTAATGGATAAGCTAGTACCGAAACAGCGCCGCTTTGTGAAGGAATACATAGCAAACGGTTGCAACGGGAAAAAGGCCGCAATATCAGCGGGTTATGCCCCCAACAGCGCAGAAATAACAGCAAGTAAAATGCTAAGAATATCTAAGGTGAAAAGCGCCATTGAGAAGGAACAAGCAAAGCTTGAAACTAAGCTGGATTATTCCCGCGAAAACCTAATGAACTTGGTGATGGCTCAAGCCATGTATGACGGGGAAGGCGCGACACATGGCGCACGTGTCTCTGCGCTCAATCTCTTGGGTAAATGGACGGGCCTGGATATCCAACAAGTAAAACAGGACACGAACGTTGCTTTTCGCTGGATCGTAGACGGCGAAGAAAACCATGACGATGCGGAAAACAGGTAAGCCATTGTTTTTGCTGCTCTTTTCGCGTTTAAACGGTGTTAAGTTTAGTTCAATCGGATGGCATATCCGACAAACATGCAATAAAATCAATGGGTTACGGGCAATATGCCGGCATCCGGTGACACAAAAGCGCGGAATTCTGCGGTTTTTGGGGTTAGAGGGCGTTTAAACGACCCCCCACACCCCCCAACAAAAAACCCCTTTACCGCGTCACAGCCAAAAACGTAATTCCGTATATAAAATTTAAAATTTTTGAAAAACCGAAAATCAAATTGACATGGCAGAAGTTGTAATACCCTACAAGCCGCGCCCCACACAGAAGGCGCTGCACAGGGATATCAAGCGATTCAATGTGATCTGCGCTCATCGACGGTTCGGCAAGACCACCTGGGCAATCGCGCATGCGGTCAGGGCTGCGGTGACAAACCGCAAGCAGCTTCCCCGCTATGCGTTTGTGAGCCCGCTGAGAAGCCAGAGTAAAGTTGTGGCTTGGGACAGCATCTTGAAGCCGATGGTTCGCAACGTTCCCGGAGTGACGTTTAACGAGCAGGAATTACGCGCTGACTTCCCGCACAACGAGTCACGCATCACTTTGGCGGGCGGCGATTCCCCGGACAGTCTCAGGGGGCAGCGGTTTGACGGGGTAATCTGCGATGAGTTTGGTCAGATGCACCCGCGGGTCTGGTCGGAGATTCTGCGTCCTGCCTTGACTGACCGGAAGGGATGGGCAGTGTTCATTGGAACCCCTGCGGGCATGGACAACAATTTCAGCGAGATTTACCAGCATGCTGAAGTGACGGGCGGCAACTGGTTTGCGAGGACGTACCGCGCTGATGAAACGGGAATCATTGATTCCGAAGAATTGGAAGATGCTCGTCGGAGCATGAGCAAGGCGGAATACGAACAGGAATTCCTGTGCAGCTGGCAGTCAAATACGCGAGGCAGCATCTTTGGCGAGGAAGTACAGGAAGCGCAGGAAGAGGGCAGGATATGCGCTGTACCGCATGATAAGGCGGCGCTGGTGAATGTCGCGTTTGACCTTGGCATCAGCGACACGTTTACAATGTGGTTTTTCCAGGAAGTCGGCAGGGAAATCCACTTCATCGATTATTACGAAAACACGGGCATGGGGCTTGATCACTATGTCAAGGTGCTTCGTGACAAGCCGTATAATTACGGGCGTTATTTGTTTCCGCATGATGTGAGTGCGCGGGAACTTGGCACGGGTGTTAGCCGTGCAGAGACTTTGCAGACGTTGGGGATCACGCCAACGGTAATGCCCCGCACTAATCCAGAGGATCGGATCAGCGCGGCGAGAATGGCGTTCGGGCGGTTGTGGTTTGACAAGGACAAGTGTTCTGAAGGTTTACGCGCTTTGCGGGCTTATAGGTTCGAGTACTCAGAGAAGCTTCGAATCTTGAAGCCGAAACCGCTCCACAACTGGGCGAGTCATGCCGCCGACAGTTTTGGCTTGGCATGCGAGGGTTTCAAGGTAGCGAGGCCGCGCAGTCAAATGAGAAAACCGGATAGGAGCTGGATAGTCTAATGGATGCAGCAGCAGCAAGAAAAATCACGATGAGGGTTAGGGAACTGCAGCAGGTTGTTGATGAACTGAAAACACAGGTAAACCGTTTAAGCAGGTACAAGCCATGCACTTGCGCCGCGAAGAACGAGTCAAAGAAAGAAGCCAGGGATGAGTGAAAAAATCGACGATGCTCGGCTAACCGAGATCGTAGCACAAAACATACGCGACAGCCTTGGCTTCGAAGGTGATGACCTATCGAGCCAGATGCGTGATAACCTTGCCCGCTATGAGGGCGAGGGTTACGGCGATGAGCGCGAGGGGCGCAGTCAGGTGATGAGCCGTGATGTGCTTGAAACCGTTGAGATGGTTATGCCGTCGCTTGTCCGCACCTTTATGGGTACGGAAAGCGCGGCGGTGTTTGACCCGATAGGGCCAGAGGACGAGGAAGCTGCGGAACAGGCTACGGATTACGTTAACCACGTTCTGATGAAGCAGAACCCAGGCTACCGGATAGGCACATCATGGATGAAGTCTGCGCTGATCACTGGAAGCAGTTTCTGCAAGGTGTGGTGGGAAGACCTTGAGAAAGTCAAAGAAGAGACTTACACGGGGCTCTCTGAGCAGGAATACATGGTTCTGATGAACAATCCCGAAGTCGAGGTTTTGGAGCATACAGAGCTTGGCGTGTACGGCGATGAAGACAGCGATACCGTCATGGACGATCAGACGGCGATGACCGAAGCGTTGAACAACCGCGTTGTAAACCCGATACACGATGTAAAGATCAGGCTGACCCAGACCAAGGGGCGTCTGCGGTGGGAAGCGATACCCCCAGAGGAATTCTTTGTGAACCGTTTGGCGCGGAGCATTGACGAGAATGACTCTTCGTGGAGTTTTGCGTGTCACCGTTCTGCCCGTACAGTCGAGGAACTTCTTGAAGAGGGGTATGACGAGGAAACCGTTCATGCAGCGTCTTCGTCGAGCGGCGAGATATACGACCAGCTATTCCAGCAGCGGTTTTCCGATCTGGAAACGATGACAAACGAGTACAGCGGGCTAGACCCGCTGCAGAGGCGTGTCGCTGTCTATGAGTGTTACATGAAGGTCGATTATGACGGGGACGGCAGGGCAGAGCTTCGCCGTGTTACCTGTATCGGCGGTGCAAACAGCACCAAAATCCTTGAGAACGAGGTTGCAAGCGAGCTGCCGTTTGCAGAGCTTACCGCGATACCAAGACCGCACAGGATATACGGGTATAGTCTTGCTGATCTCACGAAAGACCTGCAGCGGCTGAAGACTGCGCTTTGGCGTTCGATGATGGACGGCTTGTATCTCAGTCTGTACCCGCACAAGGCGGTGGATGAGTCGCGGGTTGAACTCGATGACCTGTTATCCGAAGACCCTGGATCGATTTACCGTGTTACTGGTGATCCCAGGACTGCGATTGTTCCGCTGTCTACTCAGTGGTCTGGCGGACAGGCGTTTCCAATGCTTCAGTGGATTGACTCGATGCTGCAGAAACGCACGGGCATCAACGACATGGCTGGCGGGTTGGATGCGTCGAAGGTTACGAGTGAAACAGCGCGAGGCGTGGATGAGATGGCGAACGCGGCTAGAGCCCGCGTTGAGCTGATCTGCCGTCAGTTTGCAGAAACGGGCTGGACTAGGCTGATGCGTTTGGCGCTGCAGATATTGAACCGCCACAGCAACAAGGAAGAGCTTGTCAAGCTGCGCGGTCAGTGGGTTCCGATAGACCCGTCTAGCTGGAATGTCGAGATGGACTTGCAGATCAACGTCGGTCTTGGCATGGGAACGAAGCAGGAGCAGGTTAGCAAGCTGGCGGTCGTAGCGCAGAAGCAGGAAGTCCTGATGCAGCAGCTTGGCCTGGATAATCCGATTGCTCCGCTGAACCTGTATTACAATACGCTCAAGAAAATGTGCGAAGCGGCTGATCTGAACCCCGCGCTGTTCTTCAACGATCCAACCCAGGCGATGATGGCGCAGCAGGGACAGCCGAAGCAGCCTGATCCGCGTGTTATGGAAGCGCAGCAAAAGATGGAGCTTGCGAAGATGGAGGCCCAGGCGAAGCTGAAACAGAGCGAAGCCGAAGCTGCGATGAAGTCTCAGACTGACCGGATGAAGGCGGAAAGCGATGCGGAAGTTGCAAGGTTCAAGGCGGAGCTTGCTGCCAAGACTCAGAGAGAAGCGGCTGAACTTAAAGCGGGCGTTGACAGGGAAGAGGCTGCTAACAAGCTGGCGTTTGAATACGAGAAGATGCAGCGTGATCACGAATACAGGATGCGCGAGTTAGAAGCGGAAAAAGAATTAGAGCGTGAAAAGATGGCGGCTGGATCGCCTGATGGAAACGCAAACATCAACCTATACGATTGAGGTAATTATGCCAGCACTGCACGGTTCGCACAGTGACGCGGAAACTGTCAAGCGAATGTTTGACGTTTTAGAGCGTCAGAGGAAATCAGCTAAGAAAGTTAAGGTTGTAAAACGCACGGTTAAGAAGAGGGCGAAAAAATGAATATGCGAGTCGGCGGGAGCCTTCTGTATCCGGTTGCACCCAATGTACCGAATGATGAGTTGATCTACCGTCCAGAATACGGCGGCGGCGGATTGCTGAATGACGGCAAGAACTTTTACAAACCCGGAAATGTAGGGGCTGATTTCGCTGGCGGTTCACTGCTTGGTCAGTATTACGATGCGGCAACAAACACGTTTAAACCGCTTCAGCCTAGCGGTGTTTACACAACAAATCCTGATGAGGCCAATATTGCCGATGACACAAGGACGGGCGGCGGTGCGTTCAGTCTTAGTGATCTGATGGGTTTTGAGGGTGCGTTTAGAGAGGCGAACCTTGGGGGGTATCCCTATCAGTCGATTTTTACAGCGTTTGAGGACATGGGTGACGGTACATATGATATACGGGAGCGAATTACAGGCCCGTTTTCCGAAGCTTTTAGAGGCAGGGATGCAGAAGGCAATATGGTTCCGATGAACTTGGCGGTTTATGGTGAGCGTCATTCACGGGCGGGAGAACTTCTTGACCCCGCGTTCCGAAACAATCTGATTATGGCAAGACTGCGCGGCATTGACCTGTCAGGCGGTTCTCATGGCCCGGCCGGGCCTGGTGACAATCAAGGCCCAGAGGGCAGTAGTGGGGGAGACACACAAAGCGGTGCGCCCGGTGACCCTGATAATGATGGAGGTCTTGGGGGAACAACATGAATGAACGTAACCAGCTTTACACCGGAGAGGATGCAAAGCGGTTAAAAGAAGACCCGATTTTAATAGATGCGTTCGCAGCATTGGAAAAGGCGCTTCTCGATCAGGCAGTAATGTGTGAGAGAAGCGATGATGATGCGCGGTACAGGTGCATAGTTGGCGTACAGGTTTTACGCATGATCAACAAGCACTTCGACAAACTAATTTTTGACGGCAAATCCGCCTCAAAAATCGCCCAGGCCATAGCCGATAACAAGGCTGGATGGGAACAAGGATAAGCATTAGCCCCTTAACAAAGGAAATACAATGAGCGAAGAAATGGATGCTTCGATTACGGAGCAGTTCGAGGGTATTCTGTCGGGAACTCCCGCCGAAGACCTAGCCCCGGCTGACGCTGGACAAGCTGAACAGGAAGTCGTTGAGGAACAGGAAATCGAGGCACAGGGTGACGATCAAAGTGTCGAGATTGAGGAAGCCGAAGCGCAGAGCAATGACGAAATAGATGAAGGCGATACATCAGAGGAAAGCGATGCGGCCCCAGAGGTAGTTGAAATTACCGTTGACGGGCAAACCGTGAGACTCACTCCCGAAGAGGTACAAGGTCATTTTTTGCGTCATGCAGACTATACGCGGAAGACGCAGGCACATTCGGAAGATGTGAAGGCGTTTGATGCGGAGAAAAAAGCGTTCCAGCAAGAAATTCATCAGGAACGTGCAAAAGTACAGGCTCAGATGCAGCAGCTTGCACAAATGTGGCAGCAAGAGGAACAGCCGAATTGGGAGGAAATTTTCGAAGAGAATCCCCTGGAAGCCCCTTTGATGCACCATAAATGGAAGCAGAAGCAGGAAGAGCGTCAACAAATTATGATGCAAAACCAGCAAGCAGCCGTGGCTCAAAAACAGACGCACTTGGCAGAACAAGCCAAAATGCTCCCCGAATACATCCCGCAGTGGCGTGATGGCGCGGTAGCAGAGCGAGAAACGCTAGAGCTGCGAAACGCACTGGTTGAGGATGGGTTTAACCCCGAAGATGTTGGCGCAATTACTGATGCCAGATTGGTAAAATGGCTATTGGCGGGTCATCGGCAGTTCCAATTGGAAAAGCAAGCCCCGCAAGTTGCCAAAAAGAAAGTAGCGGGCAAGCCCAAGGTGTTAAAGCCCGGTTCCGCGAAAGTAAAAGCCGATACACGTTCTAATCTGAAGAAAAAGTTGGACGCTGCAAGCAAAACTCAAAGCAGGGAGGATTTCAACTCCGTGTTTGAGGAACTTCTTGGGTAATCTGCATAACGGAGGTTTAAATGGCAGTACCAGCTAATACCACTCAAACCTATACACGGGTTAATATCCGTGAGGATTTGGGTAATGTGATCTACTCGATCAGCCCCGTCGATACGCCTGTATTGACGATGGCAAAGAAAATGACTGCAACCGGAAAACTGCATGAGTTAATTTAGCTCGGTTCTATAGTAATATAGTTCAAAAACTACTTGGTGAATTCAAGGGAAGCCCTAACGTAAAGTCGAGGGTAATCTTGAGCGAAGCCCTTTTATAAAGGGAACGTGCAACGACTATCCGATTACGGAGTACACCTCAAGCGAGGTGGAAGCGCCAAGGAGCCTATTTATAGGTTTAAGACATAGTCTGATCTAACGGGGACAACCGTTAGCACTCGTAAGAGTGGTGTTAGGTTAGCGCCCTAGCATTAACACATATGGGAACACTGATTCACTCGCCGCTCACGCTGCTAACGCACATATTGAAGGCGATGATGACGCAGCGGAAGCATCGGCAGCAACCGTAAGACCTGGCAATAGATGCCAGATACTAAAAAAGACCGCTTCTGTAGCCGGGAGCCTTGAAGCCGTTGATTCAGCGGGGTTCAAATCGCAAATGGCCTATCAGATGCAAAAGCGTTTTTTAACGATCCATTAGAGCGCGTTCCTAAAGTAATTTAGGAGAACAATAATCCCGTGAATTCAAGGGAAGCCCTAACGTAAAGTCGAGGGTAATCTTGAGCCAAGCCAAGGGCGTTTAAACAGTCTGCGGAAGGTGCAACGACTATCCATTTTTGGAGTACACTTCAAGCGAAGTGGAAGCGCGGGAAGCCCAAACGAGTAGTGTCGAGGGCTATGATATAGTCTGATCCGGTATGAGAGTATCGGGGCGAAAGCCAGGTTAATTTAGCGAATTAATCTAAACAAAATGTCTAAAGAACTAAAGCGCGATTTAGAAATGGCGCTCACTCAAAACCAGGCGTTAGTTGTCGGTGCTGCTGGCACTGCTTCTGAAATGGCTGGTATGGAGTCTTGGATAAGCACTAATGTTAAAGCCAAACAAGGGGCAGGTTCTTCCAACCCAGGCTTTGATCCAACAACTGGTGCGGTTCCTGCTCCAACTGATCCGACCAACGATGATCCAATCGAAGAGGCTACATTCAAGTCTCTCGTGGCTCAGTGTTGGGATAATGGCGGGGAGCCTGATGTCTTAATAACTGGCAGTTTTAACCGCCAGGGGATATCGGCTTTTGACGGTATTGCAACGCTTTACCGTGATACTTCGCCAGGGTTAGACCGTGCTTCCATCATGGGCTCGGCTGATATCTACGTTTCAGATTTCAGCGGTCAGGGCGGCATCAAGATTATGGCAGACCGCTTCATGCGGGCTAAAACAGCATTGCTGCTTGATTTTGAAATGCTTGGCGTTGCCTACTTGCGTCCTTTCCAAACTTATGAACTTGGAAAGACAGGTGACAACGAGAAGCGCACAATAATGACGGAATGTACTTTAGCGGTTTTAAACGAAGCTGCACACGGGAAGTACATCGGTTTGACTACTTCTTAATCACCACCTTGAGAGAGGGGCTTATGCCCCTCTCTTCTTTTTAGGAGAACTTTATGCCGCGAGTGGGACACAAGCATTTTTCTTATTCAAAAAAGGGGCGAAAAAGGGCAGCGGATTATGCCCGAAGAACAGGTAAAAAGATTTCACATAGGAAAAAGAGCAAATGAGTTGGCGAATACTTGAGGATGCACCGGAAAAGACTGAATACTTTCAGTACGACGATGCCACCGAAACCAGCGTCGTAAAGACGGTCTGGAAAAACACTGAAGGCATTTTAGACGCGAATAAAGCGATACAGTCCAATGACATAGGACGGGGTGACAACAATGAAATGCACCATGTCGCACGAATTCCGCCTTCTGTCATCATTAAATGGATGGAAGAGGGTATCAACATCTACAACAAGGATCACGGAGCTGCCGTTATGCGGAAGCTGGATGATCCCGAATACCGTCATTTGCGGGTAAACACGCTTACACTTGGAAAACGTACAAGGCATATATAATGGCTCTTAGCAACTTCGGTGAACTCAAAACTTCGGTAGCGACACTGCTTAACCGGAGCGACTTGACAGCCGCCATTCCTGATTTTATTGCAATGCTTGAAGCGCAGGTAAATAGAGATGTGCGCTTTCGCAACCGAAGGCAGGAAACATCGGCATCGCTCACATTTACTAGCGGCAGTGCAACTTTGCCTACAGATTTCATCGAGGCAAGAACGGTTGTGTTCCAGAGTGATCCCCGTGTTCGCCTTGAGTACATGAGCCCTAGCGTTTTTGAAAACGCGCACAGGTCTAACACAGCGGGCTCTCCGGTAAACTACACGATTGTCGGTGATACGCTGAAATTAGGGCCGCGTCCAGACACCACAACGGCTGCACTTTTATCATATTATCAGCGTCTTCCAGCTTTGAGTGCGGACAGCGATACGAACTGGCTGCTCACTTACCATCCAGACGTTTATCTGTATGGGGCAGCACTTCACAGTGCGCCGTACCTTGGCGAAGATTCTCGCCTGCAAACCTGGGTGGGCTTGATGGACAATGCCTCGTTGCAAGTTGCAGGGGACGATACCAGGGCTCGGTGGAACGGCGCTCCCGTTCGGCCCCAACTATCGGTAACTGTAGTATGATTCCGAATCCCGCCGCCTATTCAAATTGGGAACTTTGGGGCAATCAGGTTCAGACGGTTTTAACCCCGTTTATGACGCGGGTTGAAAGCACGTTTTTTCGCCAAGGGCGTATCCCCCGCTTGGCGAGTTTTGCGGTGGCGGAACTTCCGTCCGCAGAAACACCAGGGGAATTGATTTATGTATCCGATGAAACAGGCGGTTCGGTCATCGCGTTCAGCGACGGTACGGATTGGCGAAGAGTAA
>PAQG01000042.1 GCA_002709645.1 Acidimicrobiaceae bacterium
CCAGCTAAGTATCGAGTAAGGTCAAGAATCTGTACTCCTTCTAACCATCTATTTGATGATGACATTTTCTCCTTCCAATCCGCTACCTATTTTAGCTCAGGCGTACAACCAGCCGCCATCAACAGGGATCATTGCCCCATTGATTTGCTCAGAACGTTCACTAACTAGAAACGCGACAATATCTCCAAGACTTTCTGGACTTGATAAGCGTTCAGTTAAAGATGGCATAAATTTGGTTGCGGCCCAATGCTCTAACTTCTCCCAATCTCCTGTTATACCATGTTTTTCAGCACGTTTAGCGATTAGGTCTTTAACCTCTTCAGTAGCGATCATTCCGGGGTTCAATACGTTCACCGTCACCCCACTACCTTTTAGCTCAATCGCCAGGCTTTTTGCAATTGGCTCTAATGCAGCTTTAGAACCGTAGTATCCAGGACTATGCGAAGATGGATTATAAATCCCGGCTGTACCCACGAAAAGAATTCTCCCCCATTTTTTTGCCTGCATTCCCCTAATCACAGTTTGTGATAAAGAAACAGCGATCAAAACATTCTCAGCCCATTCTGCTTCCCAAGAGGCAGGTGATTCCCAATTAGATGATTTCGGAGCGCCGTAATTATTGACAAGAATGTCAATATCTGGAATTTTATTTTGCAATTCTTTGAAATCAATATTATGCAGATCCAACTCAAGCGACGAAGCCTGATTGCCGGCACTTTTTATTTGCTCAACTACTTCTGCAGTTTGCCCTTCTTCAAAACCATGGACAATAACATGAGCTCCTTCATGAGCTAAACGAGCCGCTATCCCTGCCCCAGTCCCGCGGTAACTACCGGTAACTAAAGCTACTTTTCTCTCTATTCCGAGATCCATCTATACCCTTGGTTCTCTAGGCAGTCCCAATACACGCTCACCAAGTATATTTCTCATAACGTCTGAGGTCCCTCCTTGGATCGTATATGCAGGAGCATATGCAATACTCGTTTCCAGTGTGGTACCTGCAACGGACGATATGCCTAACGTTCGTGCAGCAAAATTAGCAACCCTCTGTTCATGCTCAGTGCAGAAGCATTTAGTAGCAGCGCTAAAGCCAGCCATTGACTGACCTAAAGCACCCTTATATACAAGAATTCTTCCTATTCGGTAACCAGTTTCAAGTTGAGCTATTTCTTGCCGAATCAGGGGATTTTTTGTGTCAGCCGCATCACAGGCCTTTCGGAATAAAAGCCAATTTGACATTAAGCGATCTATTCCACCTCTTTCGTTTTCTAATTGGGACATAGTTTGTGCGAATGCTTTATTTTCTTCACCTACAAGATTCTCTATAGGAATCTCTACGTCAGAGAAAAAAATCTCACAGAAATGCTCATTTCTAACAGAATCAACTATTGTCCGAACTTCAATTCCTTTTAAATCCATAGGAACAATTAGTTCACTAAGCCCTCGATGAGGTGGTCCATCGTGTGAAGTTCTAACTATCAGGTAACAAAATTCCGAAATAGCAGCAATACTTGTCCAAATTTTTTGACCATTTACAATGTAGGAATCCCCTTCCCTTCTCGCGAATGTTTGCAAAGAAGCTAAATCCGAACCAGAGTCAGGTTCACTCATTCCGATGCACCATGTGGATTCACCCGAAAGCATGCCAGGGAGGAATCTATCTCTTTGGTCTTGTGTTCCATAAGCGCATATTGATGGGCCCATCTGTCGATCAGCTATCCAACTCGCAGCGATTGGAGCCCCAACCTTTAGCATTTCCTCAGCGACTATTATTCTTTCGATACCAGGTCTTCCCCCTCCACCGTACTCAACAGGCCAGGTCATCCCTATCCATCCTTCATCAGCCAAGACTCTAGAGAACTCCTTTGAATAACCATTTATCCAAGAGTCATCGAAGCTCCCATATTTCTTGACACCCGCTTCTGCCACGGATTGAGCTCGCAGTCTTAATTCTGTTAAGTCAGTGGGAAGAGAAAAGTCTAAAGTCATGGATTTCCTATGGGATTCTGTAAACGGTACAGGCAGTAGATGAGAAGAGGTCTGATTTTTCACTTTCTGTGAAAGAGTCCGTTACTTTCTGGAAGCAATTCCAGATAACAGAATATGGAAGTGTCTGCCTGTCAACCGGATAGTTGGATTCGAACATGCATCTATGTGTGCCGAATAGTTCAATGCACCAAAGGATTTTCTCTTTCCAGACTGATGCAACTTCGTCAGAAGTAGGGGGTTTAGTTTGGTTCACCCAATCATTAGCGAAATAATTATCCATTCCAATACCACCAATTTTTAAGTATACGTTTTCACAGTTCGCGAGCTCTTGTAGATTTGATCGCCAGATTTCATCCACTTCTTGAGGGGTTTCCGCCCATTTACCGATCTTCAATGGAGCAGCTAGATGATTGATAACAATATTCGTCTCTGGAGTTACCCTTGCGAGGTAAAGCAATTCGGGCAATTGATTAAAATACAGCCAAGCATCAAATGAGAAGTCAAATTCAGAAAGTTTAGATACCCCTTTTAGAAATAGCTTTGATCCCATTACCCCTTTAGTAGGTTTCGTATGCGCTATAGATATTTCCGGATCGTCACTCCATGCCGTCGCATGCCGCACACCACGCATAAGGCCATAAGAGCTACGATCATGCGCTACAAGAACTTCTTCAAGTTCCTCTCCGAGTCCCAGATCCACAAAACCGACAATTCCTGAAATTTTTGTTTCACTAAATTCTTCAAGTCTTTCTGCTTCTTTAACGACAAATTCTGTTTCACCTAAAGATCGAAACCTCTCTTGGCTATTGCGTCGGTATTCCGCCTTGCATTCTATAAAAACTGTGTTAGTGACGTTATGCCCTTTAGAAGTATCTTCGTGCAATTCTTCTGCCAAGTAGCGACTCCCTCCTCTATCCCATAGATGATGATGAGGGTCAACGATTCTTAGATTCGCATCTACCGGAGTTTCTTCCCCTAACTGTATCCAGTCCAATCGATCTAATTTCATTTATACGCCAATCATTTTTTAGAAAATAACAGTAATTATAAAGTACCTCATTTCGTTCAAGTCCCGACAACGTTAGAACTGTTTCAGGAAGGATTTTCTAGTATTGTTGTGTTGAAAGTAGTAGAGGTTAGATGGCTGGATTTATAGATGTCCACGGGCACGTTGTCCTAGAAGAAAGTCTGGGAGCTGCAGGCCCAACTTGTGGACCGGAACTAGGATCATACGATGATGGCACACCTTGGTTTCGTGTCGGAGACTGGAGGCTTGATGGAGTTCCGTATCGAGAATCCCTTTTTATGCAAGCCCAATTGCGGTTGGAAGCTATGGATAAAGCAGGAATCTCCCTTCAAGCTTTGTCGCCAAATCCGTTAACTTACTTACATTGGATTGAAAGCGCAGACGCTGTTAATTATTGCAGAGTTCACAATGATGCCATGGCTAATCTAGTGCGGGCACATAAGGAGCGTTTCGTTGGATTTGCTTCATTACCGATGCAAGATATTGATGCGGCGGCAAAGGAGTTAGAGCGCTGCATCAATTCTCTCGGTCTACTCGGAGGATACATTGGAACAGATTTTGGAACAGATTTTGATGATCCGGCCATGGATACACTTTATGCTGCCTGCTGTGAACTAGATGTTCCGCTTTTCCTGCATCCAGCGCCATCCGGCCTTGATGGATCACTACGAGATAAACGCATGCGGAAATATGATCTTGATTTAGTTATTGAGTTTTCATATGAGGAGTTAGTAGCAACCTCAATGATTATTTTTGGTGGCGTAACTGAAAGATTTCCTGATTTAGATATTTGTATTTCCCATGGTGGTGGATCAACTATGCTTCACCGGTCAAAACTTCGTTTACTCGCTGAGCGACGCCCTTCATCACCAGAGTGGATTCGAGAACCAGGTGCATTTGACAAAGCTTTAAATCGTTTGTGGTTTGATTGCCACGTCTCCGGAAAGGCTGAATTTGATTTCGCTATCAGCCAGATCGGGACAGAACGACTTGTCTTCGGGACAAACTTTGGTGGATGGGATTCTGGTTCAGCCCATTATCCCGAAAGCTTAATTGACGAGTTTAACGGCAACGCTGAAAAACTTTTACGCCTACACCGACAATGATTTGTGAGCTTATTACTCGTGGGTAACCCCTAAACCCAATCCACCATCAATAGTCAAGACATTTCCAGTAGCCCATTCAGCGTTAACCAAATATTCAAAAGCTTCTGCTACTTCCAATGGAGTTCCTGGTCGTCCCAATGCATGAAGATTTCCCATACTCTCAATACGAGAATCAGATTCTTCCTGTGTCGATAGTCCTGCACGAACATTTATTTGAGTTGGCACTCCACCCGGACGAACACATCCAACTCGTATTCCATCTTTTCCAAGTTCTGCTGCTAAAACACCTGTCAGGGATTCAAGTGCCCCCTTTGTCGCTGCATAAGGCGATGCATTAGGAAATGCTCTCTGCGTATGAACTGACCCAACAAACAACACGCACCCCTTTGAGTCTTTCAAGGCAGAAAATCCTTCCTTGACAAGCATCATCCCGCCTATGACATTTGAGTGAAATATTTCAATCAGTTTTTCTTCTTCAAAATCTTGAACGTCACACCTATACATATTTCCAGCATTACTTATTAATGCATCTAGCGAACCACCATGGCTGATTGTTTTTTCTATCATTTCCTTACGAGAATCACCCGAAGTAACATCTCCAACGACATATGAACCCTGAGGGCCCAAGTCCTTGACCACTTCTATCAAATTCTGCTCTCGTCGACCCGTGATAACGACGTACGCCCCCTGGTCAGCAAAGTGTCTGGCAATTCCCTCTCCAATACCAGATCCACCCCCTGTTATTAATACCGATTTATTAGTTAATGCGTTCATGAGTATTTTCTCCTAATCTAAATATATGGGAAAGAAAGCAGTTGTCACAGGTGGAAGCCAAGGGATTGGCTCAGCGATCGTACAAAAATTGGAAACAAAGGGTTTTGAAGTTTTCCCACTCGACATCGCACAAAGAGACGAAGCTTTATTTTGTGACGTCTCCGATAGCGCTTCCGTAGAAAAGTGCGCTAAAGAAATCGGAGCAATTGACGTTTTGGTTAATAACGCTGGTATTTGGAAATTCTCACCACTAGAAGATGTAGATGAAGATGATTTTTCTAAGGTACTTGACGTCAATTTGCTCGGGTCTTTTCTGTGTATGAAGTATTTTGGCAAATCTATGCTCACTAAAGGTAGCGGTTCAATAATAAATATAGTTTCAATTGCTGGTGCACACGCTAACCCTTCAGTAGGTTCATATGGACCTTCGAAAGCAGCTCTTATCTCCCTTACGCAGCAAGCAGCTTTGGAATGGGGGCCACGGGGTATTCGTTGCAATGCAATAGGCCCTGGTTTAGTCCCGACACCCGGCACAGGAAATGTATACGATGATGAAAATACAAGAGAAGCGCGTTCGCAAGCTGTGCCTTTGAAACGATTAGGTAAACCTGAAGATATCGCTGACGCTGTAGCTTTCTTAGCTTCAGATGAATCTGCCTACATCAATGGGCAGACAATCTTCGTCGATGGTGGTTTATCCAAAGGACTGATGCCCCTATTACAAAGACCTGATGATCTCCCTAATTAAGGCTGAGCCCTAATTCTTCATGGATACGATCACGTAGTTCGTATTTTAGAATCTTCGTCGCCCCCATAGGCCATTCGTCAACAAATCGCACATGTCGAGGAATTTTAAACGATGCTATTTCCCCTATACAAAAATCAATTACTTCTTTTTCGCTTAATTCCGCATTATTTATCGTTTCAATAAATGCAACAGGGACTTCCCCGAGTTTTTCGTCAAACAACCCCACCAAAGCCACTACTTTAACCAAGGGATGAGTTAATAAATAACCTTCCACTTCCACAGATGCAACGTTTTCACCTCCAACTTTCAACATATCTTTTAATCGGCCTAGGAAAATAACTTCACCATTCTCGGTCATTTGACCTAAGTCACCAGTATGGAACCACCCTCCAGCGTCGATAGTTTCAGCATTTTTTTCTGGAGAATTGTGGTAGCCGTCAAATACACCTACACCCCTTGCAACAATCTCGCCTGCTGTATGGTGAGGCAATGTCTCATTTGTTTCTGGGTCTCTGATTTCAATTTCGTTTCCTGGCAATGCTTTACCAGAGCTTTCAGTGCGTTCAACTTCTGGCAATTCTCGATTGCCCATGCATACTGATCCCCCCGTTTCTGTCATGCCGAATACCGTTATTTGCCTAGTATGGGGCATTTTTTCTTGTAACCGCATTAAAACGTCTTGAGGGCCAACATTCACAATTGTTCTAACGCTTTCAAAGGAATCGGTTGTGTATTGAGGATGCAATAGAATTTCATTTGTAATTTGGAAAAAAGCAGGAAACATAATGGAAGGTCGCTCTTTGACAATCATTCTAAGAGCCAAATCTGGGTCAAAACGTGGCATTGACAGCAGTGTCCCACCGACGTGCAAAACACCAGATAGCGGCTGGGAGAAGGCAGTATGAAACATAGGCAGTGGAGCAAAAAATTTATCTCCTTCTTTGATGCCAAGTCGTTCTATTCCGCCGATAACGCCAGCATGCTGTAAAACAATATGCGAGAGAGCGCATCCTTTAGGCATGGCCGTTGTTCCAGAGGTATAAAACATCCACGCTTCATCATCAGGACTTATTGAAGAAAGAGCCATAGTTACTTCGCTATTTGAGACTGAAGAGCCGAAATCAAAAAAAGTTTCTTGGGTTATGAACCCACTCATTACTTTTTCGCCAAACATTACAGCAGCTTTGAGGTTCGGATTGTTACTACTGATAGAGCGATCCTTTCCGAACTCGTATTCTTCTAAACCCGGTAAGGCACTGTGCAATAATTCACCGTAATCGGTATGTTCATCAATTTGATCACTTGTGATAATGACCTTGATATCTGCGTCAGAGGTTACGTGAGCTATTTCTCTCGCTTTAAAGCGCCCATTATACAAAACAGGTATCGCTCCCAAATATGAGATTCCAAAGAGAATACCAACGTATTCAAATGAGTTTGCCATGAGTATGCCTACACGGTCAGAGCTTCGAACACCCATTGCACACAATGACTTCGCTACACGTAAAGCGATCTCATCAACCTCAGCGTATGTCATGCGGTTGTCAGGGAAAACAATAAAATCACGATCAGGGCATTTCTCTACATTTTTTCGGAATTTAGTCGTAATTGATTCCATGATCTATGCGTCTACGACTGGAATTTTCATCTTGTTTGCAGGAATCCTGTCAGCATTTTCTAAAGTCTGCTTTTGCGATACTTGGTCTGTAGCAATATTCCTACCTACCACACGCCCTAGTGTTAACGCAGGTGTGATACGCATACCACCCATTCCTATTACTGGGCCTAAACCACCTACGCAATCACCGACAGCAAATAAATGTGAGATCGGTTCACCGTAAACATTTAATACTTGAAGATCGGTATTCACGCGAAAACCGCCTGCTGGGAAATTAATTCCAATTACCATTTTTGAAGCAAAGAATGGTGATTCGGTTATTCCAATTCTGGGGTTAGGAAAAATTACTCTGCCAAATAATGGGTCGTTTAAAACATCAGTTGTAAGGAACTCATTCCAAGTATTAACTGTTTTTTTCAAGTGAATGGGGTCTATACCAACTTCTTCAGCTAAGCCATTCAAAGATTCCGCTTTATGAGGTTCTTCAGGCATTTCGTGAATCAGCTGACTCTTCCGTTTGAAAGTTTGATTGTCAAATATGTACCAAGCTTGCTGATCCGGTTGTTTTTTTAATTCGTTAACTCGATAATCGTAGGGGCCTGCTTCATCATGGAATCTTTCACCGTCACGATTAACAGCAATGGATTCTTCTACTAGAGCTGAACCAACCATTATCAAAGGTGGAATCATCGTCATGTTAATCAAGTCGCCACCCACTTCTTGGCCCATTAAGTGTCCATCACCTATATCGTGTTCGGTCCCTAAATATGGCGAGGAAGCCATGCTCTCCGGTTGATATCTTTGACGCAAGGCCTTATTTGCTTGATACCCTCCTGCTGCTAGTACGACTCCTTTGTTCGCATAGAATTCTCCTTTGCTAGTTGCGATTCCAATGATTTGAGAATTCTCCATTATTAGTCGCTCTACACGAGTTGAAGTAAGAATTCGAACACCGCTTTCTTCGAGTGCTGTTTCAAACAAAGTTGTAAACATGGTCGTGTCCTTAACATCAACCATTCGATTAACTGAATGCTGAAGTGGCCGCGGTAAGAAGCGATTAAATTCAAAGCCAAGTTCACACAGCCACGAATACGTTTCTGATGATTCTTTAGCAAAGATCTTTGCTAAATCCTCATCGAAAATTATTCCATATTTTTCTTTTTGCCTTTCTATTTCGGCAATCATGTCATCAAAAAATATCTCCGGACTATCCGTAAGGTCTTCATCGCTCTGCATATCAAAATCTTGGAAGGCTAAGTACCCAGTTGATCTTGAGGCATTACCACCAATAACTTCATCGACTTCGAACAGAATTACCGAAGCGTCATTTCTGGAAGCTTCTAGAGCTGTAGCCATTCCACCTGGGCCTGCCCCCACGACAAGTAAATCAGCAGTGTTGCTCAATTTTGCATTCCTCCAGGGTCCATTGCAGAGGGAAATTCGCCACCAGCCATCCAGTTATCAAATGCTGGTTTCCTAGCGAGATCTACAAGCTCCACTCGTATTCCTGTCTCTTTTAGAGTGTGATAGGTGAATCCGTATGGCCCTTCGGTATCTGGGTTCCGATATGTTGATTCCCAAACATAACCGGCATCTGTAAGTCGTTTGTGATCTTCTTGGAGATTTTCGGTCCAGTAGCCAAGGTGGTGAACGCCCTGATCTGCTTGCCCCCAAACGGTTCCTGGTGCTACTCGTATCACTTCAAAGTGAGGAGGGCCAGTAGTTGAATAAACTACCTTCATATCTGCTGTGACAATACCGTTTGGTTGTTCACACTCAATTTCAAATTCCGTAACGCTAGCCCATTCAATCCCAAGATTATTGCTTAACTCTTCAATGGATTTATCGAAATCACTAACGACAATTCCAAAATGATAGAAACCTGATAATGGAAACATGTCACACTCCGTTCGCTGTCCATCCACCATCCGCAAAGATAGTAGTTCCTGTTATATAACTAGATTCTTTAGATAAAAGAAATTCCGCAACAGATGCAATTTCTTCTGCTTCACCAACTCTACCTTGCGGGACTCTCCCTTCGAGCCATGCCACCTGATCCGGGTCAATTAGACGCTCTTCTGTCATGGGGGTACGAATTGCTCCGGGAGCTATTGCATTTACCCTTATCCCCATAGGCGCGCCTTCAATAGCTGCTGCTTTCGTCAAAGAGGCAACCCCACCTTTTGTGGCAACATAATGTGCTTGACCCGGCACTGCTATAACAGCGTTCACTGATGCGATGTTCACAATGGAAGCCAACTCCCCTTCAGGGTGATTTCGAAATAAGGTCCTAATCCCTAGCCATGTTCCAGTTAAATTGACTTTAAGATGCCGCTCAAATTCTTCTATAGTTGTATCAACAATAAGATTCCTAGTTCGTATCCCCGCACAGTTAACAAGGCCACCCACTGGCCCAATCGTGTTAAATAATGAATTCCATGAGTTCTCATCGCTCACGTCAAGTGCCTCATCTCCATCACCAGGTTTATTATCAACACCAATTACGTCATAGGATCGATCACGCAATGTCTGACTAATTGATTTACCGATTCCTGATCCTGATCCTGTAACAATAATTTTCATCTCAACTCCAATCTTTCTTTAAACTAGTTTACCCAACTCGCCTTTAGCGACTTTCCCACCCGAAGACAATGGCAACTTATCAAGCACAATTAGAGTTTCAGGCCACCAATCAATGGTTACACCATTGTCTCTAAGGAAACTCTTAAGTTCCTCCAAAGAAAGTGACTCCCCATCATGCAATTGGACACAGGCAACGGCTGTTTCACCTAATTTAGGATGCGGCTTTGAGACTACCGCTACCAACGAAACTTTAGGATGTGCTTCAACTTCGCGTTCTACAGCTACAGAAGAAATATTCTTCCCACCTCGAATAATAAAGTCGGAGGTTCGTCCCACAACTTTTAGCCACCCTTTGTCATCGATTTCTACCAGGTCTCCCATTAGAAACCATCCATCTTCGGTTATTAGTTCCTTATTCGCTTTTGAATCTTTCCAATAGCCGAGTGATAGAGCTGGGCCTTTGCATGCAGGCTGTCCCACACCCACATTTTCTAACCGGTCACCTGTTTTTGGGTCATAAAGCCTAACTTCCATTTCTGGAATGATTTGGCCACCAGTTGTATACCTTCTATTTGGTGGGTCGTATACCGTTGTTCCGCTCAAAGTTCCTGTTTCATTTGATCCATAGAAATTAAGCACTTTACAGCCTGATTTATTTTCAAGATCCGCTGCTCGCTGCGGAGAAATTGCTTCTCCGCCAGTAAAAACAACTTTTAAAGATGATAGATCAACTTCGTCAGATTCATCTAAGATCATTACGAATTGAGAAGAAACTGCACAAAGTACGGTGACAGAATGTTTTTCTATTAATTGAGCCGCTTTTCGTGCATTGAATTTTTGCTGAACCACACAGGGAACTCCTAGAAGAGTTGGAGTGACATGCGCCGTCCATAGCCCAAACCCAAATGGAGCTGGTACTACACTCATCCAGATTTCTTTAGTGGTCAGATTCCCGAAATCCACTGCTTTCTTATGGAAATAGAACCATCGATTTTGCGTTTGCATTACGCATTTAGGTAAGCCTGTGGTTCCAGATGTTGAATTAATGAACCAGAGGTCCGATGGCCCAATCACAGTAGATGAAATAGAAGCATTTCGAAAAAGTTCTGCAGCATCATCGGTTGGTTCGTCCACGATTATGTAACCCATTTGAAGTCTCTGCGCTATTTCATCTATCTGGCCCAACGGAGTTTGACTAATTGATAAGAGAAGTTGAGCGCCCGTTACCTGTGCGAGATGTGACAATTCTTTCATCCCCGCTCTCCAACCAACGCCGACCGCTACTATCCCTGATCGTTCGCAACCAAGATAGGAGGCGTGCACTCCCCCGCTATCTGGCATCCAAACAAGAACCCTGTCGCCAACCTCGGTGATTTTCGATAACTCCTTAGAGATAGCCGAAGCCCAACAGTGGTAGGAATCCCAATTTAAGCTTCCGTCAGCGCTTATATATGCGAGCCCATTAGGGTTATTTTCTGCATTATGACTAACAATGCTTGAAAGGCTCTTTGACTTTTCCCACCACCCAGACTCAACGTATTTCTTGATATCAGTCGTTGAGGTCACTGAGTTCATGACATTATCCTATTTGTCTTCTCTAAAGAGATCCATCGGGTCGTCGCCCCGAACGTACCCTAGAAATGGTTTTCGCATAGAATAACCAAGTAACGCTTGCAGTCTTGAATCTAGTTCTCTAGCTTCAGGGACTTGCACAGATATTAAATGCGTGTCCTGTGGACGCAACCAACTTTCCACGTATTGGAGAATAATAGCTAAACGCGTAGAGTCAGATCGATTTGCTCCTCCAGCATGCCAAAGTGAACCTGAATATATTAAAGCAGAGCCTTTAGGCATGATGATGATTTCTCTGTCATAAGATTTTTCCGGACTTTCTATATCACGTTTCTGATGACTATTGGGAATTACCACAGTCGCTCCGTTATCAACTGTAAAGTCGTCCAGAGCCCAGATTACGCCAAGATTAACGTCACGAAAGTCAGAAGGAAGTGGATAGATTCCATCATCAAAATGAAAAGCTTGCTCGGTTTCCCCAGGATGAATCTGACATGCAACTGAAGCTCCGAGAAGAACATCTCCACAGTATTCGTTCACAACTTCTAGAATTATCTCATTTATAGCAATCTCATCAACTGATCTGGTTTCTCCAAAAAGCGAATAGAGCCTCTTAGTTTTTGTTCCTACAAAGTTATTGTCACCGAAAGGAACCTTAGTTAATCGCTTTGATATATCCATTTCAACTTTTTTCACAATCGCGTTTGAAATGAGATTCTCAACCAAGGAGTAGCCCTTAACTTCAAGTTCAGAAATTATTTCTTGAATATCCTTCATTTCATGATTCCACCTTTGGGTTAATGGATGACTTCTGAGTCAGATACACGCCGAAAATGAGAATGACGCCTCCAAAGGCCGCCCAAGGAACAGGAAGATCTCCCATTATTGCCCATGCCCATAACAATGCTGAGAATGGAATCGCATAGTTATATGCCATAGTTTTATTTGCCTCAAGTCGCTGCAAAGCCCAATACCAAAGATAATAGGAAAAGATTGTCCCCCCAAGAACAGAGTAAATCATCCAACCCCATTGTGATGCTGAAAGTTTGTCTAAACTTCGGGCCGCCTGCGGGTAAAAGGGAAGCATTGCAATCGCTCCGATAATCAAACAGACTCCGATGGTGCTAAATGGCTCCAAGTCTCCAAGTTCACGTTTATAAATCACATTAAAAATCGCCCAAACAAATGGTGAGAGAAGGCAAAGAGCAGCTCCCCATGGGTTATCTACTGCTAGCTCGCCTGTACCCGATCCAGCAATGATTACTAAGAAAGCTCCCGCAAAAGCAACAATGAAACCACCGATCTGGACTGTACGAAGCCTTTCCCGAAGAAGCCAAGCTGAAAATATAGCGGCAAATGCCGGTGACGTTGTTACCAGAACAGAAGCCAGTGAGGGTGAAAGATAATTTTGGGCATGGATAGCGGGCAGTTGCGAACCCGGTATACCTAACACTCCCAAGACCAATAGGACTTTATATTTCTCTTTGGGTATTCTCGGCCTTAATCCTTTAACGAAAGCAAAAACTACAAGAAATGAGACAGACACCAGCACAAAACGAATAGCAATTATCTCGGTTGCGCTAACTGAAGACAGCATGTATGCATACGAAACAAACATCCCTCCCCATAAAAAAATAGTCACTACAAGAGCGATGTTGATTCTTGTAGTGCCAGTCACATATCCTCCCCACTCTTATCAAAGATAAATCATTATTAAATCCATCTTCGTATGAGTTTTACAAGAAAGAAAATAATTAATAGATTTCGTGTGAAGCAAATAACTTATGGAGGTAGACAATGGAAGATATTTTGGTTGATAGACGTGGAGAAGTTCTCTGGATTACTTTGAATCGCCCAGAACGTTTAAATTCGTATGGCCGCCAAACCGTTGATGAGATTATTCTGGCATTACGAGAAAACATGGATGCACGAGTAGGTGTTATTACTGGTGAAGGTAGAGCTTTCTGCGCAGGTGGATATTTAGGAAATCTCGCTGAAGCGGATTTTTGGAATGTGCGATCTATGTTCACGGGAAGTTTAGAGTTATTTGATGCTATAAGAAATGCCCCTTTCCCTATTATTGCCGCAGTCAATGGAGGAGCATTTGGCGGAGGAAATGAACTCGTTGTTATGTGCGACCTAGCTATCGCTGCAGAAAGTGCCCAACTTGGACAGACAGGGGTCAAAGTAGGTAGCGCGCCAGTCTTAGGTGGAACCAATTTACTAGCAATGACAATCGGGGAAAAAAGAGCCAAAGAAGTGTCATTCTTATGTAGAAAATATTCAGCGCAGGAAGCATTTGAACTTGGTTGGATCAATAAAGTAGTTCCGGATGAAGACCTCAATAATGAAGTTGATATTTGGTGTCAAGAAATCATACAAATGAGTGCACGTTATTTAGAAGTGGCGAAAGCTAGCTCTAACGTTATGTACCACCAAATGAGAGACAACATGGTCAATAGTCTCGGTGCTTTAATCCAAGCAATTGGGTCTCCAGACATGCTTGAAGGCGCCAATGCCTTCATGGAAAAGAGGAAACCTCAATTTCCTCGACGTGATGAACGCTAGGTTCAAATGACCAAGTTCTATGATGAATATGACCCGACATTCCCATCAAGGTTAGACTGGAGTTCACCGACGGTTCTCCGCGAAAGAGTTCGCAGACACCCCGAAAAGGCCTACTTAGAAGTGCCCTGGGCAAATGAATCATATACATATGCTGAAACACTTGACTTAGCAGAACGAGTTGGTTCAGGAATGCTAACTGCTGGAGCATCAGCGGGAGATCGAGTCCTAATAATGATCCCCAACTGTTCAGCTTACATTTTTGCATGGCTGGGAAGTTCAATAGCTGGGCTTGTTGAAGTTCCGATAAACACTGCATACCGCGGTGCCTTTCTCGCACACCAAGTCTCAACAACAACACCTTCTATAGCTGTTATCTCTCCAGAGTACGTGGAAAGAATCCTTGACGTCTCTGACTCATTCGAAACGGTGAAACATTTCTTTCTAGTAGGCAATGACGATGATATTGAAAATGCATTATCAGTCTTACATGATCACAATAAAGCAGCTTCAAGGTGGAACGACCTGCTCACTTCCGAAAGGATCGCCCTACCTGATGTAATGCATTCAGACTTAGGATCCATTTTCTTTACTTCAGGAACTACTGGCCTTTCCAAAGGAGTGATGATGCCTCATGCGCATATGTATTTGTTCGCTGATGAGACTGTTTCGCTTACAAGACTTACGGAAAATGATACTTATATGTCATGCGGGCCTTTATTTCATGGAAATTCACAGTTTCTCGCTGCGTACCCAGCATTAATAGCAGGGTCAAGATATGTCTTGCAGGAACGCTTCAGTGCTTCAGAATGGATAAACCAAATCCGCTCTTGCAAAGCCACAGTCACTAATTTTATTGGAGTAATGATGGACTTTGTCTGGCAACAAGAGCCAAAACCTGAAGATTCCGATAACGACCTTCGTTGTGTTTTTGCCGCTCCAACAGCAAGTTCAATACTTGAGGACTATAAGCAACGATTCGGAATTGAAGCTTTTGTGGAGGTATTTGGGTTAACAGAAACATGCATGCCGATATTAACTCCATATGGCATTGACCGACCCGCTGGGGCCGCTGGATTACTTAATAAGGAATGGTTTGATATTCGACTGGTAAACCCTGAAACGGATGAAGAAGTTGAGATAGGCGAAGTTGGGGAACTTGTGGTTCGCGCCAATTACCCATTTACTTCTTGCCAAGGATATTTTGATATGCCGGAGAAAACAGTTGAAGCATTTCGTAATCTCTGGTTTCATACCGGAGATGGACTCAAACGAGATGAAGATGGCTGGTATTATTTTGTAGACCGCCTCAAAGATGCACTCCGCAGAAGGGGGGAGAATATAAGCTCCTATGAAGTTGAGCAAGCTCTTTCCTCGCATCCGTTAATTGGTGAAGTCGCCGCTATCGGGGTTCCTGCTGATCAGGAAGCAGGAGAAGACGAAGTTATGGTCTTCATAGTCCCAGAAGAAGGCGCGCAAATCTCTCCCGACGAGGTTTGGGAATATTCCCAAAAACAACTTCCTGATTTTGCTATCCCGAGATACATCCATTTCCTTCAAGAGTTACCGAAAACCCCTTCAGAAAAAGTACGGAAGATTGAGCTACGCGAAATGGGAGTTGCCTCTGACACAAATGATCGAGGTCCTCAGCGCAGAAAGAATAGGGAGAAATGAACTCCGAAGACAAACAGACTGTTGTATTTCAAGATTCTTCTTGGACTGGGTCCATTATCGCAATGGATTCTGCATACGATGTTGATCAAAGGAACACTGAGATTGATGTTTGCGTCAATGCTTCGTACTGTGGCGTTCTCCCAGCAAGGTTTATTGCCGAGCACGCTCCTCGAGCAGCTATCGGTATGGATTGTGGAATAGGCCCTGAAGGTTCAGCTATTGCAGGATTATGGTATTTAGAAGCTTTAGCTATTCCCGCTGCAGTAGCCGATGTCATGACAGCCCATCTTGGTAACGGAGTTCATCTCTATGAAAACGGAATCATTAGTTTTGCGAACCAACCTGCCATTGATTGCGGAGTCGGACCTGGAATGAGCGTCAAAGACGCTGCCCTACTACTTCTAGAGCAGAAACCCCAGCAAGCACGAGCTTCCGAAATAACGAATCGCACGGTTATGGAAACTTCCCCAGACGGAAGACACGTAATAGCTACAGATTCAATCGCGTTTGGAACAGATGAAGATACCGACACCAATGTTTTGGTTACTGCCGGTCACACTGGCAGATCAGCAGTACCTTACCTTCTTAAATGCAAGCCTCGGGGGTTCATTTGTAGCGATGGAGGCCGCGGGATGGACGATTCAGGAATGGCAGGATTATATATAGTCGAAGAAGAAGGGTTAGCAGGCGCAACTGTTGATGCTACAAAAGCAAGAATGGGTAATGGGCTATCCCATTACCATGATGGGATTATTTCCGCCGTGAATTCTCTTGCAGAAAACAAAGGCGTATCGCTAGGTATGACGGCACAGGAAGCAGCTAGTCTTCTGCTGATAAAGTAAGCAGCATATAAAAATGTATGTCACCATACAGAAGTCCAAAAATAATAGTTCTGGGTTGACCAGACTTGCATTGGCATGTTTAATTGACACAAATAACAATTTAAACACTCTCACTCGCCGCTGGTTGGAGAGAGTGCTTATAGAGGGGAAATAATGAAAAGTAAATTATGGAAATTGCTTGCAATTTTTGCCGTGTTAGGTCTAGTTGCCGTCGGCTGTGGAGACGATGATGACTCCAGCAGTTCAAGCAGCGAAGCCTCAAGCAGCGAAGAAGCCTCAAGCAGCGAAGCCGCAGAGGAAGAGTGCGAACTAGGCAGAGGCGTCAGCGATGACAAAATCCTCTTTGGTTCATCTCAGCCAATGACAGGTAACCTCGCAGCTCTTGGTGAACAAGCTGTACTTGCTATGGAAGTAACAAAAGACCGAATCAACGAAGCTGGTGGAATCAATGGCCGAATGATTGACTTCATTGTCCAAGATGACGCATACAACCCTGAAAAAACGGTTGCTAATGCTCAGTACTTCATTGAGCAAGAAAAAGTCTTTGCTATCTGGGCCAGTATCGGTTCAGCTCCATTGAAAGCAGCGCTGCCAATTCACAATGAGAATAATACGCTAACGCTGTTCCCTTGGGCACAGGACCTTAGCTTCTACGATGTTGACGTAAATCCGCTGTTCTTCTCAGTGAACCCATCAGCATACGCTCAAACATTTGGCTTCGGTAAAGTGCTTGTAGAGACCTACGGTCTTGATGGAATCCAAGTTGGTTTGATGACAATTAACTCAGTTGATGGTCAGCAAACAGTTGATGGATTCAAAGACAGTATTGGCGGATCAGCTCTTGTTGATGAGCAAACTTGGGAACGAGATTCCACTACCTACGGACCTCAGATCCTGTCATTCATTGATTCAGGAGTAACCGATGTATACATTGGAACTGGCGATACCCAATTTGCGCAGTTCCTGCTTGAAGCAGACCAATTAGGTCTAGATGCACGTTTCTGGGGATCAACCGGAACCATCTCTGCCAACAGTATTGAATTGGCCGGAGATCTTTCTGAAGGCGCCTATGGTGTTAACGTTATTTCTTCAGCTAATGGCGACAAGCCAGGTCTGAATGCATACCGTGAAGCTATGTTCGCTGCGGGAGCTACAGAAGCTCAAATTAGTACTGCTAGCTTGCTTGCATATACAGGTGGTCTAGTACTTGAAGAAGGGCTAAATAGAGCCGGCGAGTGCCTAAACAGCCAGACTCTTTCAGCAGCTTTTGAAAGCATTACTGACTTCTCCACGGGTGGCATTATGCGTCCTTTGAACTTCTCAAGTGATAATCACCTTGGGAACAATGACGTAATCATTCTCCAAGTACAAAATGGAGTTTGGGTCGAAGTAGAAAACCTCGGTTAATCTAACCTAGGAGTTCATTCGAACTTTATGGGGCCCCAGGCAACTGGGGCCCCATAAAAAATGAAGTAAAAAAATATTTAGCAACAAAGTCAACAGAGTATCGGGAGCGAAATGGTTGATTACATCCAAATAGCATGGCAGGGACTTGTATCCGGTTTCGCATATGCTCTTATCGGCCTTGCTCTCGTCATGGTCTACAAAACAGCGAGAATTCTTAACTTTGCTGCCGGAACTATGGCGGGAATCTCAGGTTTCTTGGCCCATTGGTGGGCCGCAGAGAATGATATGCCTTTTGCTATAGCAATTATCTTTGCCATGATTATGACCGCAGTCGGGACTTACGTCATAGAACGTCTCACTGTTCGACCACTCATCAAGTTAGGAGACTTTCTCCCGATAGTTATCATGACATTAGGAGTTGAAGAACTTCTAGCAAACGTCTCTCTTCTTTGGTGGGGAGGAAGCGCACAGAGATACCGTGTCCCTGGTGATATCGATAGAATAAACTGGCTTATAGGCGATTTTAGATTAAATGCTTGGCACGTCGTCGTCGCTGGCACAACATTTGTTACCCTTTCAATCGTTGGATACGTAATTAATCAAACTGAACTTGGCCTAGGAATGAAGGCCTTCGCAGAAGATCAAGACGCTGCGAAATTAATGGGAGTGAAAGAATCCACTGTTTCTATTTGGACATGGGTTCTTTCTGCATTAGTTGGTGGGGTTACCGGAATAGTTTATGCCCCAGTGCTTTTCCTCCAACAGGACTACATGAATATCATCTTTATCAAAGGGTTTGTCGCAGCTATCCTTGGTGGATTCTTAAGCCTTTCTGGAGGTGTCGCCGGTGGGCTGCTTCTCGGGGAATTGGAAGCATTCACTATCAAATGGGCACCTAGAGAATTCGCAGCAGCTCTTCCAGTGGTAATCGTATTTATCGTACTGCTGATTCGGCCACATGGACTCTTCACAAGAGAGAAAGGGCATGAACGAGTATGAGTACAGATAACCAACAGGCCCAAACCGCTTTAGAGCGGGCCAAAATTCCATTACCAAGATTTCTAAAGAAAAACCACTATTTGGGTTTTCTAGGAATACTGCTCGTTTATCTCCTTGCTGGAACTTATTCTGCGTATTCCCTAACGATTATGAGCACCATAATCTTCGCAATTATTGGAGCCAGCCTGATAGTTGTTTTCGGTATGGCAGGTCAGTTAACACTGGGTCATACAATTTTCGTAGCCGGAGGGGTTTTTCTATCCGCCAACATAACCATGGAATGGAGTCGGGGGTTAGAAACGGAACTTCCTCTTGCCTTTGGTGTTATGTTCATTCTTGGCCTTATTGTAGGATTTCCCAGTTTACGCGTTAACGAGTTATACCTAGCTTTGGCTACGTTCGCCGTAGCCTTTGTCGGTGTGCAAGTCCTTTTTGAATGGGAACAATTTACCGGGGGTGGATCAGGAAAACCCGTAGGTAAGCTTGAATTCTTTGGTCGTGAATTTAGTCGTGGCCCTACCCTAGTTCGTATCGCTTTAATAATAATGTTGTTCACATTTTGGATTGTCGGCAATTTCCAAGATGGTAGAACTGGACGAGCATGGAATGCTTTGAGAACTAGCGAAACTGCCGCAAGGGCCTCTGGTCTTCCTGTAGCTTGGCTGAAGATTCTTTGTTTCGCAATTGGTGGTGGCCTAGCAGGTCTTGGCGGAGTCCTCTATGCACATACACTTCGATACGCCATTCCGGAAAATTATGGAGTGAACCTTTCAATAATTGTTGTTCTTGCTTTGATAATCGGGGGGAAACATCGCCTAATGGGAGCTGTTCTAGGAGCAGTTTATGTTAAATGGCTGCCAGAACTTTCCCGTTCCGTTCAAGAGTACGAAGGTCTCATCTATGGTGGAACACTAATTATCTTGACGTTAATAGCCCCTGATGGATTAGTAGGAATGTTTGAATGGGCAGCAGAACGGATAAAGAGTTACAACAACTCAAAAAATGGTGAAAATTTTAATTCTAAGATTGCAGTTTCAGATATTTCTCCGCTTAGATCTGAATATCTTTCTTCCATAGGGTCGGAAACAACCCGAGGACACCTTGTAGTAAAGAATGCAGCTGTTGCGTTTGGCGGTGTAAAGGCAGTTGATGATGTCTCATTTGAGATTCCAGCAGGAGCCGTGACAGGGCTCATTGGATCAAATGGGGCTGGGAAGACCACTCTCTTTAATGCGATCACCGGACACGTTAAAGGTGCTACAGGTGAGTTTATCCTTGATGGAACTTCTGTTTCAGGAAAGCCAATTCATGTAAGAGCTCTAACTGGGATAGGCAGAACCTTTCAGAATTTAAATCTTCATGATGACTTAAATGTGCTTGAGCATGCTTTACTTGGCCTTGATAGAAACACTAATTACAGTCGTATAGCGGAGTCTTTTAGACTGCCCTGGGTTCTTAGAGAAGAGAAGAAGGCGCACTTTGTTGCCGCTGAACTTCTAGATCACATGGATTTACTGGAATACTGGGATGAAAAAGTTGAAGACCTTCCTTATGGGTTGCAAAAGCGTGTTGATGTCGTTCGAGCCTTAGCGTCTAATCCCGGTATATTACTTCTAGATGAACCCGCAGCTGGACTTCCAACTGCAGAGGCTCTGGAAATGATGCAGAAAGTACAAGAATACGCAAAGCATATTTCAGCCGGAGTACTTATTATTGAGCACAATGTTGAATTAGTAGCTGATGTTAGCGAGCGAATAATTGTCCTAGATGCTGGAAAGACGATCGCGGATGGTACTCCTGAAGAGGTAACACGAAATGAAGAAGTTATAGCTGCATACTTAGGGACTTGATGATGACTGGATTAGAAATTACAAACTTAAAAGTTGGATATAGCCGTAATGAAGTGATTCATGGCCTTGACCTAAAGGTAAATCCGGGTGAAAAAGTCGCTCTTCTTGGCGCTAATGGTGCTGGAAAGTCTACTGTCCTAAGAACAATATCTGGACTATTAACACCCACGGAAGGCTCCATAACATTTAATGGAGAAGAAATTGGGGGATCTAACCCGGCAAATCTTGTTGAGATGGGAGTTATTCAAGTTCCAGAAGGAAGGCGTGTGTTCCCAGGCCTAAACGTTGAAGATAACTTAAAAGTTGCTAATTATGGAAAGTCTCCAGATCTCCTAGAAGAAGGCCTTGAAGCTGTCTATAAGAAATTCCCTATACTTCAAGAGCGTCGTAAACAGGCTGCTGGTCTTCTTAGTGGTGGACAACAGCAAATGCTTTCACTCAGTAGAGCTATTATCGCAAAACCTAAATTACTTTTAATTGATGAAATGTCGCTTGGGCTGGCTCCGTTACTTGTGAAAGATTTTTACGAGCAATTGGCTGATTTGTTCTCAGAGGATGTAACACTTCTTCTGGTTGAGCAGAATGCAGGGTTAGCCCTCAAATACTGTTCCAGATTCTATGTACTAAGAAACGGTGAACTAGTTCTTGAAAGCAACTCTGAGGATTACAAAGATAACCCGACTGCATTACAGTCTGCTTACTTGGGTGTTGACTGATCCATGCCTTTAACGCACTTGACTATTTGTCAGGTTTGGAGATTCAATGGCAAGGATTGAGGTTCCAAATGGTGATGACCTTGAACGTCTTCGATTATGGAAAATGGCACCAGCATTTTCTGAAGCGGTAGATTCCTTCCGAATAGCAGCACATGAAGAAAGCATTCTTTCAGTAAGAGAACGTGAAGTAGCGAGAATGAAAATAGCTGTGATCAATCAATGCCCTATATGACTTGACACTCGAACTTCGTCGGGAACGGGTGATCATCTTAAGGAAGAAGAGTATTTACAGATTATTGACGGCAGTATCCCGAAGTCATTAACGCAAAGAGAGAAATTAGCTATCAATTTCGCTAAAGAATTTTCTATTTCACCTGAGAATCTTAATGAAGGTTTCTTTAGCGATCTAAGAAATAAGTTTACTGGCAGGGAAATCGTTGAACTTTCTGGATATTGTGCTTTCTGTTTGGGGATCGGACGTGTTTACAAAGTTCTTGATATCGCAAACGAGTGTCCGGTTATTCACTGAGAGTCTTTTGAATTTGCTTTCTAAGTTCACGTTTCAATATTTTTCCGGTTGGGGCTTTGGGCAACTCAGAAACAAATTCAACGAATTTGGGTTTTTGATAACTAGCTAGATTTCGTTTGGCTTCTTTTATGATTTCTCCCTCGGTAATGGAATAACCTGGTTTGAGTACCACGTATGCTTTTACAGATTCGCCCCATTCTTCATCAGGTACACCTATTACCGCTACTTCGAGCACTGCATCGTTAAGCCCTATTGCTTCTTCCACTTGTATTGAATAGATATTCTCTCCCCCAGAAATAATCATGTCCTTTGCTCGGTCAACGATAAAACAATAACCTTCATGATCCCAAGTAGCTATATCTCCGGTCCACATCCAACCATTTTTTATAGTTTTTGCTGTTAAATCCGGACGCCCGTAATAGCCAACCATGTTGGCATATGATTTGACTATAATTTCTCCCGGAGTTTTATTATCTCTAGGAACCACTTGCCCTTGAGGGTCTACAATTCGTACTGAAGTTACGAAACCTTCTCTACCGCAGGAACGTAAACGTTCGGGGTGATATCCGTCTTGCACGGCTTTCAAATGATCTTCTTGACTCAAGAAAGTCATTGTTGTGCCTTCAGTCTGACCGTATCCTTGGATCAAAGTGCAGGGGAAAGAGTCAAGAGCTTCCTTAATAACTCTGGAAGGCATTGGCCCCCCGCCATATTGTATGTTCCTCAGAGAGGATAGATCATAGGAAGAGAAATTCTCGGCGGCCATCATCCAGTTAAGCATTGTTGTTACTCCAAGAAATGCAGAAACTCTTTCTATTTCAATAAGGTCTAATGCTAACTTTGGCTCAAAGTTCATAAGCACCAGCGGGCATCCATGTGCATGGTAATTCATTGCTAATACAACAGGGATATGAAACATTTGCCCAGTGAGCATATAGACGTCATTTGGTACGATTCTTTCGGCGACAGTTTGATTCTGCATCCCAAACCAAACACTTCTATGAGAGTGCAGCGCTCCTTTTGATTCTCCCGTAGTTCCCCCCGTATAGAGAATAAAGAAGCTATCTTCTCCCCCAATTTCTTTACAGACTGAAGGTTCATCTTCTCCATGGCTTTCTGTAAGTTTTTCAAAAGAACCATCACCTGATTCTCCGTATTCAAGCCAGTGCCCAACAGTGTCATTGCCTTTTTGCACGTCACAGATTAGTTCGTTGAAAAATGCTTCTGATATAACAGCACGTGGGCTTCCATTGTTGATGATCTTAATTAGCTCAGTTGCAGATAGTCGCCAATTCATTGGTTGTGCGATAAGACCTGATCGTCCACAAGCATAAAAAATAGCCAAATGTTCAATTGAGTTACGACTTACGATACCAACACAATCCCCTTTTTTTAGACCTAGTGATAGTAGACCATTTGCAATTTTATTAACGTACCTATCTAACTCAGCAAAAGTAATACGCTTATCATTCGTTGAGTCAAAAATTGCAGTTTTGTCGGGCGTTAAATTAGCCCATTTTTGAGCGATTAGACCGATATTCATATTGGCATATTTCTCTTCACAAACCTGAACGCCCTGCTTCTCTTTGAAATGGCATCGGTTCAGAGTGTGGTGGATCATTCGGTGTTGACCCTGTCGTAACACCGCCATCAACAACAAGGCAGTGTCCATTTGTATTACCAGACTCATCAGAAGCTAGATAGACGGCGGCGTTTGCGACATCTATAGGAAGACCTGGCCTATTGAGGATTGGAGATTTAGCTCTGACAACTTCTGTCACCTGTTCAAGGTCGTTATGGTCATCCATGTAAGCAGCTGCTACTAACGGTGTCACTGTTGATCCAGGAGCAATACAGTTCACTCTAATTCCTGAACGGCATAGTTCTGCAGCTACATTTTTTGTTAAACCCACTACCCCATGTTTCGCTGCCGCATACACATGAGGGCCGAGCCCTCCTGTAACTCCAGCAGTGCTAGCGATATTAATAATCGCACCTGACTGATTCTGCTTCATATGAATCGCAGCATATTTGATCCCTAAGAAAGTTCCGAATAGAAGAATGTCAAGTGTCGCTTTGAATTCCTCAGATGGGATCGTTGCTATAGGGCCTCGGTTTCCAACAATGCCAGCATTGTTCATAACAATATCTAGAGTCCCGAATTCTTTAACTGCGTATGCCATAAGCGACTCAACATCTTTCTCGCTGGTAACGTCGCAATGCTGATAGCATGCATTTGAGCCAAGATTTTCAGCTAGTTTTGCCCCACGTTCATCTTGGATATCTCCGATAACCACTGAAGCTCCTTCTTCAATGAACCTATGTGCAGTGGCTTCTCCGATACCCGAAGCTGCTCCTGTAATTACGGAAACCTTTCCATCAAGTCGCATTAATCCCCTTTATATCAAGTTAATTGGGTTTCTATTTTCCCTGCTTTAAACCAGGCGAATACCGCTGCAAGCAGCAAAATCGCCGTACCTGCCCAAGGATACGCAAAGCTTCCAGTCCAGTCCACAACGTATCCAAATAATCCAGGCGATGCTAAGGCGCCGAGATAATACCCTGTCATGGTAACTCCTGTAGCTCTACTAACAGAAAAGGGTGCCTTATCGACGACACAGGCATGCATAGTTCCTATCGCAGCAAGTTGTGCAGTTACTCCAATAATCGCCCCTACTAGAACTATCCAAACTCCAATCACAAGACCCAATATTATAAAGCCGACAGCGATCGCTGAAATGGTCAAAAGAGCCATAATAAGCTGTATTCGTTTTTCCGCACCCACTCGGTCTGCATGTAGTCCGTTCAATATCATTCCGATTACACCGCAAAAACAAGCGATAGATGTGATTGCACCAGCTAAGCCAGATGATACGTCTAAGGAATCTTCTAAATATGAAACGATCCAAGAATAAAGAGGTTGCGATCCTGCTATTAAAAGAAATGACGCTATACCAAACCAATAGAACTTAACTGGAAGGGATTTTGCGATAAGGGATTCTCCTAACTCAAAGTCGTCATCTGGGACGATCATAAGAGCTGCAAGACCAACAACGAGTGCGCAAATACCATTTACCACCAGAATATTCTCCCATTGCCATTTTCCTGCCGACCATGGGCCAATTGCCGAAGCTACAGTCGCCATGAATGGAACACCTGCAGTTTTTATGGACATCGCAAGCGTGCGTTGGACTTCAGGGATTGCCTTACCTATTGCAGCATTCGTTCCCGTGTTTGTAAGACCGTAAGCTGCTCCTGCTACCAAACTGGAAATTACCCACATTGCATAGTTCCCAAGAATAGCTATTAGAAATGAGCATGTTGCTACTGCAAGCATGTCTGCAAAAATTACTTTTCGTGGCCCGTAAAGTTCCGTAATTTTCCCTGCGAGTATGGACCCTATTCCGGTAGCACCAAAATAGATTCCCACTATCAGACCAACTTTACCTTTCGAAACGCCGAGGTCTTCGCTAAGTACCGTAGCCAGAAACCCAGGGAAAAATCCCAACGACGCACCTACACCAACACTTCCAGCTGAAACTCCTATAAGGGCCCTATCTCTACTTTTCATACGGTGGCACGCGAAGTAGTTGTGAATATTTCTGAATCATCCGGCTCATATTTACAACTCCGCTGCAATTTGCTCCCTAAGTCGTATTTTTTGAATTTTTGTTGCTGACATTGGCCATTCCGTTACAAATCGTACATATCGAGGGATCTTGAAACTTGACAATTGTCCTTTACAGAAATCAATTATCTCTTCTTCGGTGGCGCTCATTCCTTCCTTCAGTTGGATGAATGCTGCAGGTACTTCTATGTATTTATTATCAGGAGCTGACACAACTTGTGCTAATTGGATTGCAGGGTGGTGAGATAGAAATCCTTCTATTTCAACTGCCGCCACATTTTCACCTCCGACTTTAAGCATGTCCTTTATTCTCCCATGATAAGTTACGCGTCCCTCGTCATCTAATGAGCATAGATCACCCGTTCGGAACCAACCATCAGAAGTAAATGCCTCCTCATTTTTTTCTGGAGCATTGTGGTAACCCTCAAAAACGCAATAACCGCGAATGAGTATTTCGCCTTGTTGATCGCTTCCAAGTATTTCATCAGTTTCTGGATCACGTATCTGCGCTTCTATACCCCGAAATAGTCTTCCAGATGTTTCTGTTCGTTTCTCAAGTGAGTCCTCAACATGGCCAAACGAAACCACTCCACCGCATTCTGTTAATCCATAAGCACTAATTTGAATCGCTTTCGGCATTCGCTTTTGCATTGATACTAAAAGGTCAGCAGGGCCGACATTATTAACTATGCGTATTTTTAAAGCCTCAGAATCATAATCCTTGTGATTTAGCAGAGCCTCCATAATCGTTGGAAAACTAGCAAAATTTAATGTCGCGTTTTCTGATTCCATATAAGCGAGTGCTGAAGCTGGCTCAAAGTATTCCATTGTTAACAATGCTGCTCCTGCATCGATACACCCGATTAGCGGAAGGACGAAACTCATGTGAAACATTGGAAGCGGATCCCACATGCGGTCATCTGCAGTCATTTTGAATCTTGTTCTTCCTGCTTCCACAGCAGGTCGAACCAAAGCTTCATGAGTTATAGGGCAACCTTTAGGATTAGCGGTCGTTCCTGATGTGTACATCATCATAGCGATGTCACGGATTTTTAATCTAGAACGATCAATCTCAATAGTTTCTTCCGGTACTTGTTCTCTAATAGATTCAAAATTCCCTTGGTCAATCATTCCGTCTGGTGATCTTCCACCGAAAAGAACAATAGATTTTAGATTTTCTGCTGTAGTTAATGATAGAGATTCAGGGTTTTCTTGATTAATTATGTCAGGGAAAGCTTCTTGTAAAAGCGATACAAAATCAACGTGCTCAACAATTCGATCTGTAGTCATAAGAACTTTGAGTTGCGCATCATCAATGACATATGCAAGTTCTTTCGCCTTATATCTAGCATTTATTGGAACAGGTATGGCTCCTATGAATTGACTTCCTAATAAAAGATCAACGAATTCCTGACAATTAGACATTAGTATTCCCACTGAATCCCCTGAATCTACGCCTAAAGCTTTTAACGATCGCGCTGTATTGGTGGCTCTTTGGAAAAGTTGTGAATAGGTGACGCGTTGATTTGGGAACACTACAGCATCTGCATCGGGACTGCGATTTACTGCGCGAGCCAAAAGGTCTGGAAGAGTATAAACATCTGATACTACTAACATGGATTCTCCTTGCAGATTGACTGTTCTAGGTGGGAAACTACCCCATAGGGGGATTTCGCCGATGTTGACACCTGAAGAGGTAGCCAAACAACATATTACAGCAGTGCTAGGAGGAGACCCAGTTCTCATGGCTGCTGACTATGCAGATCATGCTGTTCTTATTAGGAGTGATGAAATTTACAATGGCAAAGATGAAATTCTTGACTATTTCAAAAGCGTGCCTGATCGATTAGGAAATAACAAGCTTGAATTCTTAAGATTCAGCGTGTGTGAGAATGAGGCAACATTCTCTTGGCAGATTGTCGGCGATACTATCAAGGCTTCCGGTCAAGATGTTCTTGTAATATCTGATGGACTGATAGTGAAACAGGAAGTTTTTCTTTCAGATTCTGATTTTTAAAGTGCGCTCAGGATCGACCTTCCATAATCCCATCTGCTCCTGGTAACCATGAGGCAACTCCTGCAACTGGGATAGCGCAGATTACTGATTCAACAATTTCTGCTTCCGTTGCCCCAGCCTTTCGCGCTCCATTTGCATGGACATTTACGAATCTTGAAGAGAACTCAGCTGCGTTGACTGTGCAAAGAAGTAGTTCAACATGCTTAGCGTCCAACAAATTTTCGGCAAGACTGAATTCGCGCATTAAGACATAACCTTCTAACGCTCTCGGTGCTTCATCAGCCATCAACTTGACGTAAGGGGGTATGAATCCAAAGTATCCTTCAAAGTATTCAAGGCAACTTTCTCGATCAACAGGATAAGCGGGCATTGGGTCATCTGTTATGACTATTTCTTCGTTAAAGATCTCATTGACAGCTGTTGTAAATTTTGTATAAACCTCTTCACCTCTGCTAATAAAAACCGTTAATGCTGCACCACGTGCATCGTTCAGAGATAATCCCTTCTCTTTGGACCTCAGCAACTCTCGGAAAAGTAAACCGTCATGTCCCTTAACTGCTGCGGCTGAAGCCATATACAGTGCTTTAGCCCAAGCAGGCAGAGCTCCATCCAGGTCTGTAACGTCACGCAATCGGGCGTAACCTTCGGCAAATTTTTGTGATTTCGCAGCTATTTCCCCCGAGAGGAGTACTTGGCTGCCCAAACTTTCATGATCTGCATTCTCTGACATCATTCTCCTTTATAGTTTAGAAACCTCACCACCATCAATAACGAAACACGATCCAGTAACAAAACCAGATAATGGCGAAACTAAATAAGCAGTCAAAGGCCCGATTTCTTCCGGATCCCCCATCCGGCGTTGTGGAATTTTTTTAAGTCTAGCGGTAAGGATGTTCTCATTTTCTAGAACTGCAGATTGTGCTGATGTCACAAATGCTCCAGGTGCAATAGCATTAACTCTGATACCGTGTCGAGCCCATTCCGCAGCTAACGATTCAGTAAACCGTAATAAAGCACCTTTTGAGGATGAATAAGAAACTAACGAAGCTTTTCCTTTTAAACCAGATGTCGATGCAATATTTACTATCGAGCCATTAGTATTTTCTGAAATAAAGTAGTTCGCGGCTGCTTTAGCGATGACGGCTGGTGCAATCAGATTAACGGAGAGAACCATTTCCATAGTTGCAATATCGCTTTCAAGAAAGTTCTCTGCTGGAGCCATGCCAGCATTGTTCACCACTGCATCTAAGCACTCAAATTTGTCAATTGCTTTATCAACCAATAATGAAACTTCGTTCTTGTTGGCCATATCACAAACTACAGGATGTACTCGTTCGGGAGAATATTTGGCTAACTCCTCTAAGTCACTTTTAGATCGAGCTGCTGCTACAACAAAAGCCCCCTCGTCGACAAGATACTTTGAAATAGCATTTCCTAGCCCTCGGCTAGCTCCTGTAACTAGAACAACTGAATCTTGAATTTTAAGGTCCATTTTGGTATTCCCTGACTAAACGTGCCGCAATTCCCAAGCGCAATACTTCTGATGCCCCTTCATACACTCGCATTGGTCGCGCTTGACGATAGTATTTCTCAATTTTTGATCCACGAATCAATCCCCAACGACCCATTGACTGAACGCAGCGATCTACGACTCGTGTAGCTGCTTCAGTTGCAGCTAATTTCGCTAACGATGAACGATCTAGATTGCCGGCAGGGTCTTCCCCAGCCAAAGATGCGGTTTGGTAAGTTAAGAATCTTGAAGACTCTAAATCAGCCCAAGAATCAGCCAAAAGGGTCGCAACAGGCCCATGTTTAGCCAAAGGCCTTCCAAACTGTTCACGATTACTAGTATGGATTACAGCTTCACGCAGTGCTCCTTCCATCAGCCCCAAAGCCGCTCCAGCTACTGATATACGAAAAACAGATAAAGTCGCTAGCACGTGACGGAACGCAGCGCCTGGTTCTCCTAAGCGAGAATTCTCCGACAGAACTACTTCATTAAACTCAAGTTCACCTAATACATGTGGCGCTATAATTTCTGGCGACGCCGTAATTTGCAGCCCTTCACTATCTGCTGGAACAAGAAAAAGTGAGTACCCATCGCCCTCTTTCGCCAAAGTTGTATAAAAAGAAGCTGCTCCAGCATTTGATATAAACGACTTTGCGCCTCGCAGAATAAAGTCACTCCCCTTTCTCTCCACTGTCGTTGAAATGCCTTTGAGATCAGATCCAGCAATAGGTTCTGTTAATGCTAAAGCTGCAAGAGCTTCGGCTTTAGAGACTGCTGGAAGCCATCTTTCTTTTTGCTCATTAGATCCGGCCAAGGAAATTGCGTAACTGCCTATTCCTTGAAGAGCAAAAAGAGAATCCAAGTGAGAAGAAGTTCTCATTAAGCTCTCACGTGCTAGACATACTGCAAGTGGGTCAATCTCACCGAAACGCCCTCCATAAGCTTCTGGAACCATTAGCGAAGAAAGGCCGCTATTTCTAAGAGCATCCAGTACAGGCTCATACAATACGCTTGATTCGTCTGCCTCCATTGCAAAAGGTTCAACGGCTTCGGCCATTTTTTCACAATCATCAATTACTTCCTGATACTTCTGACTAATTTGAAAAATAGAAGACACATTAACCCTTCCTAAAGCCTGATAATACTTTTATCTATCCTAGACTGTTTACACAGATGACAAAAAGAAAACAACAGGATAAAGTTGTGGAAAGATCTATAAGGAGGAGCCATGGCTCTAACCGAAATATTTAGGCCAGCTGATGAACTTGCAGAAATGACTCCTGAAGAGTTCGTTGGCATTATTCGTGAAGAATGCATGAAGCCAGAACGAGGAATGCACAACCACCCATTTGTTCAAGGACTAGAACAGGGAACAGTTACTATTCCCCAACTCCAGATTTTCACTGAGCAATTCTATTTACATATATCCAAAATGCTTCCATGGATTGGTGCTATTTATGTTCGCTGCCCACATGAGGAAGTTAGAACAGCTCTGGTAAAGAATCTTGCTGAAGAATGCACTGGATTTGAAAGCAATACTGCAGCACACCCTGAACTACTTTTAGAGTTTGCCAAAGCTTTAGATTCTGATGTTGAAGCGATAAGAAACGGAGTTCAGCACCCAGCTGGAAGACGACTTACAGAATATTTTGAATTCATGGGTCTCTGCCGTGAATGGTTTGTTCCCTTGTCTGCAATTGGAATAGGTCTTGAGTCATTTGTACCTGATACGTTCACTCGAATGGTGAAGGCACTAAAAGAGAATTATGGGATGACTGACGAGCAAGTTATTTTCTGGTCTATGCATATCCTTGCCGATCAAGACCATGGAGATGAAGGAATAGAGATGGTTTCTGAATATGCGATAACAGGTGAACAAAGAAAAGCAGTTTTTGACTGCACGATAGAAACAAGCCGTTTATTTTATGACTTGTGGAATCTCTATACACTTCGTTGATTAGGCCCACTTATGCCTAATGAAGTTTCTAAAGAAGATCCTATTTCCAGCCAAGAAATCGCAGAGAAGTTGGCTAAGCGCGGACACGTTGTAACATCCTGGGAAGATCTTCCGCATGTAACTATGGATGAAACAGGGATAGAGACAATCTCCTATCGTATTGGCATGCCAGATGATAATGCTTCTCCGACGGTATTTAAGTTGTATTTCCCACCGAACTGTCGAGTTGAAGCCCATACTCATTCTTGCAATTATTCAGAAATAATCTTAGATGGTAGCCAAAAAGTTAGCGGAAAGTGGCTTTACAAAGGTGACATCCGAGTAGGTCTTGCAAACAAAGGCTATGGCCCATTAATTGCCGGACCAGAAGGAGCATCGATACTAGTGATATTTGCTGACGGTAACTGGCCTGCGATAAGCATTGGTGCTGGAGATGGCAGCACAATCAATACATCAAAACTTCTGGAACAATTTAGTGCTGCCGAAAATTGATAATTGTATTTAAATCTTTAATATGTAATTGCTCTAGTCGGACATAAAGTCGCAGCTTCAAGAATCTTTTCCTCAAATTCTGCTGGCGGGGCATCATTAAGCACCTTCGCGTGCAATGAGTCTTCAAGTTCAAATAGTTCAGGTGATATACGAACGCAGTACCCTGTTCCCTGACAAATTTCTCTATCGATTCTCAAGTTAAAAACTTTACTAGCCATGAGGATCTATAAATTTGTTAGAAGTATAGGAAACCGCCCATATGCATCATGGTGGCTTAACTCTGTATAAGTTGGGAGATCTAATGGGTCTATCTCAATACCTGCTTTATACAATGCAGCTGCAATATTAACTAAAGTTCCATCAGTTCCTTCATCATTATCTGTCCGAGCTGAAAGTCCAGTGACTAATGTCCGACCTATACAAGTGTGTTCTCCACCGCCAAATGCAAATCCCCATGGCTTAACATTCGGAGTTTCTCGGTAGGGATTAAAGGAACGTGCATTATCTCCAAAAACAGTCTTATCACGATTTGCTGGAGTAAATAAGCAAGCAACACGCTCATCTTTTTTAATAGTGGTCCCGTTACTGAGAGTGACATCTTCCAAAGCTATCCTCAACAAAGCAGGTGACGGCAAATGGAGCCGGATAGCTTCATGGCCAGCTTGCTTAAGGAAATCGCGATCAAATCTTTTCTCAAAGTCCTCAGGGTGTTCTTCAAACCACTCATGCAGATGAATCATCATGTGCGGTACAGCGTGAGTTGTAGTTTGACTAGAAGCAACTAAATATAAGGTGGCTTCACGAAGTGGAAGTTCTTCATCCCATTCTTCATTCCAATGGAGATACATCAAAGTGAGCAGATCTCTTGGGAGTTCGTCTTCGCTCAAATCACCATTTCTGAATTGTTCAATTAGTTTCTTCCTTCGCTCCACTGAGGGGCCATAGAATTCTTGAACGAAACCTTCACGAATTTTGAGAATTCTAGAAATAACCTCAGAATGGTCTTCAGTAGACCACTCGACTGTTGCACCGGTTCCTAATTGTTCTATATAGGTCCGAAATGCATCAGTTCTCTCTGGAGTATCCACATCATCAATCCCAGTAGTAACTGCTGAAATTCTAGCAAGCATTGTGCGAACTAAAGCGCAGAGATCTGTCCGCACAATACCGGTTTCATCTCTATTTTCTTTGCATTCTTCCAAAGCTTTATCTATAAGCGGGAGAAGTTCTTTATGTTCATAATATTCAAGCGCTTCTTTTCTAAATAATGGAGCCTGCAATCTCCGCCTTTCAAAATGGACGTCATGATCGATCGTTAAGAGAGAATCACCAAAAAAAGGCTGGCTTTCTTGATGGGAACCCTGACGAAAATTCTTTGAGCGTAGGATTTCGTCGACTAAGGCATAATCAACAAAATGTTTTATCCCCTGAATATGAGGTGGCGGTATAAGATCGCGTATAGTTTCCATTTTCTCCCCCCGGAATCACTACCTCTAAGTTAACAACATCTAGATTACTATTGAGATTATCGTTGAGCGAATTTAGCTGTCAGTTCTTAGCCAAAATCGCGGCATTAAAATACTGAGCGCCCGAACCAGCTCCCGTTACCAAAGCTGTTTCTGCATCATTAACTTGATCCCCAGAAGCAGTCCCACGTAATTGACGAACTGCTTCAATTACTTTTAGATTAGGCCCTCCCCAACCAGTATGACTAAAGGAAAGCAAACCACCATCCGTATTCGTTGGATATCTCCCATTAACGCTTATCCCATTTTCAAAAAGGAAATCTGTTCCATCGCCTTCCGAACACAAACCTAATGTTTCAAATTGTCGGACTATTTCCCATGTGTTGATGTCATAAACTTCAAATACGTCAATATCATCCACCGTTAGGTCAGCGTAATTAAACGCTCTCTCAAATGCATCCTTACCTATCGCACCTACTTCGTCATACCTAGCGGGGTCAACATATTGTTGACGATGCCACTCTGAACCTCCACCGAGAATACGTACTGGCGTATGAGGACAATCTAATGCTCTTTCAAGTGACGTAATTATCACAGCAGATGCACCTTCAGTAGCAAGACAGAGATCCAGAAGATGAAAAGGTTCGCAGATGATAGGCGATTCAACGATATCTGAGGGGCGGTAAGGTCCTTTACCGAACATAACAGCTTCAGGATTTCTAGATCCAGCATTTCTGATCTCTACAGCAATCTGTGAAAGTTTTAATCTGTCCGGCTGAAACCGAGCGAAATATACTTGAGCCACCATCGCAAAATGTGCTGCAGTAAAGAGTCCCCATGGGCGAACAAATTCATTATTTGGCTGCGTATACTCTGCTAATTCTGAGCGATTCAAAATACCTGCTTGCCCTCCAAAAACAATTACTGTCTCGCAAAGGCCAAAAGATACTGCCGCAGCTGCATCTAGGACCCCAGGCACACCCTGAGGATATGTATCCCCAACCCATCGAAATGACTTTCCAAAAACCCCCGACCAGTCAATAACTCCTGAATCAAACTCAGTCCCTCCTGGACCCGGCCATCTAGCGGATATCCCATCAATATCTTTCATCAACATACCCGCATCAGCAAGTGCGTTTTTTACCGCTTGGATACAAACTGTTATGTTATTTTCTTGCAGTGATTTTGCCTGTTCAGTTAACCCAATTCCAGCAATAGCAACATTAGAGTTCTTCATACCTGTCGTCCCGAACCCCAGAAAACTGACCGGATAGTGTTTTTTTCAATCTTACCAACAGTATTTTTAGGCAATTCATCCCAAATCTCGATTCTCTCAGGGACTTTTATCGAAGTGAGCTCTGATTCCCCACAATATTCTTTAAGTTGATCGGCTGTTACCTCTATTCCATCTTTCAATGCGACTACTGCAACTATGGCTTCTCCCCATTCTGAATCTGGAACTCCAATGACAGCTACTTCGAGAATAGCTTCATGCTTGTAAAGAACATTTTCAATTTCGGTAGGGGCTATATTTAAGCCTCCTCTAATAATCAGATTCTTTTTCCGGTCAACTATGTAAATAAAACCATTTTCGTCAATTTCAGCAATATCTCCCGAATGCATCCATCCATCTTTCAAAACTTCATTTGTTCTCTCGGAGTCACGAAAATACTCTTTCATAACATGTGTTCCTGCGAAAACCACTTCCCCACGTTCACCTTTTTCGACTTGATTACCCTTTTCATTGATTACTTTTACATTGACCCCCATAGATGGTTGGCCACAAGATGCGAGTAATTCTGGGTTTGAAGATAAACCTAAACTATGATCCTCCTTCCTCAATAATGTCCCAATTGAAGCTATTTCAGCCATTCCGTAAAGTTGATTGAAGATAGATCCGAATCTAGATACAAGCTCCTTTAAACGTTCCGGCGAAATAGGTGACGATCCGTACCCCAAAGTTATGAGGGAATCCAACTTACCATCCTCTTCCTGGGGCAATTTATCCAATAACCGCATCAACTGGGTCGGCACGAGAAAGCTATGAGTGACTTTGTCTTCATCCACTTGCTTCGCAAATCCCGTAGGGTCAAAATTCCTGCTGTCTCTGAAACTAAGGGCGGCTCCGATAGTAATGCAGGGAACTATTGTTATATTGACACTTGAGTTGTGTGGTATTTGGACCAGATAGCGACTGTGACAATTAATTTCGTACTCAATGCAAGCCACTGTCGCATGTTGAAGTGCTCGACTATGATCAAAAAGGACGCCCTTTGGCTTTCCAGTCGTTCCACTTGTATAGACGATACAGAAATCATCATCGGGCTTAATCGTGTCCAAAATCAAAGGGCATTCATCGCCGCAATCATTAAGCTCCTTCTCCCACATTTCAGTATCTATATTAAAAAGCTTCGCGCTCCCAATACCTACTAAATCTTCTAATTGCACCAAATGCTCGGTGTCGGTAATAACAACAGAAGGTTCACAATTATCAAAGATTTGCTGCATTTCTGTTGGCCCTAATCGAAAGTTAAGACCGACGTAAACTAACGCCGATTTAGAAATCCCACTGATTAGCTCAAGTACTTCTGACCTATTTGGTAGAAGAACAGCAACCCGATCCCCTCTCGATAAATCGTTATTTATCAGTAAGTTTGCGATTCTATTACTTCGTTTATCTAACTCCTGATAAGTCATTGAAGTCTCGCCAAATAATGCCGGCGAATTTGGATTTCTTATCGAATTTCTGCGGACTGCTAAACCTAGATTCATTTTTTTGCTCTTCTAGGTTGGAAGAAAGGCATAGTTCGTTCAGCATGTTTTTCAAATATAACCTCTACTTCTAAACCCACGGAAATCTCATCAATCTCACAATTCAATAATTGAGAGTACATTTTCCACCCTTCTTCTAAATCAACGTCAACGACAATATAAGGATTAGGGAAACCATCACCCATCGGCCTATGTATGACGGTGTAACTATAGATTTTTCCATTCCCATTACTTTCCTCATAAATCCAATCAGAGGATTGACAATCAGGACATACAACTTGTGGAGAAAAGAAATTGTTACCGCATAGGTTGCAAACAGGTCTTACGAGTTTTTTTCTTTCAATATTTTCCCAGAATTCGCTTGTCAACGTATCTGCATTGTTTTCACTCACTCATTAACCTCTTCGAGAAGCTTGAATGCAGCTTCTCGAACTGTCATTCCAATTTCCACGCCACGCTCCGCAGCAATATCATTGCATGCGCTAATTGTTCCTTCTTCGAATGCCTTAAACGCATCACCAACCGGCGCACTCCAGGCATCACAGCACGCACCAGCTAATCCATGCTCTTGAGTTGTTTCTAACCCGGCAATTCCTGCATTATTTTTGCTCATACCTCCATCGGAGCAAATAAATCCATGCGGCGAGACCTCTAATAAAAATTTTGCACCAGAACGTCCAGTGTGGCCAGCAGTTACAAGAACATTTTTATTGTCTTCAGGTAATGCGAAAACTATTGAATCTGTCACGATTATTTCCCGCCCTGTATCCGAAATAGCTACGGATTCACGCCGTATTTTTGTTCCAGCTGAAATGTCACCTGGATCATTCTCTAATAAAATCTTCGCAGACTCCGCTACAGACATTCCTTCTTCAACTCCCGCTCTTTCAGCGAGAATATTCACCCTTGATATGATCCCTGTCTCATAAAGATCCATACCATTTCCAAGTTCTGCAGACATTCCCGCTGCTGCGGCAGCAGGAATACCTATTGCTTCCAAATACCATAACCCTGCAATACCCGCCCCATCCTTACCTATACAGCCATCATGGGCGATAACTGCCCGAGGACGATGCGGAGCCATAAGCCGCGCCGGCAGAACACCCAAGTACGAAGAAGGGACCACCACATCCCTATTCGAATTTCTTCCATCAACATACCGCGCCGAATCCATAGCCACAATCCTTCCTTCAGGACTGTTAAATACCACATCGTGAGGGTGGTCTGATTCTTCATTTAATAAAGGGGCTTCTTCAACCATGTTTCCTCACTTACGATGTTTAATTTTTCTCTAACCAAGTTTCCCTATCTATGTTTCTCGTTTAAAGACAACAGGATATTTTCCAAAATACGGCCTAGTAGTTGAATCATCCATTTCTGGAGGATTATCAGGGTCAGGACTGCATCCATTAAGAAATAACGTCTGCACAGCGACCGGGACAAGACCAAATAGGTGATCCTCTTCCGTAGAGTCAGTATCAAATACAAGACCTGCTGCTAGGTCTTGACCTATACAGGCGTGCATGCCTTGACCAAAACTTAATCCCCAAGGCTGAACTCCTTGCGGAAGTTCCCGTTTCGGATTGAAATCTTCTGCATCATCACCGAAAGAGGCCTTGTCTCTATTGACAGTCTCTAGGTCAATAATCACTTTGTCACCTTTTGAAATTTTTATACCGGATGTAAGTTCTACATCCTCATTTGCCCAACGTGCAGAAGTCGGCGAAGAGGGTTGTAAACGGATTGTTTCATGAGTAGCTTTTTGGAGAAAAACCTTATCGCTGTAAGCCCTTTCCTCATCTTCAGGATGTTTCTCTAACCATTTGAAAATATTATGAATAACTCGGGTTAAAGCAGTTGCGGAAGTATGTGCTCCGGCCAGTAAATAAAACGCTATTTCACGACGAAGTGACTCTCTATTCATCGGAACTTTATCTTGATTTCGTAAAAGAACTAGGAGAACGTCACGGGGCAATTCTTCTTCTTCTATCTCACCTTTCTCAAATCTTTTAAGCATTTCTTCACGAAGAATTATTCCTGGTTCAAGAAATTCTCTATCGAAAGCTTCAAGTTTTTCCTGCACTTCCTGACGTTTAGCTTCAACATCACCTGTATGAAAAGCCAGCGTGGCACCTTCAATGAAAGTCGTAAGGTAATCATAAAGCCTACTCGTCTCTTCATATGTCCCTAGGGGGCGATCAACACCCGCTGTTAGCGCAGCTAGATTCATCATTAATTGATGCCCAAAGTCAACTAGTTCTGCTCCACCTTTCTCAATATAAGGATCAACCGTCTCCTGAATTATCTCAGGAAACATTTCCCTTTCATATTCGTAAAACGTATCTCGTCGAAATAGTCGATTCTCTAAACGGCGCCTTTGACGATGATCATCACCATGAAGATTTATTAAAACATCTTCCATTACAACCTCGCCCGCATCATATAGGGCCTGCCTAAGTTGTTTGTGCCTGTAGACCTCTCGAGCATCTGCTGGAGTAGTTATTAAAATTTCTGCCATTTACTTCCCTTTGTCTGCTATTAGCTTGATAAATAGTGCGATGTTTGTCAATTCACGAATAACACTGGATAACTACTAAAGTGTTTTCTTTCAGAATTTGGGTCCAACAACGGCGGTCGAGCTGGATCTCTCTGCCCGCCTGCGGATAGAAACGCATGAACCATTATTGCTACGGTTCCGTATAGTGCCTGTTCGCTCGGCCTATTTTCGTCAATTTCAAGTCCCCCATCTAATTCCGCTCCAACACATGCGTGGCTTCCTGCACCAAAACTCATTCCCCATCGAGCTATTCCTTCCGATACGTATCGGTGAGGGTCGTATAGTCTGGCGGTCGTACCAAATGCAGTTTCATCTTGATTAGCGGCCAAAAGGTCTAATGTCACCTCTGAGCCAGAAGGTAGCAAAGTGCCATCAGATAATTCAATATCAGACAGTGGAGTTCTCATCGCTACCGGACTCGCTGGGTGAAGTCTAAGCGATTCATGCATGCATCGTTGCACAAATGCAAGGTCACTTCGAGCTAATTCTAAATCTTCTGGGCTAGTCTCTCCCCAGGCAAAGAGGTCGTCAACTGTGTGTGTAAAAGCATTCGCTGTTGAATGCGCTCCCGCTTGCAGATAGAAACAGATTTCTCTAAAAGTTACTTCCTCAGGTAGCGCTAAACGGTCGGTATTTCTCAGCAGTGTCGTCAATACGTCTTTCGGTAGATCTTTTTCGTCCAATCTCTCAGAATTAAATTTATGAATGAGTTCAATTCTTTTACTCCTACTTGGATTGTAGAAATCTTCCTTAAAGGTATCCATAGCTTCTATAACTTCCTGACGAACTTCATCTTTGTCTCGAGTTGAATGAAGTAGAGTTGCCCCCTCGCTGAATTTTTTAACTATGGCATACAGGCGTTCTGTTTGATCAGCGTCTCTTGGATCTTGATCAATTCCTGCAATGGTCGCTGTTAAGTTCATGGCACACCGGTAACCAATTACTGAAAGATCACCTGATCCTTCAGCTATAAATGGCCCCAAGGTAGCATCAATAGTTTTTCCGAGAATTTCATGCTCCCAATAGCTAAAGATTTCTCGCCTAAATAATCTATTCTCTAACCGCCTTCTTTCCCTATGCTCTATCCCATGAAGGTCTAGCAATGTATCTGCCATTACAACTGCGCCTTCGCTGTAACCCGCTTGGCGCAATTCTTTAGAACGAAATGCTTCACGCACGTGCTGCCAACTGGTTAGGCGGATTTTTTCTAAATTATCGTTGGCCATTTCATTTCCTCCATATTTCAGGATAGGTTCCAATCTATGATCAAACCAGCTGAAATTATTGAGACTTTCTTCAAAGCTCTTTCTTCACGAGATTTAGAAAAAATTCTTTCATTTTTTGATCACCGTTCAACTTGGCAGAATGTACCCCATCCTCCAGCGAACGGAGTTGAAGAAATATCTGAAATGTTCAGAACCATAGTAGAACGAAGTTCAAAAATTCAATGGGATATAGTCACAGCTGCTTTTGACGATGATCGCGCATGGATAGAAAGAGTCGACCGTTTCTGGATAGACGAAGTTGAATACGCTGTTCGGTGTCACGGAGTTTTTGATTTTGACACTAAAAATTCAACTATTGTTTCGGTTCGGGATTATGTAGATCTTGGCGAATGGAGAGAAAGGCTTGGAGGAGCAAACCTATAAATTCTTAATTGAATTTTCAATCGTACGCTTTATCCCAAGTCAGTATCTCTCCGGCCCAATTTCCGACTTTCCACCCCGGGATAGAGTTGTGTTCGGGCCATGATTCTTCCGTATTCACTCTTTTGCCTTTGGAAATTATCGACTCTATTTTGGCCTTGTCGTTAAGGACAGAAATATCATTAATTGGATCTCCATCTACAATCAGAAGATCTGCTAAACGTCCAACTTCAAGTGTTCCGAGTTGATCATCCATTTGCATTACCCAAGCCCCATTCTTAGTCGCAGTTTCTATAGCCTCCACAGCGCTTAAGCCAAGAACTTCAACAAACACTTGTAATTCTCTTGCATGCCAGTGACCGTATGGGGTTAGAGCGAAACCACTTTCTGAGCCGGATACTATTCTCACTCCATTGTCATAGGCCTTACGAATCATTTTTGCTGTCTCTTCAATTTCTCCCCTAAAGATGTCTTCCATTCCAGGGCTGGCCCCGACTTTTCCGCCAAAATCAGCAAGGTTTGCTAGGAAGGTAAAGGTGGGACAAATTGATGTTCCATTTTCTAAAACAGCTTCAAGGCCTTGTTCATCCATAAATGAAGCATGCAATATTAGGTCAACTCCTTCTTCTGCACAGACACGGACACTTTCCGCTCCACGACAATGAGCCATTACAGGTATAGAAAGCTCATGTGCTGTTTCACATGCAGCCCTTAGCTCTTCTCTATTCCAAACCAGTAGCTCCCCTGGTTTCCCAGGGATCGACCCAGTTGCGTGAATCTTAATCCAATCAGCTCCGTACTTTATATGACGCCTAGTCCACTTAACTATTTCATCTTTAGAATTAACTACTTGTGCATATCCAACCGTTCCATCGTCAGGAATTAATCGACCAGCTGTTCCGCCGACTGCTGTCAATAAGGCTTGAACTCCTGTTTTCATTCGAGGCCCTTCTATAACGTTCGCATTAATTGCATCGCGTAATGCTGGCCCTATTCCATGCGCAGTATCTGGGTCAACAAAAGAGGTTACACCGGAGCGTAATATTTTCTTTAAATTCTGTGATGCAACGAGAGCCACCATTATTGGATCACGATGAAAAAAAAGTTCATCATTTGATTGGACGTCATCAAAAGAACAGTGAAGATGTGAGTCAATCAAACCAGGCATAACTGATTTACCTTCTGCATTTATTTCAACAAGTTCCTCAAGAGCAATACCTTCCTCCTTACAGAATTCATTTGCTTTTTTATCTGCATTCTCGCCCAGAGCTACAATCTCACCGTTGCTAATAAAGATATGGTGATTCGGAATAGGTTCTGAACCAGTTCCATCAATAAGTGTTCCGCCAGAAATCAGCAAGTTTTCCTTCATAGGACTAGGTTAGAGGAGAACAAGGGTAAACGGAAGGGATACGATGATACGACATTGTGTTTTGTTAAAATTTTCACCAGAAACATCTGACCAAGAACGAGAGAGTGCAATTCAAGGAATTCGAGAGTTGCCAGAGCATATTCCGGAAATAGCCTCCTACACAGTGGGCTTTGACGCTGATTTACGCGATGATAATTTTGACTTAGCTGTTGTCGGCGACTTTAATTCTTCTGAAGATTACCTTATTTATGCTTCTCACCCGAAACATCTGGAGGTAATCTCTAATTTACTTGCTCCGTTTTTAGAAAATCGAAGCGCTGTTCAATATTATTTGTGAGGTTTAATGAGTTTCCGATTAGAAATCGAGAGCGATGATTGCATGAGCTCAGGTAAGTGTGTTGCAGATTATCCAAATGTTTTTGAATTTGATGACGAGGAATTAGCAAAGCTCACCTCCGAGGCAACGTTATCTGATGACGAAATTATTCGAGTTGCTCGAAACTGTCCTAGTCGAGCGATACTGGTCTTTGACGAAAATGGAGATAAAGTCCAAACTTAAAATGTGGAGGTGGCATGAAATCTTTAATCGTTACAGGTGGAGGAGCTGGTTTAGGCAGAACAATTGCTGAACAAGCGAGTACAGTTGGATACCGAGTCGGAATTTTGGATGTAAATGAGGAATTAGCAGTTAAAGCCTCGAGTTCAATAGAGAACTCTGTACCTTTAGTCGCATCTGTTACCTCTTATGATGAAATCTCGGATGCATTAGCGACATTCGGAGAATCTCCAGATGTCTGGATCAACAATGCGGGCATTGTCCGATTTGCTCCACTACTAGATTTGTCAATCGATGATTGGAAAAGTGTTGTAGATGTCAATCTTACTGGAACTTTCCTCTGCTCATCTTTGGTTGCAAAAGCAATGATTGATAAAGGCGGCGGTTCTATCGTCAACATAACCTCAATAAATGGAATCTCGGCTGGAACAAATTCCGGCGCATACGGTTCTACCAAATCAGCAATATCTCTACTCACACAACAAATGTCGCTTGAATGGGGTCAATACGGTATTCGAGTGAATGCGGTAGCTCCCGGTTTAATTGATGGCGGAATGTCTGCACCAATATACGCAGACCCTCAATTCAGGAAGTTACGGACAGAGAAAGTCCCAACGGGACGACTCGGGAGCGAAATAGATGTTGCTAATGCAGTTCTTTTTCTATCGTCTGATGAAGCTAGCTACATTACAGGACACGAACTTGTAGTTGATGGCGGAATTATCAATTCAATTATCGCGAATCTTCCAAGGCCTTCTAGCGTTGATACTGTTGGAATTGATGAACACTAATTTTGAAATAGGCGTAAAAGTTGCTCCACATCATATCGATTGGGGGACGTTGCTTTGGGCTGCCGAATATGCTGACAGTTCCCCGATATATTCTGATTTCTGGAATTTTGACCATTTCTACCCAATCTACGGAGACACTTCAGGACCATGCCTTGAATCTTGGGTAACACTATCTGCTATCGCTCAAGCAACTTCAAGAATTCGAGTTGGTTGCATGGTAAATGGGGTTCATTACCGTCATCCTGCGGTTGTAGCTAACATGACTTCAGCGATAGATATTGTCAGTAACGGACGTTTTGAACTTGGATTAGGTGCTGGTTGGAACGAAGAAGAGTCCAACGCATACGGTATTGAACTAGGAACTTTGACAGAGAGATTTGACCGCTTTGATGAGGCAGTTGAAATCATCCTCTCTCTCACTACCAGTGAAATCACCTCGTTTAACGGCAATTACTTCACCATTGCAGAAGCTAGAAACAATCCGAAAGGACCGCAGAAAATAATCCCGATTTGCATTGGTGGAATTGGAGAGAAGCGGACATTACGAACTGTAGCTAAGTTCGCTTCACACTGGAACCTTCCTGCCTTTGATGAAGACGTTTTTAAGCACAAACTTGGCGTCCTCGCTGACCATTGCTCCAAAGAAGGCAGAAATATCAATGACATAAAGATATCCACCCACGTTTTCGTGACGCCGGAGACAGAACCAGAAACAGTCTTTGAGGAAATAAAGAAACAAATTAACACTGGGATAAATCAATCGATTATCTACTTTCAACCTCCAGTCTCAATTGATCAAATAAAAAGAATTACCGAATATCTTTCTACTTCTTTTAACCAAGATTAGAAATAAAATATGAACGTAATTATTTTTTAGGGGCTAACGCTTCTAGGGTTTCCCATTCAGGAATTTTATAATTTCCATCATGGCTTATAGGTTGAATACAAACATGATTGGCTCCTGCTTTTTCATGCTCGCCAATCCTCTTTTCGATCTCTCGGATTGACCCCCAAGCAACTACGGCATCAATGAATTTCGTAGTTGGTGTATCAATATCATCATCTGTGAAACCCAATCGCTTCCAGTTATTACGATAATTTGGAAGCGGTGTATAAATTCGTAACGCTTTCTTTGCCGCCACATGTGCAGTTTCCCGATCTTCTGTCAAAACAACTTTTTGTTCAACGCAAAGAAGTTTTTCTTCACCAATAATTTCTCTTGCTATCTGCGTATGCTCGGGAGTTGTCCAATACGGGTGTGCGCCATCAGATAAGTCAGCTGAAAGTTCAAGCATTCTGGGGCCTAAAGCAGCTACCAAGCATATAGGTTCTCTTTCGGGTGGAATTGATGAATACGGCGATGACTTCATTGAAGTTAGATAAGAGCGCATAGTTTCGATAGGTTTTTCATATTTCATTTGGCGTAAACCTTCAACAAGTGGTGCATGAGAAACACCCAAACCTAAAATAAACCGATTATTTGACTGTTCAGCCAATGTGGTGGCTGCTTGCCAAGTAACGCCTGGATGACGATGATATATGTTTGCTATTCCTGTTGCGAAACCTAATTTTAGTGTTTGCGAAGAAAGAAATGCTATGTGGGAAAACGGATCTCTCCCCGTTGTCTCGGGAAGCCACAATATGGAATACCCCAATGATTCAATACGTTGTGCAAATTCCGCAGATTCTGTGCTGGTCATAGCATCAGTTGGATGCCAAACTCCACGTCTTCTTATTTGTTTCGTACTTACCATGAAAGAAGTTTAAATCTTCTATGTGACATTCTATAAAAAAAAGTTAATCACAAAGAAACCTTATTGAAGTTCTAGGCCTAATTGTGTCCAAATTTCTTCTTTTCGGGCTTCAAAGGTTTCTTCGTCAATTTCGCCATTTGCTTTGGCAGCGCTGAGTTCCGCAAACTGTTTGTAGAGTTCTTCTTCAGGAAGGCCTTCTACTGAAGGCTCATCGTCTGATTGCCTTCTTTCAGCTCTTTCAGCTCTTTTGGCTTCCTGTCGCTCTCTCTTTGTTTGTTCTCGCTGGCGTTTACCCCAGCTTTCGCGTCCCTTGCTAGCCATAGTAAACTCTTTATACCGCTCGAACGTTTAGGGCCTCATCCCCTTTGCGACCGGGGCCGACTTCAAATTCGACTTCCTGTCCTTCTTCGAGGTTTTTGAACCCATCACCATCAATGTTTGAGTAATGAACAAATACATCGTCGCCATCTTCGCGTTCGATGAACCCATATCCTTTTTGTGTGTTAAAGAACTTAACTGTTCCCTTAGTCATACTTACTTCCTTCTCTTTACAGCGGGGATGCTGCTTGAACCACGTTACGGCATATCTAGCCGTATTCCTCTCATAGGTCGATTTTCCTTATGATTACTTGCGAGTTGTTTAACTACCCACTGTTTAGCACGTTTAGGACTTCATCTAGGAGTTCTGAGTGGCAAATTACTAAACCTCGGACTATCGGAGCTTTTTTATTGAATTTAAAGTCGCTTCCATCTAACTGACAGGCAGAAAGTCCGGCTGCTCGAGCAACTGCAACAGGTGCACAAACATCCCATTCATATAGTCCAGAATTATGAATATACACGTCAGCATCTTCGCCGATTACAAGTGAAGCTTTAATTCCAGCTGATCCACAACTTGCCAAACGCGCTCCTATAGCTTCGGCCACATAAGCGGCTTGATATGCATTCCACCTGTTAGAGACGACAATTCTTTCTTCTCGAATTTGTCGTTCATCGGGGTATCGCATTGCTGTTGAATAATGCCTATTTAGAGATGGGCATGAGACCGCTCCTGCTTTCAGTTCTCCATCTTCTATGAGCGCAACATGTACCGCCCATTCATCGCTCCCGTTATAAGGATAATCTTGAGAGCCATCTAGTGGATCGATTATCCAAACACGATCAGCATCAAGCCGTCTCTGGTCGTCACTCCCCTCTTCAGATAAAACAGCGTCTTGGGGGCGATGTCGCGAAAGTTGTTCTATCAATAAGTTATGGGAAATCAAGTCCCCTTTATCTCGCAATACCCAAGAGTTAGTTCCTGATCTGATCCCCTCTTGACGGAAATGTAGTAATTCAGCACCTGCTAATTCAGCCAGGTATCCAGCCAATTCATGGTCATCCATTAAACTCGCAATCAGGATAGGAAATCTGTTATTCGATCTTTAGGTCTACCAATAATTGCTTTCTTGCCTTTGACAATCACTGGCCTTTGAAGAAGTTGCTTGTGTTTCACTAAAATTTCCACAACTTTTGTAGGAGCGTTAACGTAGTCATCGGGATTAAGTTCAAGTTTCTTAAACATAGAATCCTTCCTCACCAAGTCTTCTACTGGGTCTTCTAACCCATTGACAATAGCGTTAAGTATTTTCTCATCTGGTGGTTCTTTGATGTACAACACAACTTCGTAATCTACTCCGATTTCCTCAGCGACCGCTAAGGCATTTCGTGATGAACCTCAATGAGGGTTGTGATAAATA
>PAQG01000043.1 GCA_002709645.1 Acidimicrobiaceae bacterium
GACGTCAGCGGCCAAGCGGGCTGCTGTGAGCGTTCTAACATGTTGCTGGGTCGGAACTAAAACCTTTCCGCCCATGTGGCCACATTTCTTTTCACTTGCTAGTTGATCTTCCCAGTGAACGCCTGCGGCTCCCGCTGCGATCATGGATTTCATAAGTTCGTAGGCATTGAGTGGTCCACCAAAACCTGCTTCTGCATCTGCGACGATAGGGACAAGCCATTCTCTATCTCGTTTTCCTTCACTCCACTCAATTTGGTCTGCGCGGAGAAGTGCATTGTTGATTCTTCGGACAACGGTGGGAACCGAATTAGCCGGGTAAAGACTCTGATCTGGATAGACCTGTTCGGCAAGATTTGCATCTCCAGCAACCTGCCATCCAGAAAGATAAATTGCTTCAAGCCCGCCCTTAACCATCTGTATTGCCTGTCCTCCGGTTAGGGCTCCCATAGCGTGCGTGTATGGGTTGCTATTTAGTCGATCCCAGAGTTTTTCAGAGCCCTGTCTTGCGAGGCTATATTCAACATTTACAGAGCCGCGCAACCCAACTACCTCTTCTGCTGAGTAATCGCGTTTCACACCCTTCCACCGATCGTTTTCTTCCCAATCGCGGGAAAGTTCTTCAACTTGATCTTCAAAAGACTTATTCATAACTATTACTCCTTAAGTTAGAGAGCTAGAGGGGGATGAACTAGCGAGTTAAGGATGCAACATTGAGACTAAAAAATCAACTTAATAATGGTGTAAAAAAAGCAAAAATTAGATTTAAAGATAAAAAGTACAATATTTATCTTCCAATTTGTTACTATTTTTAAAAGATTATCCTTTTAGGGGCACAAAACTATGGACTCACTTGTTTTCGGGCAACGCCTGCGCTACTTCCGGAAAAGAAATGGCTACACCTTGACGGAACTTGGGAAACTGATTAACCGACCGGCACCATACCTATCCCAACTTGAAAATGGTAACTCAGAACCTAGAGTAAGTCTCGTAGGGGAGATAGCTTCGATTCTTGATTGTACCCCCGCTGATCTTCTTGACCCTGAACCACCTTCACGAAGAGCTGAACTGGAAATAGATTTACGACGCTTGCAGGAAGATCCAAGAAATCAGGAACGTAAGCTTCCCTATGTCCGCCCTTCCGCAAGAATGCCAGATGAGGTTCTTGAACATATTGTCGGACTCTATGCAGCACTTGGAGAAGACACACACGTGGCACCAACGGAAATAGATTCGGTAGAAAGTGTTGCAAGGAACTCAAATATTCACCTTCGTCGCGAAATGCGAGAAAGGAATAATTATTACGAAGAAATAGAGATATTAGTGAGTGAGATCTTGGAAGCAGTCAACTATCCAGGGGCTGGCCCCGTATCAGAAAGAATCCTTATGGATGTCTGTGACTATTTCGGTTTCACGGTTCGAAGGGCAGAAAATATCCCTCACTCAACTCGATCAATCACAGATCAAAGAGAAAAAATCATATATATACCCCAACGAAATGACCTCCCAACACGCGCCTCCCGCTCAGTGATATTACAAACATTAGGACATTACGCACTTGATCATGAAGTGACTGACAATATCGGCGAATACCTCCGGCAGAGAATTGAGTCAAACTATTTTGCTGCGGCCATACTTGCTCCAGAGAAACCAGCTATAACGTTCCTCCAAAATGCTTATGACACACACGACATTTCAGTAGAGGACCTGCAGGAGATTTTCTATATTTCATATGAAATGGCAGGGCACCGGTTAACGAATCTAGCTACGAAACATTTAGGACTAACTGTCCATTTTTTGCGATCCGATGATGAGGGGGTTGTTTGGAAAGCCTATGAGAACGATGATGTCCCGCTGCCTCATGGAATTGATGGGACTATTGAAGGTGAGCATCTCTGCAGAAACTGGGGAACGCGGCAAGCTTTCCACACGCAAGACTCATTTTCACTTCACTATCAATATACAGATACGCCTAGCGGACAATTTTGGTGCGTTACATACGTGGAAGCAGACCGATTACCAAACCACGCTGTCACGGTTGGTACAACAGCCGATCAAGCTAAATGGTTTCGAGGTAGTGATACAAAGCGCTTTTCAACTTCATCTTGTCCTGACAAAGATTGCTGTAGCACAGCGAGAGCGAGTGTACGACAACATTGGCACGGAGTAGCTTGGCCATCTGCCCGAGATAGAAGCAACATTACTTCAGGACTGCCTTTAGCGCCGAAAGGTTTCTCTCGTTTCCCAGGGGTAGATATGGTCGAAGTATATGAATTTTTAGAACGCCAAGAGAGTTCGTAATTGTAAACCAAGTGTTTCATGAAGAAGCTTTGGTTTCTACATGAGTGAAAGAACTTTCTCTATTTGGTTGGCTGATACCTTGGGGTCAATTTCTCCATCAACCACAAGGTCAGCTTTTTTTTTCGATGGCTCTACAAATTTGGCGTGCATGGGTTTAACAGTTCGTAAGATTTGAGCTTCGGCTTGCTCAGCCGTTCTCCCTCTTTCAGCTTCGTCACGAATTACTCTTCGTGACGAGCGTGTTGTTTCTGGAGCATCAACAAAAATTTTTAAGTCAAGCAATTCACAAATCTCAGGAAAGACAAGGAGCAGAATCCCATCGATAATGACAACTTCAGTCGCCATGACCTGAATTGAATCAGCGCTTCGAGTGTGGGTGGCAAAATCATAAACTGGAGATGAGATTAATTTTCCGGAACGTAGACTCCTTAGATGATCAATAAATAAGGAGACATCTAGAGAATCTGGATGGTCATAGTTCACTAGAGCCCGTTCTTCTATAGGAAGATGACCTTGATCGCAGTAATAGCTATCAAAAGCTATTGTGCAAACCTCATAGGGCAGTGTTTTCTCAAGGGTATTTACCAGAGTGGTTTTTCCAGAGCAACTACCTCCAGCGATTCCGAGGAATATAGATCCCACAGTCAAACCCCGCTTTCAGTGAACCAATACGTGAAACTATACAAAAACTGCGAGCGGGTGAGGAGAATCGAACTCCCATCATCAGCTTGGAAGGCTGAGGTTCTAGCCGTTGAACTACACCCGCAGGTGTATTGAGCGTATCGTAACTTGAAGCAACTTTGACCAGCTAAAGAAGAATGAGAAATCACTACCCAGAAGAGCGAGAGTGGGTCCGTAGCCGGTAGACTTTCGCCCTGTGAATAGTTCTATAGAAAATCTTGACGACAGTAAAGTCAAAGTAACCATTGAAGTTTCCGAAGCTCAAATCGAGGATGCGATTGATGATGCATTTAAGAAGATAGCTCAAGAGGTGAAAATGCCTGGCTTTAGGAAAGGCAAGGCTCCACGCAAAGTGCTTGAAGCAAAATTCGGTAAAGAATATGCGAGAAGCGAAGCTCTTAACGAAATCATTGGGGACGTGTATTTTCAAGCTGTCAATGAACACGAGCTGGATGTAATAGCCCAACCCGAAGTTGAGATATTAGATGGTCAAGAGACTGGCCCGGTGTCCTTTGAAGCTACGGTGGAGGTTCGGCCAGAAATCACTATCTCCGGATATAAAGAACTGCAAATTGAAATCCCATCAATCACAGTAACAGAAGAAGAAATCCAAGAGAGTATTAATCGTTTGCGAGAACAAGCATCTGAACGAATAGAAGTACAAAGAGCAGCTACTCATGGAGACTTTGTCACCATGAATCTCTCTGGATCAATTAATGGGGAACCTGAGGAGAGCCTAACGGCTGAAGGGTTTACATTTGAAATTGGTTCAAGTTTCATCGTAGAGGAAATAAATGAAGCTCTTACCGGAGCCAAAATCGGAGAAATCAAAGAATTCGAAGGAACCCATCCATCCGAAGAGGATTCACAACTCTCTTTTCAGGCACTTATCAAAACCATAGAAGAAAAAAAACTTCCAGACCTAACAGATGAACTAGTAGCAGAGTTAACCGAATTTGAAACTGTGGAATTACTAACAGTGGATACTCAGACTCGGCTAGATGAGATGAAGAGAAGCCAAGTGCCATCTCAGTTGTCAAGCAAACTTGGAGAATCTTTGTCAGGCCTCGTTACTGAGGAGCCACCGGAGGCTTTAATCCAAGAACAAGTCCAAAATCAGGTCCAAGAGATGGCTATGAGAATGGCCCAGCAGGGAATGCAATTTGAACAATTTCTCCAAGCCACAGGACAATCTGTTGAAGATTTGATTGAAAATCTTCGTGAACCAGCAGAGCAGGCAGTCAAAACAGATCTTGCTTTACGGGCAATAGCTCAATCAGAAAAATTTGAAGTTACTCAAATAGAGTTAGATAACGAAATTGAAGAAATAGCGAAACAATATGCTTGGCGTGCAGCAGTTGAAGGAGAAGAAGTCAACCTTGAGGAAGAACTGACTCCAGAACAGGTAGATGAAGCTATAGCCCCGAGACTTCAAAGTGAGAAAGAAAAGCTGGAACATTCAATGCACGAACACGGTCAAATTAGAATTCTAAAAGCGGACCTTCTTAAGCAAAAAGCGCTAAAATTCATTGAAGAATCAGTGAAAATTATTGATGAGGAAGGCAACGAATTGAGTCGTGACGAACTCCTTTTAGATAAAAACACAGACAAAAGCCCAGAAATGAGCGAAACTAGTAGTAACCCCGATATTGAAAACCCCAACTCGGAAGAAGATTCAAGTGACTGAAATGAACATTGGACCGACGAATTACTTGGTACCAACCGTTGTAGAACAAACGAACAGAGGGGAGCGCGGATACGACCTCTACTCAAAATTGCTGAAAGAGAACATTATCTTTATCGGAACGCCAATAGATGATGGAATCGCAAATCTAGTCTGCGCACAACTGCTTCACTTGGAATCAGAAAATCCAGACAAAGATATAAGCCTCTACATCAACTCACCAGGAGGCAATATAAATTCTGTATTTGCTATCTACGATACAATGTCATACATAAAGCCTGAAGTGGCAACCATCTGCTATGGCCAAGCAGTTGCAGCCGCCGCTGTTCTCCTTGCCGCTGGTAATCCAGGGAAGAGGTTGGCTCTTCCACACTCAAGAATCCTAATCCATCAACCATATGCAGGTGCTCAAGGACAGGTTTCGGATCTAGAAATAGCATCACGTGAGATACAAAGATTAAAGAATCAACTTGAAGAAGTCCTCGCAACTCACACAGGGCAAACTGTTGAACAAATTCGATTGGACACCGATCGGGATAACATTATGGATGCATACGAAGCTAAAGAATACGGAATCATCGATGAAGTTATTGACTCTCGTTCTGTTGTTGATAATTCAGGTCCTATAGCTGCAGTTTAGAAAGGGGAACATAAATGGCAAAGTTTGGTGAAACTACAGAACTGCTGAAGTGTTCCTTCTGCGGCAAATCCCAAAAACAAGTAAAGAAACTCATCGCAGGGCCTGGTGTTTACATTTGTGACGAATGTATTGATCTCTGCAATGAAATCATTGATGAAGAATTATCCGTTCCAGCCGAAGTCGGATTCGACGAGTTACCGAGACCAGAAGAGATTAATGCATTTCTTGATGATTACATTATCGGCCAAGAACAAGCGAAACGAATTCTCTCAGTAGCTGTCTACAACCATTATAAACGCGTTCAAGTTGGAGAAAAAAATGAGGACGAAGTAGAACTCTCAAAAAGTAATATCTTATTAATTGGCCCAACCGGATGCGGAAAAACGCTAATGGCCGAAACACTCGCTCGGATGCTCAATGTCCCTTTCGCAATCGCAGATGCTACAGCACTCACGGAAGCAGGATATGTCGGCGAAGACGTAGAAAATATCCTCTTGAAACTAATTCAGTCTGCTGACCTAGATGTAAAGAAAGCAGAAATGGGAATAATTTATATAGATGAAATCGATAAAGTTTCTCGCAAGAGTGAAAATCCATCTATAACTAGAGATGTCTCAGGTGAAGGCGTCCAACAGGCACTACTTAAAATTCTTGAAGGAACATCAGCATCCGTCCATCCCCAAGGAGGAAGGAAACACCCGCACCAAGAATTCCTTCAAATTGATACTAAAAACATTCTTTTCATTTGCGGAGGGGCTTTCGCAGGCTTGGATGAGATCATTGAAAATAGGATTGGAAGTAGCGGGGTGGGTTTCGGAGCTGATATTCGAAAAGCCACCGATAAAGATCTCACTCACCTCTATGCACAAGTCCAACCAGAAGATCTTGTTAAATATGGGCTCATCCCAGAATTTATAGGCCGATTGCCTGTTGTTGGTGCTGTAGGAAATCTTGAGAGTGATGCGCTCGTAAGAATTCTTAGCGAACCTAAAAATGCACTCGTCCGCCAATATAAAAAAATCTTCGGTTTTGAAGATGTGAATTTAGAATTCACCGACGAAGCTTTAGAAGCGGTTGCAGAACTAGCCCTTGAACGACGCATTGGAGCACGTGGGCTCAGATCAATCTTGGAAGAAGTACTTCTTGAAGTAATGTACGATATTCCTAGCAGAGAAGATGTCGTTACTTGTGTGATTGATGAAGATGTGGTTCGTAAGAATGAAGCTCCAAAACTCATTTTGCGTGGCGAGAGCGATTTAGCTGCATCATAAGCAAATACCAAACATGGATAAAGAAGAAGCCCTCCGTTTTCTAGACGAACATATTAACCGTCGTTTAACCCGAGAAGGCATCGATGATAGTTCCCTTGAAAATATGCGATCGTTATTAAGTTCATTAGGAGACCCACAACTAGATTTCCCATTAGTTCACATAACTGGAACCAATGGTAAGGGATCTACTTCTGCTATATCTTCAAACCTATTTTCAAAAATGGGCTTGAAAGTAGGGACATATTCATCACCACATGTCAGTTCTATCACTGAGAGAATCCAAATCAATACAACTCCAATTGATGACGATGAATTTGCCGACTTAGTTTCACATCTTGCCTTAGTAAAACCATTGTTAGATACTGCTCCAAGTTGGTTTGAGCTAATGACAGCTGCCGCTTTCCGCTGTTTTGCAGACAATGCCGTAGATGTCGCAGTTGTTGAGGTAGGGATGTTGGGGAGGTTTGACGCAACAAATGTTGCAGATGCAAAAGTTGCAGTGATAACAAACGTTGGATTTGACCACACTGATGGTTCAGGCGATTGGAGAAGAAAGTTAGCTTGGGAGAAAGCAGGGATCATAAAAAAAGACAGCATCTTGTGCTTGGGGGAAACAGATGAGAAATTAGAAGAATTATTTCTAGCTGAGTCCCCCCGGCAGATTTATAGGCGAAATATTGATTTTGAATGTGTTGAAAATGACCTAGCAGTTGGGGGGCGTCAACTTAGCCTTCGTTCGCTGGAAGCAACGTACGAAAATATTTTCTTAAGGCAACATGGACGACATCAGGGAAACAATGCCTCTATCGCTCTCGCTGCTGCGGAAGCTTTTCTGGAATCAGAGTTACCAGAAGAAATAGTTAACGCAGCCTTTGCAGACGTTAATCTTCCAGGCCGATTTGAGGTCTTAAATTCCTCGCCATTGTTTGTTTTGGACGGTGCCCACAACCCCCCAGGTGCTATAGCAGCCGCGCAAACCCTCAAAAATGGCTTTGCACACACTGGAAAGAGAGTCCTTATCGTGGGTATGACTGAAGAGAAAGATGCGCAATGGATGTTGAGTAGTTTTGAAGCCGAACAATATGATTTAGTTGTTTGCACTCAAGCGGAAAGCCCAAGATCTATGCCAGCAGAAGAATTATCAAATATAGCGTCATCACAGAATCAAAATGTTTTGACGTGCGCTAAACCGGAAGATGCTTTAGAAAAGGCCTTTGAATATGCTAGAGAAGAAGATGTAATCCTCGGATCAGGCTCAATGTATGTAGTAGGAGCTTTGCGAGAAGCATTCGAAAGCTATGAATAGGAACAGAAACAAAGAACAATTAGGTAGGATCACTTTATGAATCAAACACTAGTACTTTGCAAACCCGACGCTGTTGAAAGGGGACTGATTGGTGAAATAATATCTAGATTTGAGCAAAAGGGATTGAATATCAAAGCGCTCCGCATGTTGACCATCGACTCTGATCTCGCAGAAAAGCATTACGCAGAACATCTCGATAAACCCTTTTACGCTGACCTCGCTGCTTTCATCGGTCGTTCACCAGCAGTAGCGATGATTGTTGAAGGTCCAGATGATACGTGGTCAATCGTGCGGAAAATGATGGGTGCCACTAATGCAGCTGACGCAGAGCCAGGAACGATTAGAGGAGATTTGAGCGCTCAATTTACAGAAAATCTTGTTCATGGATCAGATTCAGCTGAATCAGCTGAAAGAGAGATACAAATTTTCTTTCCGGAACGGTGAAACATAAAATCAAACGAACTCACTATGGTGCATTGCACTTTTGATAAGAAGTCGTAAACTAAGAGGGTGCGGAAAGAGGCTTGTGTCAGTGCATAAGCGTAGAGAGGCGTGTGTGGCGAAAAATGAAACAAGGTAGTTTCTAATGGCTTCAATACTAGGTGTTATGGGTCGAGACATGGCAGTTGACCTTGGAACCGCAAATACGCTCGTATATGTGCGTGGAGAAGGCATCGTTCTAAATGAACCATCTGTTGTCGCAATAGATATAAGGGACGGATCTGCACTTGCTGTAGGGTCTGACGCGAAAAGGATGATTGGCCGAACTCCCTCTCACATACAGGCTTCAAGGCCACTACGTGACGGCGTGATAGCTGATTTTGATATGTGTGAGCAAATGCTGCGTCACTTTATTGAAAAAGTACACCAAAGCCGCTTGGCAAAGCCGCGAATGGTGATTTGCGTTCCTTCTGGAATAACTGGAGTTGAGCAACGTGCTGTTCAGGAAGCAGCCGAATTTGCCGGAGCTAGAAAACCAGCATACATAATTGAGGAACCAATGGCTGCGGCGATTGGCTCCGGAATGCAAGTGCAGGATCCTAGCGGAAATATGATCGTAGACATTGGCGGTGGAACGACCGAAGTGGCAGTTATTTCGCTTGGAGGGGTCGTAGCTAACAAGTCAGTCCGTGTAGGCGGAGATGAGTTAGACAACTCAATTATACAGTTTATAAAAAAAGAGTACAGTGTCGCTTTAGGAGTTCGAACCGCGGAAGAGTTAAAAATTAAATTGGCGAGCGCATGGTCCACTGAAGAACTTTATGCTGAAGTGAGAGGCCGTGACTTGATAACCGGTTTACCTAAGACAATAGTCACTTCAACATCGGAAATCAGGGAAGCAATTGCAGAACCATTGACAGCAATTCTTGATGCTGTGAAACTAACACTTGATGTCACCCCACCTGAATTAGCTGCGGACATAATGGAAAAAGGAATCATGCTCGCAGGAGGGGGGGCTTTACTTACTGGAATGCCAGAATGTATCGCACATGAAACTGGAATGCCTGTCTGTGTTTCGCCTAACCCACTCCACGCGGTAGCACTGGGTTCTGGAAAATCCCTAGAAGCATTCGATTCGCTAAAAGGTGTTCTATTTACTTCTACCCAAATCTGAAGAAAAGGGGGGGTGTAAATGGCATTGCCACGAAGAAGTAGTGGCTCTCGGTTTACACTTGCCATACTTTTACTTTCCTCAATAACACTTATTTCGCTTGATGCTAGAGGATACGAACCTTTGACAAATTTGCGAAAAGCAGCTACTGCTGTTGTTCAGCCATTTAGGAACTTAGCTAGTACTATTTTTGATCCGATTGGTGATGCATGGGAGTCGCTCTCTCAAGGAGATAGTTTAGAAAAAGAAAATGCTCTTCTGCGAGATCAACTCGGAGAACTCCTTGAGTACAGGGTAACAACGGAGGGGGCTGTTGAGGAGCTAGCTGCTCTTCGGACTCAGCTCGAACTTGAGAATCTTGGTGGGCAGAAAACAGTGGTAGCTGAAGTAACAGCACAATCTGTTTCAAATTTTGATCCTTACATTTTTGAAATAGGAAAAGGTACTCAAAGCGGAATACGAGAAGGCATGGCTGTCATTTCTGTAGGGGGTTTAATCGGACGTATTGAGGACCCAGGCCTCCGCAGTGCACGGGTTCGACTTGTTACTGACCCAAATGTCAATATTGGGGTTTTGGTAGTGGGGACAAATCAAGTAGGAATTCTGACAGGAAATGGAGTGGGGCAACCATTACTAGTAGCTGATGGAATTCCTGTTTCAGCAGATGTGGAGAAAGGAAGCATTCTCGTTACCAGCGGTTCAGAGAGAAGTCCGTATCCTGGAGGATTCGCAGTAGGGACTATCCTTGAAGTTCTCGTGGATGAAATCAATTTGGAGAAAGAACTAGTAGTGGCACCTACTGGGCAATTTGAAAATCTTGAATTTGTGACTGTTGTTTTGTATCAGCCACTTAATTCTCAGAATGAACGGAGCAATTAATGTCAATGTTCCGGCTAATAAAAGCACTATTTGTTATAACGCTAGTTTTGATTTTGCAACTTGAACTTTTCTCTAACATCCGGTTCTTTGGGGTAATGCCTGAATTGATGTTGGGGCTAGCTATCGCTTCTGGTTGGCATGGCGGGTCATCAAATGGCGCCTTAACAGGATTTGTGTGCGGCTTCGCTGTTGATCTTTACCTTGCCACTCCTTTGGGGTTGAGTGCACTTTCCTATGCGCTTATTGGCTATTTGCTTGGGGTTCTTGCTGAGATAGTGGCCGAAGATGTTGAAAGAATAGTTCGACTTATCATCTCAATTGCTGCGATAGTTCTGGGTCTAACTCTTTTTGTTTTCTTCGGTGAATTAATTGCTGAACCAAATCTGTATAACAAAAATTTTGGAAAAATTCTCGTCGTTGGAGCACTTTATACAGGTTTATTCATTCCAGTGCTTCATTATTTGATGTCGTGGGTTTTTCATGGAAACACATACCAGGGAAGCCAAAGACCGATAAACAGTTCGCAGTTGACGTAACGTTTGGATAGGGGATGACACCAATATCAAAATATTTACCTCAATCACATCGTCTACGTTTGGCGATTTTGGCGGCGGTTGCTATCTCGCTGTTTGTTCCATTAGTAGCCAGATTATGGTATCTACAGGTAATAAAGGAAACAGCGTTTATAGAGCGAGCTGCAGATAATACAACAGAAACAATTATTGAAACTGCCCCTCGAGGTCGAATACTGGACGCTGAAGGGCGTGTTTTGGTAGATAATCGCCCTTCAATAGTAGTGACTATTGATAAGGAAGAAATGGCGACTGTTGGTGAAAACGCTTTAGATGACCTTTTCTTTGACTTAGCAATGGAAATTAGTAGATCTGGAAGCTTAACGAAGGTAATTGAGATAGAAGAAGCTTACCGATCTACTCGTTATGGGCCATTTGCTGAAGTTCCTGTAGTGCAAGACATCTCAGAGGATTTGCAGGTTTATCTTGCGGAATACTCGTATAGATTCCCAGGGGTTAATACTACGGTCACAACCGTTAGGGACTACCCATACGGGTCATTGGCCGCGCATATTCTCGGATACGTAGGGTTGCTTAGCGAAGACGAAATGGCTTCAGTCGCTTCAAAGAAAAAAACATACTTAGCAAATGATGAAATAGGTAAAAGTGGTATTGAACTTTTTTATGAGGATGCGCTGCGTGGAACACCTGGGCGAAAGGTAGTTACTGTAGATAAATTTAACAATATTTTGGAAGTAAATGAGGAAATTCCAGCGAAAGCTGGAAGTGACGTCCAATTAACAATCAATATTGACCTACAGGCTTTAGCTGAAGAAGAGCTAGAACGGGGTTTGAATCTAGCACGGCAACAGCCAACCAAATTTGAAGAAGAAGGAGTGGTTATCTTTAATGCTCCTGCAGGAGCGATGGTCGTTCTTGACCCGAGAGATGGTTCCATCCTTGCTATGGCGTCATATCCTACGTTTGACCCCGAACTATTTGTTTCTGGCATAAGTCAAGATGATTTTGATGAACTTACTGATCCAGGGAACTTTCTTCCGTTATTAAACCGTACTATTCAGGGTCAATATCCCCCTGGCTCTACATTCAAACCCTTTACTGCCTATGCGGCTTTAGATACCGGCTTAATAGGTTCGCGGGGCATTCTTGGCATTGATTCTATGTTTTATGATGAAGGTATCTTTAGTATCCCGAACTGTGAGGGAGGAACATGCCAGTTTCAGAATGCTGGTGAGGCAGCATATGGAGATGTCGATTTACGCTTAGCGTTAACCTATTCTTCAGATGTTTATTTTTATAATCTCGCTGCAAGTTTTGATATTCTTCCCGGATTCGACCTTAAATCTGTGCAAGTAGCTGCAAAATCTTTCGGTTATGGGGTTCGTACTGGAGTAACACTAGCTAACGAAGGAAGCGGCCGTATACCGACACCCGAGTCAAGGCGAGAAGCATACCGTCAGAATCCCGACGCCTTCTTAACTGGACAATGGTTAACAGGAGATACTTTAAACACGTCCATAGGGCAGGGAGATGTTCTAGCCACGCCGTTGCAAATAGCGAACTCATATAGTGCATTGGTAAATGGGGGCACACTATATGCTCCTAACCTTGGCAAAATGGTACTAAATCCGATCACTGGTGATACAGAAGTAGAGTTTTCGCCACGAATTCTAAAAGAAATTTATCTACCGGAAATATTCGCTGACCCGATCCTAGAAGGTTTAGCGGGAGTAACTACATGGAGATCCGATATCGGCACGGAGGGAACTGCATATAATGCCTTTAAGGATTTCCCGCATGAAGAATGGCCAATTTCGGGGAAGACAGGGACCTCAGAGAAACAGGTAGAAGGTCAGTTA
>PAQG01000044.1 GCA_002709645.1 Acidimicrobiaceae bacterium
AGTGAAGCCATCAAGAACACCATCGGATAGAAGGGCATTACCATGAGTGCAGACGCCATCACTCAGTATTATTTCTTGCTCGGCTGGCCGACAAAGTAAATAGGTGCCAGATGAGTGTTCCACTCTGCGCATCGAACCAATTGGCAAATCGTGCATCATTCCTAAAGTATGATCTCCGTTAAAATTAATCTTTTTCGGCAACAGAATTGACTCTTCAGGTGAGATGCTTGATATAACATGAGGAATATCTCTGGATATTATTTCAGCTTGAACGTCTTGATTCTGCTTTTTGAAAATGTCAAGAATTTCACAGTATGCGTGCCAACATGACGGTGATGGCTTCGGCAAGTATGGAGCTAGTTCCTTATGTAGAGAAGGCAATGAGTAATAGGGGACTTCAGGGAAGAGATGGTGCTCTAAGTGATAATTCATATTTGAATAGAGAAATCTTGATATCGGGTTCATTAGAACAGTTCTCGTGTTTTCTCGATGATCAAGCACATCTTCTCGCAGGCCAGCGTGTTGAGTTAACCCGAAAAACACAAAAAGCCATGCTCCATAAATGGTTGGTAACCCAATAAGGAGTATTGGAAAAATCGACCAAAGAATTAATGAAGCAGTTAGCGAACCTAAATTGATTAATAAGAACATCCGAGCTTCCCAGATAACCTTTCGAAATTCTGATTCAGGAACGTAATCTGCTACTTGCCTATCAATTTGACCCGTAGCGTGCTTGGCTATACGAAAAAAGAGCTTAGGGCCATTGAGAAGGTGGGAAAATGTTAATGGCAGCATCCAAACTTTTGTCGGTCTAGGGTAAGCAATCTCGTAGTCACGTCCAACAATAATTGTGTCCGTATGATGCCGGTAATGTGACCATCTCCACACGGTTGGTTCTCTCCATAACATAAAAGAAGCTAGATAATATACGAGATTATTAAGGGTCCCTGACCGGAAGGCGGTTCCATGGCCGCATTCATGCCACCTAGAATCAGAAGCTCCACCATAGAGTCCGCCATAACAAAAGAGGAATAGAAAAGACCACCATGATAACCATGTGATGTAGAGCCAATAACCCGATATGGCAGTAAGGGCTAACCATAAAGCAGTATCACGGATAGCCCGAGCGTTACCGCGCTTTGAGAATAATTCAAGTTTCTGTCGCCGAATAGGGGGGCGCCACCACACGGCGTTAGCGAGCCCGGACCGGACGGCCGAAGCGTTCCTGGGCCCATCCAAACGGTAATTCGGAATTGCTATCTCACCCATGCTCAGATGTGTAACTTGAAATAAAGTCAATCAAAACAGTATTAAGAGCTTCCGAAGCTACCTCAGTGACCCAATGGTTTACGCCTTCAAAGACTTCATAACGATAGTCTCCAGAAACGAACTGAGCTGTTAATTCAGCCCCTTGTCGTCCCAGAGCAGTATCGTCACTGCTCCATATGTGCATAGTCGGAAGTTGTATGTCAGGAACCCCCGTTCTTCGTTCTGCACCTTCAAGTAAGTCCGGAGAGAAATTATTTGCCCGATACCAATTGAGAGCTGCCGAAAGAGCATCAGGTGTTCCAAGAACTTCCAAGTACGGTTCCATTTCCGTTTCTGACAAATCGGCTGACTGGTAGATTCCCTTTAGAAGCTCCGCATTATTTGCAAGAAACGTATTTTCTGAACCTGCTTGCCGAAAGAAATTCATGTAACCACTCATCTGTGCTTGCTCGCCAGAGGGATCTGACAGCGCTATAGCGAAAGCTTCTGGATGCGGAACCGAAATCGGGGTCAAAGTAATAAGCCTTTCTGGATAAGACCCTGCGAAAGACCATGCAACAAATGCCCCCCAATCATGTCCGACTAGATGGAATTTGTTCCATTCTAAAACATCAGCGATCCGGAGAATATCCTCCACTAAGAGATCAGCGAGGTAATTAGGAACCCCTATAGGTCTTGCTAATGGGGAATAACCTCGTTGGTTTGGTGCAAATACAAGGTAACCAGCGTTAGCTAACGAGATCATCTGATAACGCCACTGGTAGTTACTGCTTGGGAACCCATGAAGGAGGAGAACAGGTATCCCATCTGCTGGGCCTGCCAGAAGAGCATCAAAAGTGTACTCCTCAATATCAATAGTTACCTGTTGGATTCCCGTCCCAGCTAATTCTCGTGTGAGAGCACTTTCGTTGTCATTTATGAAATTCAATTTTCTTTCCAATATCTTGTCATCAGAATCCGCAGGTGAATCACTTTCTCTAATCACATCTCTGCTATTTCCGGAGTCTACATTAGCTTCCTCTTTTATCACGCTTGGCAACTCCTTTGGCATTGGAGATTGCTGTTCCGAAGATAAACCAGATTCAACTTGGTCACCACTAGCACAAGAGATAATCCCGCTGGTGAGAAGGGTAACGAAAATGAATGGTGTAAACCAATACTGTCGGATAGCAATTGAGGGCATAATTGCAACAGGTATTAGGGGTTTCGTCCAAAGAAGTCATGTATCAAGGGAACGTAGTATTCCAATGGGTTAGAAGTATAGGAAACATCAAAAGCTGGAGCATCGTATAAGGCGCAGAACTCTTCACAGTGATCGTAGAATTCGTTTCCAGCGAACTCATCTCTGGCATTTCTATCACCGCCAAGATGATGCCAGAAGAAGTAACCTTGGAAGATCCCATGATGTTGAACCATCCAATGGTTTGCATCAGAAACAAATGGTTTTAAAATCGCAGCTGCTAAATCAGGGTGATTATGGGGAGTAAGAATGTCGCCTATGTCATGAATTAAAGCACACATTATGTATTCATCATCACGCCCATCTTTTTCAGCACGTGTCGCAGTTTGCAGACTGTGTTCCAAACGGTCAACTGGAAACCCTCCGTAGTCGTCACGCAAGTATTCAAGTTGCTGAATAACCCTTCCTGGAAGAGAGGCCGTAAGGGAACCTCGTTGAGACATAATCAGGCCCCAATCTTCTTTAGTTGATTCTTGAAACGACGAGAATGTCGCTCGTTTCGCTGTTGATTTTTTCTGCATACTTCCCCCTATGTTAGATCATGATTTTTTAGGATCAGGAACACCAGGCCGAGTTCCTTCGTGGTGTTCAACGAACTCAATTAGGTATCCATCGAAATCTTTAACAAATGCTACAGTTACAGGCCATCGTTCAAGTACCTCAGGTTCCATAACTGATTCGCATCCAGCTTCAATCGCGCGTTTGTAAAGCCGCTTGCAATCAGAAGTATTGACATAGAGCTTCCACATAGCGGTACCCATATCTATAGGGTCTGTATTGTCAAGATGTTGTGCTAATTGAATTCGCGAACCCCCCTCATGAGCTTGAAGCACGGCTTCAAGAACTCCAGGTATTTCTGTTCTGTGGTGAAGGGGCAGTTCGCAGACTCCTTCCCAAAATTCAAGTGATTTTTCAATATCTCTGACATTGATACAAAATTGTCCAAGAATCTGTGTCATTCCTACCTCCGGCTTTAAAATAATTGTTCCACAACAGATACATTTGCACTAGTTTCGTTAGAAATAATGAACGGTCTCGCCTTGGCGGTATCTTCACAGTCGGGAGGAAACTATGAAGAAGAACTACAAAGTAATTCAATGGGCGACCGGAATTACTGGACAAGCATCTCTGCATAGCATTATTAGAAATCCGCGCCTCGAACTCGTAGGGGTAAAAGTATATGCTGATGAAAAAAATGGTAAAGACGCTGGAGTTTTAATAGGTGGTAACCCAGTAGGGATAACTTGTACACAAGACACAGAAAAGATAATGGGACTAGATGCTGATTGCGTTATTTATTGTCCAATGCCATGGGATGTAACGGAAATGTGTGCGATTCTCTCCTCTGGAAAACATATTGTGACTCCATGTCCGTATTGGTTTCCGTTTACACAAGATAGAGAAGATGCTGAAAAACTTATTTCCGCATGCAAACGTGGTGGTGTTAACCTTCATGCCTCTGGGATCAATCCAGGTGGTATCGCAGAAATGCTACCACTGACGTTAACTGGGCTCTGTAACCGAATTGACCGCATAACTATGACCGAATACGGGGATTGCAGAGATTACGGATCAGAAGGTGTTATCCGCGACCTAATGAATTTAGGGAGGACACCTGAGGAGGCCGATAGCAATCCAGTAAAGGATCTATTGACAAGTTTTTGGAATGAACCCATAGACATGATTGCCGAAGGGTTAGGAAGTGAAGTAATCAACTATTCTTCAGAGCATAATTACGTACTTGCGAATCAGCCAATTGAAACAGCATCAGGAACCATCGCCAAAGGGACAATAGCGTTGAACAACTACCGTCACATAGGTAAAACAAAAGAGGGGACAGAAATAATCCAAGAACAGATTTGGTTTATGGATGACATTTGCCAAGAGCGGCTTGAATCGAAAATGGAAATTCCGCAAGATTCTGGTTGGCGAATACGGATAGAAGGAGACGTAAATCTTGTTGTTGATGTCAGGCTAGATGCCCCAACCCAGCCTGAGCGTACAGCGATGGGGATTAGCCTTACAGGATTTCATTGCGTGAACGCTGTTGAGGCAACATGTGAAGCGAAGCCAAATGGTATAAAAACTTTCCTTGATTTGCCTCTGATTACTGGAACGATGGGGTCGTATTCAGTTTTTAACTAAGTCAAACCACTCCGCTGTTCCTAGGATCATCCTTGTCGGAAGCGGCAAGAGGGGCACGTTCCCAGAGCGCTTCACTATCGAAGCTTAAAGTCCAATCAGGAATAAATTCAATGACTACACGATCAGGGGAATTGAGGTGGTCAATGTAGGCCTGAACGCCTTCAGGAGTAGCCCGTCTATCCGTAGCGAAGGCTGGATAGAACCAGTCAAGTGTCTCTCGGTCCTTATGGACGATGCAATCTCCTTTGTATGTGATTGTCTTTCCAGTTCCAAGTCTGGTTCCGGAACTAGTGATACAAACAGAGGCACGAGGAAATCTACGTATTGCCGAAACACGGGCTCTACCCTCAGCGCACGTCATCCAAATCTTTCCGCCGTGATTGTAATAGGAAACGATTACTCCGACAGCTTCTCCTTTTTTGTTTGTCCAACTAAAGACGCATTCGCGCTGTGCATCAAGGAGTTCCTGCTCACGTTCTGGGCTTAATGCACAATTTTTAAGATCCTCAAAATTGTCGTTGGTCTCTGCCATCTGTCCTGCTTTCTAACATCTAATTTTCTCTACGCTACTCCGAGGACTTCCTTCGTGGAATTTCTAGGTAAAAATTTGTGCAAAAAACTTTATATTCGTTTAGTTTTTCTACTATGTCTAGTCAGCCTGAAGAGAAGTTAGATGTTGTTAAAGCATGTAAGGCCCTTGGCGCCAAAGGATTGGGGTCAGGTATAGGAGGGCATGTATCCCGGAAGCATCCTACTCAGGAAGCTTTTTGGATTAATGCTTTTGATCGGACTTTGGCCGAAGTAACTGAAAATGATGTCTTGCTTGTTGATTACAGCGGGAATCTACTAGATGGAGATCGGGAAATCAGTAAAGGATTTGAATTTCATCCAGCTATTTACGAAAAACGCGAGGACGTTACGGCAATTGTGCATACTCATGGGTTTTGGGGAACCGCTTTAGCTGGGTTAGCCCGTCCTTTGAAAATTCGGCATAACTTAGCTTGTTTCTTTCATGAAGATCAAACGTTAAGCCCAGATGATTCATTCAGTTCAATAGGGGAGGCAATAGGGTTTGCTGACACAATCATTATTCCTTGGCATGGTTGCATCACAGTTGGAAGGAATATCGGTAGAGCAACGGCACTGCATGTCACGTTAGAGGAAATGGCGAAACTTGATGTCACGCTAGAGCCATCTGATGCCCCAGAAATTCCTTACGAATGGAGATCTCGAATTAAGGACTTAGTTGATAATCAAGCCGGTTACCTTGAGCAAACGTGGAATTTAATTTGCCGAAATGCTGGGATAGTTTAACGGTTCCAGAGTTGATACCAGACGTTATATCCCCGCCACTTTTCGGAACGATTTCGAGTGCCCCAATTCCCTCTATTGCGCCTTCGTTTTTTGGCAAATTTAAATAGGGGCATCTAAATACTCTACTCTTTACGAGTAGCAGATTGCTATATCCAATAGGCAGGAATTAATGTACAATTCTCTTCGGATAGGGGCACGCATTGGATCAGGTTAATTCTCTGCCAACAATTCAAAAGGAAAGAATTACAAACCTTGATACTGTTCGTGGTTTTGCCACGCTTGGGATTCTTGGGATGAATGCACTTATGTTCGGACTAGTTAAACCTGCTTATAACAATGTTAATGCTCCTGGCACAGACAATTTACTTGACTGGGTCTTCGCGATCTTTGGAGAAATTTTTATAGATCAAAAAACTATGGCTCTTTTCTCAATGCTTTTCGGTGCGGGAATAGTGTTATTTGCTGACCGTGTTGAATCTAAAGGACAGAAACCGATTCGAATTAGTTTGTGGCGAAATTTGCTATTAGCTGGCATTGGTTTCCTTCATGCGATGTTATGGGAGGGAGATATTCTCATGGTCTATGGGTTCTGTGCGCCATTCCTATTGCTTCTCAGAAAAAGATCAATACGGTTTCTGGTATCATCTGGGATTCTGCTTTTCTTATTGAGTATTGGTCTTGGTTTAGCAACACAGATTTCAGTGAATGAGGATAATGCTTTGTTGGGAGACTATTGGGTTGGAGTTGCGCCTATGGGCGATGAAGTCTCGTTGTGGTTCTTGTTTGATGTTTTCAGTCGCGCGTTGGGCGCCATGCTTATTGGTGTAGCACTGTATCGCTCTGGCTTTATTGCAGGAAAATCCGATCACTCAACGTATAAGAAGGGAGTGATTTGGGGTCTTTCGGTAGGTGTCTCGCTAGCAACATTTGGGGTGATAATTCAAGCGATAATGGATTACGAATCCAATGTAGCGATTATCGGCCAGTTGCCTAATACTGTCGGGACCATTCCAATGGCTATAGGTTATGTGTCCTTGATAGCGATTTGGGATCGGAAACCTCTATCCGAGTTTAAAGTGCGGATACGTTCGATAGGGCAAATGGCATTAACAAATTACTTAACGCAGACAATTATTGGAGTACTTTTCTTTGCAACAATTTTTGATAAAGGTGATCTAGGGCGAAGCGGAATAGCACTCTTTATTTTCTGTGTCTGGGCTCTCCAAATAGGGTGGTCGAAATCATGGCTAACGCATTTTCGGTTTGGTCCTGCCGAGTGGATTTGGAGATCAATGACGTACCGTAGTATTCAGCCTTTGCGCCGAAATAAGTCCCTGTAATCCTGATCTACTAAACTGCACGCATGGGAACGTTAAAGAAATTGCGTGAAAAAGTGTTCGTTACAGTTTCTCTTAATCTGCTTTTCTTCTTACCGCTTTTGTTACTCGCAGGCCTTACTTGGATTGTCTATTGGATGTTGTAAAAAATTCTGTGTCAGCGTGCCACTTCGTTAAATACTTACCTACCCATATGCCACGTAGCCGCCGTCAACGTTAAGACCTATCCCATTTATGAAACTACTAGCCTCTAAGCAGAGAAACAGGGCGGCATGAGAGATATCTTCTGGGAGGGCGAGTCGGCCCATCGGACTGAAACTCTCATAATGCTCTTTCAGGGATGGGTCTTCTTCCATTAGCGGAATGGTCATGCCGCTAAGTATTGTTCCTGGATGTATGCAGTTAGCGGTGATGTTTGGTACCAGTTCTTGAGAAAGGACTCTGGTAAGCCCCTCTAGAGCATGTTTGCTGGCGGTGTAGCCAGCCAAACCGGGAGAGGATCGTAGAGTGACCGCTGAACCTATGTTGACGATTCTTCCAATAGGTCGTTTCCTTAGTTCAGGTATAGCGCGTCGGCAAATACGCATCGCTGCTGTCACATTTAGGTCAAGGTGCATGTTCCATATCTCATCGGTGAGTTCATGGACTTCAGAATATATAACTCTTCCGGCATTGTTGATAACAATGTCAACTTGCCCATAGCTATCCAAGGCTGCGTCAATTATGGCATCCTCAGCTCCGTTTGAGGTTACGTCCTGAGCTAAAGAGGTGACATTGTCTATTCCGTCCATAGCTGTTTCCAAACCTTCAGCGTTTACGTCTACAGCGAGGACTTCCGCTCCGCGCTCAGTGAATAGTTTTGCAACCGATTCACCCACTCCGCTTGCACATCCTGTGACCACTGCTACTTTGCCATCAAGCCTGTAAGTTTCCGACATTTCCCCCCTATATGATTTATAGATAGTCAACTTGAAATATGGATAGTAATCAAATTCCTTCGTAGGCAGTCATCATTTAATATGGTTCCAACTATTGAAGAAACTGAGGGAGTAATGACTGATTGGCGGAAACTTAGTCGCAGGGCTGCGTTCGCATCACATAGATTAATAGGTTGGAGCTACTGGGAGCCGAAAGGAATCAAAGCCTATAGTGAGCTCGGAATACCAAATGGATTCGGCTATTACATCACAACCAGAGCTGGGTTTCTTGGTAATGCTGGCCCAGATGCTGTCATAGCAGCATACTTTTCAATACACCCAGACTTTATTCGAGCAAGTTATGAATTTCTTCATGAGAATGCAACGACTAATGATGCGGTACGAGTTCGGGACGAAGCAGTTCTTGAAGGGCTTCGCGAATATGTACCTTCTATTTGTGATGGCCTAGCTGCAATGTCGGAGCCTCTGTGGAAGGCTGCTGATGCCTTACCGTTATCAGGTAGAGCTATGTTTGCGGCTCAATTGCATCATCGTCGCCCCGACGAGCCATTACTGGACGCGTGGCTTGCCGTTAATTGCATTCGCGAATGGCGTGGCGATACCCATTGGGCGATCCAAATCGCCGATGGTTTATCAGGGACAGAGGCAGGAGTGCTTGACGGTGCGTGGCGTAATTATGGCGAAGATTGGCTTCCAAGAAGTAGAGGTGCGGATGATGAAGCGCTGAACGAAGCTTATGAATCTTTAACTGAACGTGGATTAGCTCAAAATGGTGCAGTTAATAAAGCTGGGATTGTCCACCGTCAGGAACTTGAAAATAAGCTAGATGATCTTTCTACGACTGCGTGGAAGGAATTCGGTGAAAAAGAAACTCTTTCCTTCATTGACCTTATCGAACCAGTAGGTGAGACGTTAATCAGTCGTATTGATGTAACAGCGGGAGAAAAGTGGATGCCTGCAGCTAGGCAATATCCAGAAATTGAATTGTAGGACGCTCAAGTTCTCAGAAATAAACGAAGTTAATTTGGTTGTGTTTAGAAAGTAGAGCTAACTAAATGATAGTTTTAAAGTATGAGAGATGAGTTAATGGAATATAAGGTCCTGAATGCGGAAATAGTCCGTGAAACATTTAAGGAACTTGGGGGGAAAACAGGGTTTTTCCATGATCCTATGGACCCTCAAAGCTGGGAATCAGTTTTAAATGCGTATGCAAGAGAAGGCTGGAAAGTGATTAGTTCTAATGGATATGTTTACCCCGGAGAAAATGCGACTAGTGACCTTATTGTTATTCTTGGACGAACCGTATAGGGATATCGCAATCTAGCGTATGTGACGCCATTTAGAATGGGCGATCACCGGTGATGGTTACTCGTTCCATTCTTCTGTATAGGGGAAGGAAATCATCCATAGCTACATGATGGACGCACCGGTTGTCCCACATAACAAAAGTATCTGTCTCCCACTTCACGCGAAACTGGACACTTGAATCTCGAATAGCTTCAGCTAATTGCTCAAGTAAATATTGGCTTTCATCAGCATCTACGCCATCAATGTGAGATGTGAAAAAGTTATTAGTGAAGATTGATCGCCCGCCAGTTTCTGGATGTGTTCGAATTACGGGGTGAAGAACAGGGGGGTATTTCTTAATATTCTCAGCGTGGCTGTCGTCGTCATTGAATCGTGAGCTAGGTCCAAACATCTTGGTGTAGTCGTTTACGGCAAATAGTTGATCGACGCGGTCTTTTACGTTTGAATCTAACCTTTCGTAAGCAGCGGATGAGCTAGAGAAACATGTATCACCGCCTGTTTCAGGTATGACTTTGCCTCTGAGAATTGACCCCATAGGGGGTTTTTCACGAAATGAAACATCTATGTGCCAGTCCTTAGCAGCGTTATAGTTTTGGCGGGGTGAGTCTCCTCCAGCTTCTAAAACAATTACTTCAGGGTGAGCTTCAAGATTCTCTGCGAACGGGTGTATCTCAAGATCGCCAAACAGAGTTCCGAAAGCAATATGTTCAGGTGTCGAAATATGCTGATCTCGAAAGACAAGAACTTTATGGTCTAACCACGCTTGCTTAATGTCAGTGACCTCTTTCGTAGATAGATTAGCTAGATCCACTTCGTTGATTTGAGCGCCAATATGTTCACTGAGTTTCTGGATTTCCATTGATTCTTCCGCTGTTGACTAAAACAAGGGTACTGAAAGTCTCTGGGTAGTTCAAGATAATGAGAATATCCGCCCCTGATGGGGGGAGTGGTATCTATATTCTGGAGATCCTTAGGCTAGGTTTATGGCTCGTACAATTCGACAATATTACCAAACGGGTCGCGACCATAAATAGCAGCGGAGCGACCTTCCCCAACGTTAGTAACGGGCGGTCTATGAAAGGTCATACCTGCTTTCATTAAACGGTCATACTCGTAGAAAATGTCGGCGACTTGCAAAGCGATATGTGCCCAACCGTGATTAGCGGGCGAATAATTGGGATCTTGAGATATTGGTGAAGGATTTTCGTATTCCCATAATTCAATGCATGCATCACCAGCGCGCAACATCTGCATCTTCGCTGATGTTTTCTCTAGGCCGATAGCTTCGTCAGCTTCCGGCCTATCTCGATCCCATGAGTTATCAAATACTTCGGTAAAACCAAGAACGTCGATATAAAAAGTTTTAGCTTTCTCAAGATCTGGAACTGATAAACCAACATGATGTAATCCGATAATCATGAACAAGAATATAGTTGAAGTTCAAAGATTTTTCTCTTTTGATTCTATTTCTATCAGCCTTCGTCGGCTTGGGCGTAGGGGCTTTCCAGCGCACTCTCATGACCGTCCGTGATTGGTTGATCGACGCGCTGACCGCTCTTGCCACCTGGGCCGAACGAGTTCACGACGTCGCGGAGGTCGGTCCGGTCGGGGATCTGCGGTAGCTGTTGTGGTTGACCTGGCATCTTGGCGATGTGTAACGTCTGTGTGGGGAAAGCGAACTCGACCTGCAGAGATTCAGCGAGCCGCATAATGTCAAGATTAAGGACGTGCCGAGTGCGAAGTTCTTCGTTCCAATCTTCAGCATCGATGAAACAGTAAACCAACACGTCAAGGCTGGTGGCGCCGAAACCATGAAACTCGACGATGTAATAGTCTTGACGCATACCGGGGTTGGACTGGATGATAGCCCGAATCCCTTCAACGAATGCTTGCAGTTGATCGGGTTTGGTATGGTACGCGACCCCAAGTGTGGTCTTATACCGCCGCCAACGACGCTGACCCATATTATCAATCCCGCTATCCATCAAATTGCCGTTCGGCACGCTGATCAACGAGTTGTAGAAGGTGCGCACACGGGTTGAGCGAAACCCCACGGCCTCAACGGTACCTTCAACGCCATCAACGACAACCCAGTCGCCAACCTCAAACGGTTTGTCAGCGAAGATTGTAACTCCGCCCAGTAGGTTACGAACCGTGTCTTGTGCCGCTAGAGCGATCGCAAGACCACCGAGACCTAAGCCGGCGATCAGCGACGAGACGTTGATATCTAGATTCTGCAGGACGAACAGGAGGCCGACGAATGTCACGAACAAACGCACCGACGTGCGCAATAGCGGGACCAGACTGTCATCAAGCTTCGACTCGGTCTCACTGGCGCGTCTCGCCAGCACATCCATAAAGATGTCAATGGCGCGGTAGGCGACCTGAAGTACTCCCACGGCGGCGACTAGGCTAGTCACCTGATTCACTACATCCTCGACCTCAGGATCGAAATCGAGCATCGGGAATCCGACCAGCAGTGTGATCCCGATCGTGACAAGCAGGATGCCCCTATTCAGTCGGCGCCGCTCAACTTCCCAAAACGTCAGATCATCGCCAGAGTATCGGCGACGGACGAACATGGCGACTACTCGTAACAGAGCGAAGTGCAAAACCGTCACGACAACCGCGAGCAACCCGAAACCGATGTACTGCTCGACTTCAATCCCGAGATATTCGTCAGTGAACCAAGTCGGCGCGGCTACGATCATCTCACCAAAATAGCGAGCGCAGGAGGCCAGAGTGTTGATATCAGTGTTATTTAGATCAAATATCTCCTACTATTCGGGGCGTACGCCCCCTGGGACTGGAGAAC
>PAQG01000045.1 GCA_002709645.1 Acidimicrobiaceae bacterium
GAGGGGCTACAAGCACCCTTAAGGTAAATAGTCTCATAGGTGGAGGAAGTATAAAAGACTTTAGGAAAACATTGGAACTGCTGCAGAATAAAGGCAGCACTGTGTTTAAGGTCAAGTTGGGTTTCAGCGATGATTTAGAAAGAATTCAAATACTTGCCAATAATGTTCTACCAATGGGAAGAGTCCGATTGGACCCAAATGGAACATGGTCGTTTGAGACCGCTATTGAAAGTACCAAGTTTGCTAAAGATATTCTTGGGGAAAGGCTTGAATATGTTGAAGATCCTGTAGGAAACCTTGAGCAACTCATGCGATTACGTGAAACAGTTTCTGTTCCGATAGCGACAGATGAATTGACTGTTCTAGGTAAGAATCGCGAATTTGTCTTGCGGGAAAAGCTTGCAGATTACATCGTTATAAAGCCACCTTTAGTCGGGGGGATAGATGCCACTCTTGAAATTTCTGAATTTGCAAAGAATAGCGGTATCAAGATCATTATCTCGTCTATGTATGATGGCCCTATTGGACTGCGAGCATGGTGCCACTTAGCTGCAAGTATTTCCCCCGAACATGCACATGGATTAGGAACAGCGGACTATATCAAAGATGACCGTATGCAACCCCTAGTACCTATTAATGGATCAATCAACCTAGATCCTATTCCTTAGGATTTTTCCGGAATGGTTTCGAGGTAAATGATCAACTATTTCAATTGCTTTTGGCAGGGCATAACGAGGAAGAAAAGGGTCTAATTGCTCACGAAGATTCTCTATAGTCGGGATTTTTTCTGGGTCACTAGGTATAGCAACAGCGGTTACCGATTGCCCCCAGTTGTTGTCTGGTCGGCCCACGACTATTACTTCATGAAACAATTGAAGGGCGTTAATATGGCGTTCAATTACGACTGGCCAAACTTTTTCACCACCAGTGATAATCGCGTCGTCTAGTCTTCCCGTAACAACTAATTTCCCATTCCCGTCAATGTGGCCAGCATCTCCTGTTGCAAACCAGCCATTGCGTGGTTCCGGTTGCTGATCCAAGTAGGTTCTGAAGAGGGTGGGTGTTCGGACGCAAATTTCGCCCTCTCTAATTTCTATTTCCACTCCTTCTAACGGGAGTCCGTCATAGACGATGCCGCTCCCAGTTTCTGTCAAACCATATGTCGAGACCACATTCTCGGGAAGAATCGTTGGCATTGCGGACCCGCCAACGAGAATTTTTCTAAATCTCGTGTTATCAACGCGGTTAAGTGCAGTTGGTACAAGAGAAACAAGAGAAACTCCGTTTTGTGCAGATTCTTCACATTTGAAAGCATCAAAAGCAGTATGCATTTCCAAAGAGGTCCCAGTGTGTATAGAACGAGAAATCACTGAAAAGCCTCCAATGTGAGAGACTGGAAGGCAGCAGAGCCAAATATCAGAATCAGATCGCACAGACAAAGCACTAGATGTTATTTCGGAAGATGCTTCCATTGCTTCATGGGTCAATACAACCCCCTTGGGAGACCCAGTCGTGCCACTTGTTGCAATCACTAGTGCATCGCCAGATTCAACGGTGGCTCCTTTTAGAGTCGATTTTCCATTTCCATCAATAACGGCAGATGCCCGAAACCGTGAAACAATTTCTGCCTTTGTTTCATGTGGCAGCCGTTGATCTATTGGAAGTACAGCGTCTCCATCATCCCAAGCAGTTTTTACACTAGATAAGAATAAATCTCCACAAGGCATGTCAAGCGCTATTAATTTCCTCATTTAGGTATTTTGCCAGAGTTGAGAGCAGAAAGAGAAAGCCGCAGAAAGTATTGTAGATTCACAGTGTGGCTAAAATAAGTGTGTGCGTGTTCTGTGGTTCTAAGGAGGGTACAGATAACCGTTTCGTGCAACTTGGAAGAGAACTCGGGAAAGCGTTAGCACTAGAGAATGTTCAACTTGTTTATGGCGGTGCTCAAATCGGAATAATGGGAGCAGTCGCTGATGCAGTTCTTGATGAAGGTGGGGAAGTGACAGGAGTGATTCCCGAAGCCCTCTCTGAACGTGAGGTAGCACACCCTGGCCTTACAGAACTGATAGTTACTTCTGACATGCATGAGCGAAAAAGAAGAATGTACGCGCTAGCGGATATGTTCGTAGCGTTACCTGGAGGCATGGGAACGCTAGAAGAAGTCTTCGAAGCAGCAACTTGGACGAAACTAAGGATGCATGAACCAGATATTTATAAACCTGTAGTTCTTCTTGATGATGGTCAATTCTGGGACCCGCTTAGTGATTTTTTAAATTCACTGGTGGGTTATGGGTTTGTCTCATTAAAGAACCGCGGGATAGTGATTTCAGCGACTTCAGTATCTGAAACAGTAGCGGTGATTAGAGAAATCGTAGAAGGAAACGACTAGTCCCCTCTAGACTCTACTTATGAACGTTCGTTGGGTTGGCGCAGAAAGAACTGTATATGACCTTGTTGGCGGTAGCGATTGGTTCTACAAACTTATGGACTATTTTTATGAACATGTTGAATCACATAACCAGATTCGCCATCTCTATCCCGAAGATCTATCCGATTCCAAGAAAAATACTGCTGATTTTTTGATTCAATACTGGGGTGGCCCATCCCATTACTCCGAGAAACGAGGGCATCCTAGATTGCGAATGCGACATGCTCCATTTCCTATAGGGAAAGCAGAAAGAGATGCCTGGCTATCAAGCATGGATTTTGCATTAGCTAAAATGAATCCAGAAACCAGAATTCTTGAAGCAATGAAGGAGTATTTCAATACGGCTGCGCATCATATGATGAACAACGAAAACAGCAATGAGGGAGAATCAAACGTAACATGATTTTCAGGTATTAATTGGATACATTAAATAGGAATAGAGATTCGGGTAATTTAAGAGGAGGGAAGTATTGGTAGAAGAACTAGGCTTCAACCCCTTTGACTGTGATAACCACTATTACGAAGCAGAAGATGCATTTACTCGGCATGTTCCTAAAGAGTGGCAGCGACGTTGCGTTCAATGGTGCGAAATCAAAGGAAGAAAGCACCATATAGTCGGAGGCCAAATAAGTACGGCAGTAGCAAACCCGACCTGGAATCCAATCGCTAAACCAGGAGCTTTACATGACTATTTTCGAGGGAACCCTTCTGGTCGGTCTCCTTTAGAAATGCTAAAAGATCGTGAACCACTTCCAAATGAATACATGGACAAGGATGCACGTGTCCAAAAAATTTCAGAACAAGGCCTGCAAGGAATATGGCTATTCCCTACTTTAGGAGTTCTTTATGAAGAGCTTCTTAAGGAAGACGTTGAAGCTGTAAAAATTCTCTTTAGAGCGTTTAATAAGTGGCTAGAAGAAGACTGGGGTTGCAACTACAAAGACACTATCTTTGCGGCACCTTACATTAGTCTTTGCGATGTTGATTTCGCTGTCGAAGAGCTACAGACAGCTATTCAAAATGGAGCTCGCGTAATTTGTATAAGACCTGCGGCTGTGTGGACGGTTGATGGCCCTAAATCACCTGCGGACAAGATGTTTGACCCATTCTGGTCGTTGTTGAATGACTCAGGGATCCCATTAGTTATTCACGCTGGCGATAGTGGATATTCGTCTCAGGGATATGCAGAGGATGGGTTCGGCGCAAGCTTTGGAGGTGGAGCCTCATATGCACCATCAATCAAGGCATTCAATATAGAGAGAGCAGCTCTAGATTGGCTAATGACAATGTCATTACAAAAAATGTATGAACGGTTCCCAAATCTACGAATCGTTTCCGTGGAGAATGGCTCAAGCTTTTTGCCAGACCTCTTTAGAAAACTTCCTCAACAGAAAAATAAACTTATGGGTTGGTTTAAAGAAGATCCACTGGAGTTGTTCAAAAAACATGTTTGGATTAACCCTTTTTGGGAAGATGACCCATACGAGGTTGCTCAATTGATGGGAACTGATCGAGTTGTGTTCGGATCAGATTGGCCGCATATAGAGGGTATGCCAACACCACTAGATTACGCTGTTGAGCTAAAAGAATTCTCAAAGGAAGACCAGAAAAAAATTCTTCTTGACAATGTTCTGGAACTTAACAAACCAGTATTTCAGTAATTACCGTCCACCACTGACAGTCATCACTTCACCCGTCATCCATGACGAAGCTTCTGAACATAGAAACAATACCGCCCCAGCTATATCTTGAGGACTTCCAAGGCGTCCAAGAGGAACCCCAGTTTCTTTAGCATATGCAGGAAGGTCTTCGGGTTTTAAATCCATCACTTCAAAGAAAATTTCAGTTGGAACGGCACCTGACGCCACAGCATTACATCTAATCTCCGGACCTAATTCATGAGCCAAAGAAGCAGTGAGTACATTTACACCGGCTTTTGCAGCAGCATAATGCGAGTTGTTTGGAACCGCCCCCCATGAAGATCTAGAAGAGATATTAACAATACTTCCTTTAACCATATTCATCGCCGCGACTTGGCAGCCAATAAAAACTGAAGTCAAAGTCAACGCAACTGTTTGATCCCAATCTTCTCTTGTGAGTTCCTTTAATGGAGTTCGACCAGTACTTCCTCCAACATTATTAACCCAGATATCAATTTTGCCGAACGTATCTAATGCACCTTTGGCAAGAGCACGCACCTGATCATCGTCAGTGACATCGCAAACAATGGGGATAGAAGTTCCTCCATCAGAAGATATCTGATCTGCTACTTTCTTTATATCTTTCTCGGTTCTTGAAGATACAACAACATTTGCCCCTGCTTCAGAAAGAAGCTTAGCTATTCCTTCTCCGATACCTTTCCCACTCCCAGTTACAACAGCTGTCTGGCCGGACAGGTCAAATAATGCAGGAATATCCATTCCTTTATCTTAATTCAAAGACTTAACAACAGTTGTTGCATTTCATGGAAGTCAAACAAAAGATCTTTAGAGGTGTGGCGTCATAATCGCGATAGGGATGCTAATACCAATATCGCGGGTTTTTAAGGTCGTAATTCTACGGCCAGTTTGGACTGCTTCTTTTAGGGGAGTGCAAGAATCTCCCAGGGTGGAAAGCGTTTTCTTAATATCACTTGAAACAAAGGCTAAACCCCAGAAAATAGCCGGATCATCCCCAGATCTCGTATCTGGTCCGACAAGTTCGAGTATTACATTCCCCAGCCAAAAAAATGTTTGACGAACCAAGTTCTTTTGCTCTCCAAAAGTCCGTATTCGCTGTGATTGAATCCCCGCATTATGAAATGCTGAAGTGCTTCGGTCGCAATCGGATGTAGTTACTACTACATGATCAATCCTTGAAATAGCATTTGGATGGGTTTCAGCTGAGAGCGAAAGTAGTTGTTCCATATCTGCAGGTTCAATTGCCTTAAACGGGAGCGAATCAATCGGCTCTCCCAACCCAAGTGCCCCCATGGAAGAAAAACCCTTCGGTTCATCTGAGGTTACAAATAGAAACCGAACGGACCCGAGCGTAAAAAAGGAATCCCCATTTTCTAGTTGGCTTACTCTGAAACCAACTGACTCCCAGACATCAGGATCTTCGTTCAAAGTAATCTGAAGTAACTGATTCTTGTTCTCTCCCATTTCATCAAGATAGCAACCCTTTTGATATGAGAGAAGGGGACTAATTTCTAGCGCTTCCACCAGGTCGATTTGGTGAACGCCAGTAACAAGGAACCGCAGGTTTTTCCCAAACCACTGACACGTACTTCTGAGTATAGAACTCGTGTTCTTTCTTGATAGCACAGGTTCTTCCGTAAATCTCTTTACACGGCGCACACCAATTACTCTTCCATGCGGGCTCTTCACCGCATCGGGTACACCACATAAATTCCATTACTTCAAACTATTAAACTGCTATGACAAGTGTCCTGTAAATAAGAGAATTCGCTGGATCCACCAAACGAAACAAAGCGATGGCAAACTTGAACGATGAAATTCGTCAGGGCTAATGGAAACACAACGCTTATTCTGATAGCAACTATTTCTGCCGCTGTTCTAGTTGTGGCTAATATCTCTTCACTAAATGTGGCTATACCTGAACTCTCACGAGAGCTTGGAGCTAGCCAATCAGACATTCAATGGATGGTTGACATTTATGCTTTTTCCTTAGCCGTGTTACTTCTGCCCGCAGGTGCCTTGGGAGATAGGTTTGGGCGACGAAGAATGCTTCTCTTTGGAGTTTTTGTTTTAGCTTTGGCAAATGGCGCCACTTTATTCACGCAAGATTTAGAGTTCATTGGGTTCTCTGAAGCGAAGCTAGTAATAGCGTTAAGGGCTTTCAGTGGGATTGGTGCTGCATTTATTTTCCCTGCAACACTTTCAACGATTACAACAACACTGCCTGAAAATAAAAAAGCTAAAGGTGTCGCAATTTGGACAGCTGCTGTTTTCTGCGGAGGATTCCTTGGAATCTTAATATCTGGAGCATTACTTGAGAATTACTGGTGGGGATCAGTTTTTATGGTGATGGCATTACTGTCATTAGGCATATTTGTTCTTTGTTCGGTGTTTCTTCCAGAATCCTCAGCCCCAGAAGAATCTAATTTAGATCCAGTTGGCGCTCTTCTTTCCCTGTTAGCTATCGGGGGAATCGTCTTCGGAGTCATGGAAGGACCCACGAAGGGTTGGGCATCAACTCTTATATTGACGGCTTTTACTGTCGGGGGAGTTTTTCTTACACTTTTTATCGGTTGGGAATTAAGGACTTTGAAACCGCTTCTGGATCTCAGAATATTCTCTGACAAAGGAGTACGTTCAAGTTCGTTCGCTCTTTTGATCCAGTTTTCCCTAGCGTTCGGTTTCTTTTTCGTTACCGTACCGTATCTAGCATTCGTTATAGGCTACGGGCCGTTAGATACAGGCCTGAGTTTCTTGCTAGCAGCTATAGGGCTTTTCCCTGCTTCAATGATGGCAATTCCTTTGTCCAGAAAGTTAGGTTTCAGATTAGTTGGAACTACTGGTTTCTTGTTGCTTGGCACAGCATTCTATGCAGGTACAACTACCGGAATATCAAATGATTTAAAGCTGTTGACAGTAGTCTTAATCCTTTATGGGGCTGGTATGGGACTAGTGTCACCACCTGCAACGGAGATCTTAGTATCTGCCTTACCATCCGAAAAACAGGGTGTTGCCTCGGCTTTGAATGATGTATTACGTGAACTTGGAGCCGTGATCGGGATAGCAATAGCAGGTTCAGTTTTTAATAGTGGTTATAGGAATTCAATTTCTAAAATAGACAATTTCCCTGAAGGAGTAATTGCTGCAGTAAAAGAAACACCCGCAGTCGCCCCAGAGGTAGCTTCCGAGTTAACTGAGGAGAGTTTTGAGTTTCTGGAACAAGTAAAGCAGTCAGTTGTTAATGGCTGGAGTCAAGCGCTTTGGGCATCTTTAGTCATTGCATTTATCGGTGCAGTAGGATTTGCTCTTTGGGCTCCTGGTAAAGAACGAATAGCTTTTGTTTCAGGAAAATCTAAAAATAATGAATCTGCCTTGCAATACAGAACCATTACAAAATCTGTGATCATTGAAGGGACAAAATCAAAACATAAATTACAAGTAGCACAACGAGTAATGGAATTGGATTAGTTACTCAATGGAATTTTGGGAAACCACTCCGCCACGATTGGGTTGCTTAGCATACCCTTTAGCAATAGTCGGTGGATTTGTAGTCATGCTCTTGCTAGCAGTTGCTGTTAGTTTCTCCGCTACAAATTCAATTTTGGTTGGCATTGGCGGAGCTATTACAGCTTCTTTCATAGCTTGGAGAAACTTGAGATCCGATAGAGTTGAAAAAGAAAGAGAAAATAAGTAGCTCCTTAATCTCAAAAAAAGAAGTGTCTATGAATGGGAAAAGAATCAGCGAAGCCGTGATCTTTAGCGGTGGGCCAATGCCTTCAGCGAAAGTTTCGAATTTAATTGATAAGAGTAGCTTTGTGATAGCTGCGGATTCAGGACTGGACAGTGCTCTAGAACTAGGGTTCAAGCCCGATGTACTAATTGGGGATCTTGATTCTGTTTCCGCAAAGGGACTCTCTTGGGCGAAAAAAAATAACATAGAAATAATTACTTTCCCACGAGATAAAGACAAGTCAGATCTTGAGCTTGCTATGGATTACGCATTTCTGAATTGTGAATCTTTGCTTCTAATTGATTCAGGCCTTGGCCGAGTTGATCAACTCATAGGCTTGTTTGCATTACTCGGCTCTGAAAATAACTCAACAATTCCATGCAGGGCAATAGTCTCAAACTCATTTATTACTGTTGTTAAAGGAAGAATTGAAATACCCAAGAGAGGAAATGGTTTAATATCAATCTTCGCTCACGGAGGAGAAGCGGCGGGAGTTACTACATCAGGTTTTAGATGGGAGTTAGACGATGCAACCCTCAAACCTAATTCAACGTTAGGACTTAGTAATGAGCTCATTAAAGAAACTGGACTTATCTCAACTAGTAGCGGGACGCTGCTAGTGATTCAGACTGATGTCTTCTAGTGGTTTATCGAGCGAACATTCCAGCGACCAGAATGATTCTGAAGATTCAACCTCATATCAAAACATGCTGAAAGATTATTACTATTTAAAGTTTCTGAAATTGGACCTGAAATTAGGTTGAAACCACCTTTGAGGAGCAGTACATGAGTGAACTCTTCAGGAATTTCTTCAACATGGTGTGTCACCATAATCACGGGTGGAGAAAGTTGATCTCCAGCTAGGATTTTTAAGCTTTGCAAAAGATCTTCTCTGCCAGATAGGTCAAGTCCAGATGCTGGTTCGTCTAGAAGTAGTATCTTGGGATCACTCATTAGACTTCGAGCTATCAGCGTTCTTTGTTTTTCTCCTGAAGATAAAGATCCAAATAGCCGATTGGCGAGATTTCCGATTCCGAGTCTTTCCAATTGGTGAATAGCTAAATCCTCATCTTCTTTAGTGTATGAATTCCACCAAGGCTCTAAAGCACCAAACTTTGCTGTTTTGACTACCTCCTTTGCTAGAAGTGAGGGGCGGAGAAGGTCAGCAAGGCTTGCGCTGGTAAATCCAACTAAATTTCGAATTTTGCGAATATCGGACTTCCCAAGCTCATGTCCTAGAACATTAACTGTTCCTGAACTGGGATGAAGATAGAGGCCGGCTATTTTCAGAAGCGATGTTTTCCCAGAGCCATTCGCCCCAAGAATTACCCACCTATCATGTGCCTGAACCTCTAAGTTCACGTCACTTAATATTTGGGTTCTACCACGAACAAGCGAAATATTTTCTAATTTGAGTGATACTAATTTTTTCATTCGCTATCTACCACTTGTTTCCACTGCTCGTGCATGTCAGAGTAATGGCCTTTCAAGGCAATTAGCTCTTCATGGCTTCCAACTTCAATTATCTGACCAGCATCGATAACAATAATGCGATCAGCGCGCATCACTGTGGCTAATCGATGGGCAACAATAATAGCGGTACGCCCATCAAGTAGCGCATCTAAAGCTTGCTCAATTTGGTTTTCAGATTGTAAATCAAGGTTTGAGGTAGCTTCATCGAGAACAAGTACTCGAGGTTGAGAAAGAAAAGCTCTTGCTAACGCTATCAACTGTCGTTCACCTGCGCTGAGTGAAGAGCCTCGCTCATGTATCTCAGTATCAATTCCATCCGGTAATGATTCAATTAGTGGCATTAACCCAGTCACTCTTAAGGATTCAAGAATATCTTCTTCGTCGGCATCTGGTTTTGAGAAGGAAATATTGTCACGAATTGATCCCGCGAATAGGAAAGGCTCCTGGGGGACGACTCCAATCTGTTTACGCAATGACTTGATCGTAACGTCACGGACATTGAACCCATCAATGGAGACCTCTCCAGAGTCAGGGTCATAGAAACGGGTAGCGAGCTTAGCAATTGTTGATTTCCCTCCACCAGTCGGCCCGACGATAGCTATCGTTTCGCCTGCTTGGATATTCAGATTTATGCTAGTCAGAACTCTTTCGCCCGGCTCATAGCTGAAGTTTACTGACTTGAATTCAATGGTGCCTTGAATCGCCGGAAGTTCGAGAGCATTAGGTTTCTCTGGAACTGCAGGTGACGTCGCAAGCAGTTCTCTTAACTTAGCTACAGCCGCCTGGCCTTGTTGGTAGCCATTGTAAAGCTGCGTAAGAGTCTGAATGGGAGTAAAGAAAGCACCAAGATAAAGCAAGAAAGCGGTTAATTCCCCAATTTCTAAATCTCCGTTCAGGACCATTCTTCCACCGACTATGAGAACTAAAGCCCTTCCAACTATTGCTATTGCTTCAGTGCCAGGTGTGTACACAGAAGCGGCTTTAATAGCATCAAGATTTGCCTCTTTATGTTCCCCAACAATATTCGTGTGTCGGATAACGTTGTGCTTTCTTCGATTATGAGCAGTTATAACTCGTATGCCTGCGAGACTTTCTTGAAGGTCAGATAATACATCACTAATCCGATTCCGAACCCTCCCGTACGCATTGGAAGATTTGCGACGAAACCATTCACTTAACAAGATAGTTATTGGGACTATAGCTAGAAGAGTTATTAATCCAAGCGTTGGATTAAGAATAATTAAGATCACTGTTATTACCACTACGGTCAATCCCTGAACAGCGAAATTCACCAATCCTTCTTGAAAAAGTTGTGATAGTGCTTCTATATCACTCGTCATACGGGTCATGAGAACTCCTGCTTTTTCATTGGTATAGAATTCCAATGACTGACGTTGAAGGTGGCTAAAAACCTTTACCCGAAGACTCTTCATGAGGCTTTCCCCAAGAGCACCCGTATACCGGATTCTGTACCAAGCGCTAAAGCTATGGAGTGCGATACTCCCTATGTAGGCAAAAGCCACAATCAGGAGAATATTTCTCTGACCTGGAACGACCCCTTCATCAATCCCAAATTTTGTGAGAAGAGGCCCAGCTTGCAACAGAATGCTCTCCCCAACAACTAGAACCAAAGCTAGGGCCAACTTCCATTTATGGCCGCTTAAGAAATTTCTTAGGGTGAAGGGGGGTTCATGTGGGATGAAGTGTTTAAATTCTAAAGATTCGGGTGGGTGGATTGGTTCGCTGTCCAAGACAGAATTCACTTCTTCTTGTAAATGTCCAGGCACACCTGCATGTGGCAGTCCAGCATCTCTAGAAGAGGTCACTGAATTTGCTCCCCCGAAACCAACTGGTGGCCCGAACCCCATTAGAGATCTCCTTGGCGAGAATTGGTCTCAGCTTCAGCGAGAATAGACATATATAGAGAACTTCTTGCCATCAGAGAGCTATGAGTCCCTTCATCTACTATTTCCCCACCATCAAGCAGAACGACTCTATCCGCTAAAGCAATAGTTGATATTCTCTGAGCAATTAGCAAAGTCGTGCACCCCTCTAAACGGTTTCGCAAAGACTCATGTATGCGAGATTCCACTTGAATATCAATAGCGCTAGTGGCATCGTCAAGGATAAGAATACTTGGCCTCTCAAGAAGACTTCTTGCTAAAGCAATTCTTTGCCGCTGACCTCCCGAAAGTGTGTAGCCTCGCTCGCCCACAATAGTTTCAAAACCTTCACTTAACTCGCTAATGAAATCAAACGCTTGGGCGCTTTTCGCAGCAGCAATTATTTCGGCGTAGGACGCTTCTGGATCTCCATATGAAATGTTCTCAGCGATAGAAGTGGAGAACAAAAAAGGTTCATCAAAAACAATGCCAACATGATGGCGCAAAGAGTGAAGATTAATGGTTTTTATGTCTTTCCCATCAATAAGAATCTTTCCAGAATCAACATCATAGAAACGTGTAAGAAGCCTACCTAACGTTGATTTTCCCGATCCGGTTCGGCCGACGATAGCAACTATTTCACCCGGTGCCAGAACAAGGTTCAATCCTGAAAGGATTTCAGACCCTTTTTCAGGAGCATCAAGATCAAATTGAGAGACGCGATTTTGGTATGAAAAACAGACATTCTCAAAGTTGATTTCTCCTTTAACGTTAGACAGCGCAATTGCATTCAAAGAATCAACTATTTCAGGGTCTTCGTCTAAGACTTCAAATATTCTGCTGGCAGAAGCAGACGCTCGTTGCGCTTGGAGGAGCAGGAACCCAAACATTCTAAAGGGAGCTTGAAGCATTATTACGTAAGCGTTGAAAGCGAATAAAGTCCCAATAGAAACTTCGTCGTTTATAGCAAGGAGACCACCGTATAGCAAGACAATGGCCATTCCGATTCTTGGAAGAGCTTCAATGATCGGATTATATTTCGCCCTTTCGTTGATTGCTTTAACGTTGACCCATTCAATATGTCGCGCAGCTTTTTGTAGCAAACTAATTTGGTGTTCTTCAGCAGCGAATGATTTCACGACTCTGGTCCCATTGACATTTTCGTCAACTATCGTCGCTAATTCAGCTAGACGTGCTTGGCTAACCCAAGTAAGTGGGAAGACTGAATGTCGTAATTTTTGGCCAAAAAAATAAACGCCCGGAAGAGTACATAAGGCAACAAGTGTTAAACGAACATGAAGTATCATCATGAAACCAAATGCAAGAATAAAAGAAATTATGCTCATTGCGATTAAGGGTCCAAAAGCTAAAAGTACTTGTATGGATCGAATATCGCTGTTCGCCCTAGAAATGACCTGCCCCGATTGAGTTCTATCAAAATAGGAAAAGCTTAATTTCGTTAAATGTGAGTAAAGTAAGGCGCGCAAATCTGTTTCAACTCCCCATGCCACCCGAAATAAAGAAATGCGGTATAGGGCGCCCGAAGCAAATCGCCCAAATCCGACACAGACCAAAATGATGGCCCAAATCGTTAATGCACGACGTTCCCCGCTAATGGTTGAATCAATTGCTTCTCTAGCTATTGCCGGCACAGCTACATTAAGAACTAGCGCTATTGTTCCAACAATTACTCCCAAAATAAGCGGTGTTCGATGAGATTTAGCAATAGGGGATAGTCTTCTCATCCAGCCTAAGTCCTTATTCGGGTCAATTGAATTTCTTGGAAATCCAAACTTAGGACTTATTCCAACTTTCTGTAGATCATGACTCGTGGAAGGTTCACCCTTTTCTGTTGATGATAATTGCAAAATTCTTCACGATCCTTTGATTCACAAAGATTGGGACCAATTTAGTCCGAAGCTTGTTCAATTGAGAGTTCCTGACCGAAAAAGAATTTTGCCATGCTTCTACAAACTTTTGCTTTTCCATGCAAGTTAATGGTTAATATAAAGAGATGCCTAAAAGAGGAATTGAAAAATAGATACTTCATTTGGGCTTATTCTGATTGGTGTTCTAATTGCGGCGACAGCATTCTTTGTCGCAGCAGAATTTGCTCTCATAGCGAGCGACAAAAAACGATTTGAAACAGAATCAGTAGCCGGCAACCGTTCATCACAAACTGTTCTGCGTTTATTGAGAAATCTTTCATATCATCTAACAGGAGCACAATTAGGAATCACCGTAACAGCGGTGATATTGGGATTTATCGCAGAACCAACGATAGCGGAAATGATCCACACCCCAATATCTAGAGTCGTTGGGGAAAGTGCATCTAAGAGTGTCTCGTTAGTTCTAGCAATTATTTTTGTAACCTTCTTGACGATGGTTTTGGGAGAACTAATTCCTAAAAATGTAGCGATAGCGAAACCAAACTCGTCAGCTCGAATCCTAGGTAAACCATTTGAAATTTATAGTTTCCTAGCGAGACCACTTATTTATGTAAGTGATGTATCCGCAAATAACTTAACGAGAGCATTTGGGGTTGAACCGACAGAAGAATTGACCCATGTTCCAAACATTGAGGACTTAGATATAGCTATAAAAGCTTCAGTTCAAGGAGGAACAATTGCCCAAAGAAAGATGGACCTGCTAACCCGATCAATTAAATTCTCTGAGAAAGATGCTAGCGATGTCATGACGCCACGAGTCTCGGTGCATTCTCTTAACGTAGAGTCAACAATTGAAGATCTTATCTCGCTTAGTTTGGAAACGGGTCATTCACGGTTCCCAGTCATTTCAAACGACTTAGATAATGTCATGGGAATAGCGCATGTGAAGTCTGCATTGACTGTTAATCCAACGAAACGATCAGCAATCCCAGTTTCTCAAATCATGAGCGAAGTTTTAGCAGTTCCAGAAACACGAGATCTCGTTTCGATTATGACTGATATGAGACAGAAGAGAATACCGATGGTAATTGTTGTAGATGAGCACGGAGGAACTGAAGGTCTTGTTTCAGTGGAGGATCTACTTGAAGAGATAGTTGGTGAAATCGAAGATGAATATGACTTTGCTCAGAAAATTGAATCTAGCGACGCGGAAGGGGTCTACACCATAGAGGGAAGTCTTCATCTGCACGAGGTAGAAGAAATCTGTGGCTTAACGATACCTAAAAAACCCTACGAAACAATAGGTGGCTTTGCACTTGACAAACTTCAACGCATCCCTACCGAAGGGGAAGTATTTAGATATAGAAAGTGGAAAATAGAGGTTTTGGAAATGGATCGGCTGCGAGTAGCGAAAATCCGTTTAACAGCGCCTCCACTTCATGCCCTTAGATTTCATCAAACGAGTTCTCAGGAGGGCAGTTAAACGTGATCGTCACATTCGTAGCTATCCTCGTCACACTTCTGTTAGTCCTGGTTAATGGGGTCTTTGTAGCCGTTGAATTCGCACTTGTCACCTCAAGAAGATCCAAAATGGAAAAGTTAGCTCAAGCCGGAAATCGTTCTGCAAGAATTGGTGTTAACCTCATGTCTGATTTACCTTTGTCGATTTCTGGGGCGCAGTTAGGTATTACCATCTCATCCTTGGGTCTAGGGTTAGTTGCGGAACCGGCATTCGCAAAGATTATTGAATCAATTTTTACGGAACCTCTAGGTTTCCCATCCTCACTGTCACATGCTATCGCATTCGGTATAGCTCTGTTCATAGTGGTTTTCCTTCATATGGTCTTAGGAGAAATGGTTCCTAAAAACTTTGCACTAACTGATCCGGAAAATGTGCTGTGTCGAGTAGCTAGGTTCCATAGGTTCTTCGTCTTTGTCTTCGGACCTGTTATTTGGTTTCTAAATAAGGTTTCAAGTCTCATGCTTAAGCCCTTTGGTATAGATCAGGTAGCAGAATTGGGAATTGCCTACACTGTTCAAGAAATCCACAAATTAATAGGTGAAGTAAAAATCAGTGGAAATATGAATCAAACTAGTCATGACATTCTTTCGGGTGCATTATTTTTCCAAGATCAACCTGTCAGTTCAGTTATGATTCCGTGGAGTGATGTGGTCTCAGTGGATGCGAATCTCCCAATAGGTCGGATCCAAGCTATTGCAGCCCAAAGCGGCCATAGTCGCCTTCCAATGTTATTAGGAGAAAAAGTTGTTGGTTTCATACATGTAAAGGATCTCCTATACCTCCAAGAGAACGATGAGCAATTGCAACTCAGCCAGAAACGTATTCGTGAAATTCTAGTTACATCAACTGAGCATTCATTAGATGAACTTCTAAAGGAAATGAGAGAAACTCAAATCCACTTTGCATTAGTAAAGAACGAAGACCAAAGCATTGAAGGTATAGCGACTTTGGAAGATGTTCTAGAAGCTATAGTCGGAGATATCATTGATGAATCTGACAGGATTAAAACTTAAAGAATAGATCCAAGATTAATTCATGCCCCGATGGCGTGGTAGCCCCCATCTACATGGATGATTTCGCCTGTGGTCATTGGGAACCAGTCAGATAGAAGAGCTACGCAAGCGCGAGCAACAGCAGAAGAGTCTTTCACATCCCAACCAAGTGGCGCTCTTCCATCCCAAGCATCTTCAAACTCTTTAAATCCAGGAATTGATTTTGCAGCCATTGTCCTAATCGGTCCTGCAGCAACCAGATTGACGCGAATATTGTCTGGTCCCAGAGAACGAGCAAGATAACGTGATGCTGACTCTAGTGCTGCCTTAGCAACACCCATCCAGTTGTAAGCTGGCCAAGCTACGCTTGCATCAAAATCAAGGCCCACAATAGAGCCGCCATTGTTCATGAGCGGGAGAATCGTTTCAGCTATCGTTTTGATTGAATAAGCAGAAATATCGAAACCAGTTGAGATTTCATCCCAACTAGCAGCTAAGAAATCTTCCCCTAAGCCAATTTCAGGCATAAAACCTATGGCATGCAGTGCTCCATCAACTTGACCCCACTTATCTTCAAGGGCATTCCTGACATTAGAAACATGTGATGGGTCAGTTACATCAAACTCCAATACATCAACATCTCCGTTAAGTTTCCTAGCTGTTCTCTCTGTCAAACGAAGACCTCTTCCTGCTCCTGTGATAACCACATTCGCTCCTTCATCAAGAGCTAATTGGGCGACACCAAACGCTAAGCTTGCATCGGTAAGTATTCCAGTGATTAAAAGGTTCTTATCTTTTAAGATGCTCATTGACACTCCAAACAGTAAATGCACTCAAAAAAACATTACATTAGCGTGGTAGATAATAGCGGGTTGTTTGAATCAAACTTTCTAAAGGTTAAGAAACTCGCAATAAAATTGTTGCATGAAAGCACATCGGCGATATGTTCTACACATGGAAATTGGTATTGTAGGTGGAACTGGACCAGCAGGACGAGGTTTAGCTTTAAGATTAGCTTCCCTAGGGTATGACGTAGCGGTTGGTTCAAGGTCATATGGACGGGCAGCTGAAATAATTGACGATCTCAACGAAGTATGGGGAGATAAAGGCTATTTGCTAACTGGTGTAAGTAACGAGGAAGCAGCGTTAGCAGATACTATTGTACTCGCTACACCTTGGGACTCATGTGCTCCAACAGCCAAGGCTCTTAAGAAGCAATTAGAAGGAAAACTTGTTATTTGTATGGCTAATGCTTTGGCGAGAGTCGGGAACGAATTCCATGCCTTATATCCTCCGCGAGGCTCAATAGCAGCCGATGTTCAAGCAGCAATCCCAGGATCAAGAGTATCTATGGCATTTCAACATCTCCCTGCGAAAGAACTTGGCGAGATTGAAACACCAATGGAAGGCGACGTTCTCGTCTGTGCGGATGAACAATCTGCCATTGATGAAACTATAGCAATTGTAAACAAGATGAATAACCTTAGAGGTCTTGACTGTGGCAGCCTAGCTAATGCCGCTCCGGTGGAAGCTTTTACCGCTGTTCTCTTACAATTGAACAAACTATACAAAACAAGGTCATCTGTTAGCATCATTGGGCTTGAATAGATTGCAAACTAGTTGAGAAGCTAAGGGCGCTACACTTTCCTCAAACTGCAGAGCAGCGGGCTATAGAACTTACGATGAGACTTTTCAACACGGCAACAAATACAATTGATACCTTTCAACCAAATCAAACTGTCAAAATCTATACATGTGGAATAACACCATATGATGCCACCCACATCGGCCATGCAGCTACATACCTCGTATATGACGTGCTCCAACGGAGACTTAGGGATTTGGGTTACGAGACACAATGCGTCAGAAATATCACCGATGTAGATGATGACATTCTCCGCAAAGCAAGAGAATTAGGGGTTCATTACCTTGACTTAGCTGCGAAGGAAACAGCTCGCTTCGATAGCGATATGAAGGCGCTTGAAATGATCCCTTCCTGGAGCGAACCAAGAGCAACTTCAGCAATTGCGGAAATACGAAATTTCATAGGCCAATTACTTGAAAAAGGAAACGCCTATCAAATAAACGGATCTGTTTATTTTGATATTACTAAAGCGAGTAATTTCGGTGATTTAAGTGGTTTAAAAAGAGATGAGATGATAGCGCTTGCTGCTGAAAGAGGAGGAAATCCCAGCGACCCGCAGAAACACGATCCTTTAGATTTTGTGCTGTGGCAACCATCACTTCAAGATGAGCCATCTTGGGAAAGCAGATGGGGTCCTGGACGCCCCGGTTGGCATGTGGAATGTTCTGTACTGGCTATGCGTGATTTGGAATCAGAAACAATAGATCTTCATGGTGGTGGAGCTGATCTAATTTTCCCTCACCATGAATGCGAACGTGTTCAATCAGAAGCAGTTACAGGCAAACCTTTCGTTCGGCATTGGGTGCATCAAGCAATGGTAGAGATGGAAGGTGAGAAGATGTCAAAATCATTGGGAAACCTTATCTTCGTATCTGATTTAAGAAAAAAATATGATCCGAGAGCTATTAGGCTCGGGGTCGTCGCTCACCACTACCGAACTCCTTGGTCTTGGGATAATGAGATAATGCCTCAAGCGAAAGAAAGATTACAAAAGTGGATTTCGGCTGGATCAGGTAGTTACGGGATAGAAGAAGTTCGCGATTGCCTTGATAACGATTTAGATACCCCTGGCGCTATTGCAGTTATTGACGAATTAGCAGAATCCGGAAATGGGATTTCTGATGCTGCAATGCTGTTGGGAGTTGATGTCGGCCGACCATATCAAGTAGAAGAAATTTAAGTCGAATAAGAGCTTTAAGAGCATAACGGAGAAGAAGTACGTATATTCCCCGAAATCGTCAGTCCTCATCTGTACCATACATTCATGCCGGAAATCACAGTCATATTGCCAGACGGTTCGAAAAGAACACTCCAAGAAGGGTCAACTGCTGCAGATCTAGCGATGGACATAGGTTCTAACCTTGCTAAGGCAGCAATAATCGCCGAAATAAACGGGACTGAAGTTGATCTTCTGACGCCACTTGAGAACGGGTCATCTGTAAATATCATTACAGGTGATTCCGAACAAGGATTAGAAACTCTTCGGCACTCAACTGCCCACGTGCTAGCGCAAGCTGTGCTGGATATCTACCCTGAGGCAACATTTGCAATTGGGCCACCAATAGAAAATGGTTTTTACTATGACTTTGCAATTCCCAATGATGAAGCCATTAAAGAAGAAACCCTTGAGAAGATAGAAAAAAAGATGAAAGAAATAGTTGAAGCAGACCAGACTTTCATACGCGGAGAAACAACCGTGAGTGAAGCGTTAACAATGTTTTCTCAACATCCTTATAAATGCGAGATTATTGAAACAGCAGAAGCTACTGAAGTTGACGATGATGAAATAATTAGTTTTTACCGTAATGGCGATGGTTTCGTTGATCTTTGTCGAGGCCCCCATGTCCCATCCACAGGTAAATTAGGACATTTTAAACTTATGAGCGTTGCTGGAGCGTATTGGAGAGGTGATGAGAAAAAGCCAATGCTCCAAAGAATCTATGGAACAGCATGGGCTACAAAAAAACAATTGAAAGAGCATCTAGAGCGATTAGAAGAAGCGGCAAAACGTGACCATAGAAAATTAGCGAATGAATTGGATCTACTTAGCTTTCCATCAGAACTTGGGGGTGGCCTAGCAGTATGGCATCCCAAAGGGTCCCAAGTCAGGAAACTTATGGAGGATTACAGTCGGCAGCGGCATGAGGATGGAGGCTATGAATTTGTCTACACCCCACATATAGCAAATGCAGACCTGTTTAAGACTAGCGGCCATTTGGATTTCTACTCCGAAGGAATGTATCCCCCTATGGAAATGGATAATGGTGAGTACTACCCGAAGCCAATGAATTGTCCAATGCACTGCTTGATATATCGATCGGGAACGAAATCGTATAGGGACCTTCCCGTGCGTTTGTTTGAATTGGGAACCGTCTACCGGTATGAAAGGGCTGGAACTCTACATGGCTTAATGAGAATACGAGGATTTACTCAAGATGACGCGCATATTTTTACGACAGAAGAAGGCCTCGCAGAAGAAATCGGGAATTTGCTTGAATTCGTTATGTCAGTTCTGCAAGCCTTTGGCTTTAAAGATTTTACCTTCAATCTTTCAACTAGAAATCCGGAAAAGTCAGTAGGGAGCAACGAAATTTGGGATCATGCAACTAGGGCGTTGCAGGAAGCTCTAGAGAGTCATGGACTTCCTTTTAGTACCAAAATAGGCGACGCTGCTTTCTATGGACCCAAGATTGATATTGATGTTGCTGATGCCATTGGAAGATCATGGCAACTTTCAACCATCCAGTTGGATTTTAATCTCCCAGAGAGATTTAATTTACGGTATATAAATTCCGCTGGTGAAAGAAAACGCCCAGTGATGATTCATCGAGCATTGATGGGATCAATTGAGCGTTTCTTTGGTGTCTTAATAGAACATTACGCCGGAGCATTCCCTTCTTGGCTAGCGCCAGTTCAAGTGTCGGTTTTGCCAGTCGCAGAAGAACACGAAGAGTATGCAAAAGAAATAATTACAGAGCTTGAAAAAGAAAACTTTCGCGTTCAGTTCGTGAGGGCAGATAACCCATTAGGAAAACGAATTAGGGATGTCAAAACACAAAAAATTCCGTACGTTCTAGTTGTGGGTAATGAAGACGTTGAAGCCCAAACAATTGGAGTGAACCCAAGAGGCGGTGAAGTTGAGCGAGGAATTCCCATTACGGATTTCATTGCAAGACTTACTAAAGAGATTAATGACCAACTATGAACACGAGAAGTGGGTCAACCCGAATAGGTAGGATTTGGGCAGGCTGGCGCAGGGCCTACGTTTCAAATGAGAGAAAAAAACCTCTGTCGGGAAACGAAAGCATTTTTGAAGATCTATTCCTTTCTGATGACCCAGATTTGAAAAAGTATGTTCTTTGGGAAGGTGACCATTGCGCCGCCATTCTTAATCTGTACCCCTATGTGAGCGGTCATGTGCTTGTCTTGCCTAAACGTGCAGTGCCTAGCCTGCAGCAACTGACTGATGAAGAAAGTAACGAACTATGGGAGATAACAAATTTAGCCGTGACCGCAATCACAGAAGCATATAAACCTCATGGAATTAATGTCGGAGTGAATATCGGGAAAGCAGCAGGAGCTAGCATTCCAGAGCATTTACATATGCATTGTTTGCCCAGGTGGGAAGGTGACACAACTTTCCTTACTACGGTTGCTGAGGCAAGAATGATTCCAGAAACACTTTCGTCAAGCTACGAAAGATTAAAAAAACACTGGCCATCACGCGATTAAACAGTTTTTTTGAAATTCGTAATTAGACTCCAGTAGGTGAATGAGGTGCCAGAAACTTTTGATTCCCTGCCAGAGGACCTTGAACCTACCTATGGAGCGGATGAGTACCAAATACCAAATACAGAAAAACGAAAATTAGCTGGATATCTGTACATCGTTACAGGCTTAGTGCTTGTTCTTTTAAGCATTATGTTTGACGACTCACCATTAGTCAATAAAGGGTTTCTTATCTCGGGAATTTTCATTGTGTTGTTTGGTCTCTACAACTTCTATGCGTCTATACGATGCACGATTGATGAAAGAGAAGCATTGGAGATAGCATCAGAATCTGTTGGATTTCAAATTGGTCCAGCTTCAGCGCAACTCATGTGGAGAGGATTCCGGAGCCGACCTGTTTGGCGATTGTTAACGTATTCCTCAGAGGGGATTCCATTAACTAGAGCGGTGATACTCATCGATGGATCTTCCGGTAAAGTCCTTGAACAAATAGTTGAAGATAATCCTGAAGAATGGGATAACACTTTCTAAAGTCTGTTAAGGGACAAGAGTGAAGGGGTAAAAGTGCTAGTCTTACCCTTGTAGAACGCACAAATAGTTGGATGGAGAAAATTCGTGTTTGATGGCAACTTCCGCACAAATGTTGATCGGGTTCTTGACCCAATAGGAGCTGGCTTATGCCGAATAGGTGTCACCGCAAATGCTTTGACAGTCACCGGAATAGTTCTTTCTGCAATTGGGGCAGTAGTCATAGGGCAGGGAAAACTTTTCCTTGGCTTTATTTTTCTTATTCTTACAGGGTTACCAGATGCGTTAGATGGTGCAGTAGCAAAAGCAGCTGGAACATCTTCGGTTCGAGGTGCATTCTTTGATTCATTTAGCGACCGAGTCACAGATATATTTCTCTTCTGTGGGATTGCATGGTACCTAGCATCAAATGAACCCGGAAGAATCATGATGCTGCCTGTAGCAGTAATGGGGTCAGCCATGCTGATCTCATATCAACGCGCTAAAGCAGAGTCCTTAGGATTCGATGCGAAAGGTGGAATTATGGAGCGAGCAGAACGCTTCATTGTGCTGGCATTGGGGCTATTAATAAGTGATTTCCTTATTCCGATATTGTGGGTGATGTTAATTCTCACACTATTAACTGTCGTCCAAAGATTTTTGAAAGTATGGAATCAAGCTACGGCACAAATAGAGAATCCAACGGACCTAGAACAACCCTAAGTGTCTACCGCAAAGCCTCTCGTTATTCTCTATAGGGCTTTGGCCTCTCTTGTCCAAATCCTGCCGCCGGTACTTGTCACCCCCATTCAGAATTTTGTCGCACAAATAGTATCTAAAATATCTAAAGACAGGTACTTTCTCGTTAGTAGGCATTTAACTAGGGTTTATGACAAAGCACTTAAAGATAGCGAAACTCATGACAAGGTAGGAAAAACATTCCAGACCTATGCGCGCTATTGGGTTGATTCAGCAAGAATGCAAGGACTCTCAGATTCCCAAATTGATGCAGGTTTCACTGTAGAAGGATTTGAACATATCGAAAATGCTTGGGAAACAGGAGTTGGGCCTATCCTCGCGCTTCCTCACCTAGGTGGATGGGAATGGGCAGGGAGGTGGTTGACTTGTCGACCTAACTACGAAGTAACTGTTGTAGTTGAACCGCAAAGGCCAAAGGAGTTATTCGATTTCATGCTCAAATACCGTGAGTCATTTGGGATGAATGTAGTTCCGCTGGGTCCAAATGCTGGAAAAGAAGTGATAAGCGCTATCAAACAGAATCATGTCGTATGCCTCCTTTGCGATCGTGACATTGACGGAAAAGGGGTGAAAGTAAACTTTTTTGGAGAAGAAACAACTATCCCTGCAGGGCCAGCCACACTTGCAATCAGAACCGGTGCGAAAATAATTCCTGTAGCTGTCTATCAAAAAAACAAATCGCATCATGCTGTTGTATGCCCTCCTATCTCATCCGAAAGATCAGGAGCGTTAAGAGATGATGTTGTACGAATATCGCAAGATATAGTCAACGTCTTCGAATCTCTTATCCGGTCAGAGCCAGAACAATGGCATCTGATGCAACCAAATTGGCCAAGCGATTTGATTGCCCTTGAAGATTTTCGTAATGGAAGAACTTAATTATTCCTGAAAAAGAAGCGAACCTATTCCGGATCGGCTACCAATGTGAGTATGCGCATTGGCATGATTAGCCCATACAGCCTCACAGTACCGGGAGGCGTTCAGAACCAAATCCTATGTTTAGCCAAAGCAGTTAGGAAATTGGGTATAGATGTTAGAGTCCTTGGTCCTTGCGATGGGCCACCGCCAGAAACTGGAATTACACCATTGGGAAATAGTCTTCCTATGGCTACTAATGGATCTATTGCCCCTTTAGCTCCTGATGCGGCTGCACAACTTAGAGTGATTCGGGCTCTTAGAGATGAGCAATTTGATGTCTTGCACGTTCATGAACCACTTGCTCCAGGACCAACTTTAACGGCAATAGTTCTAAAGCAAAGCCCCATTGTGGCGACGTATCATCGGTCCGGACATTCAAAGTTTTATGATTATTTCAATCGCCCAGCGAAATGGGCAGCTTCAAGAATAGAAATCAATTGTGCGGTCTCCGAAGAGGCAGCTAAGACCGCTCGTGATGCACTTGGGGGAGAGTACGAAATCTTGTTCAATGGAATTGATCTTGACCTCTTTCGTAATGATGGTCAAAGAAAAACCAACCCAACTATTTTTTTTGTTGGAAGGCACGAACCAAGGAAAGGACTCGAAGTCCTAATCCGGTCAATGGGTTATCTGCCTCAGGAGGTAAACCTTTGGGTGGCATCAGAAGGTCCTGAAACAAACCGATTGAAAGACCTAGCAAAGGGTGACACGCGAATATCATGGCTCGGAACTATTTCAGATTCCGAAAAGATACAAAGACTACAAGAGTGCTCAGTGCTCTGCGCCCCCTCCTTAGGTGGTGAATCATTTGGAATTGTATTACTGGAAGCGATGGCGGCAGGGACTCCAGTAGTCTCTAGTTCAATACCTGGCTATTCCAAACTTGCTCGAGAGGGAGCAGACGCCATCCTTACAAAGACAGGGGATCCTATTTCCCTTTCTGATGGGTTGCGTCTAGCCCTGTACAATTCTGAGTTGACTAAAGAGATAGTGGATTCTGGAAGAAACCGTGCAGAGCAATTTAGTATGGAAAAACTCGCTAACCGTTATATAGATGTTTATCAACGAGCGCTTAGTACCGCCCCTTCTGTCCCCTTAGCCAAAGGACGCCAATTTTTCTCTGGAACATTAGACGGCCTTAAGAGCTAAACTAAATTACAATCATATAGATTTCGCGTTAAAAGAATATTAGTTATGCTAAATGAAACACCAAAGGAGCATTCATGGTCTTAATTATCGTCTTGATAGTCGTTGTATTACTGCTGCTATTTCTGATTATGCAATATAACGGATTAGTTCGGGCAAGAAATGGTACAGAAAACGCTTGGTCACAAATAGATGTTCAGTTGCGACGGAGATATGACCTCATTCCAAATTTGGTTGAGACAGTAAAGGGTTATGCAGAACACGAAAGAGAGACACTGGAAGCAGTCGTTGAAGCAAGAAACGCTGCCATGGCTGGTCAAAGCATCGCAGAGCAAGCACAAAACGAGAATTTACTAAGCGGAGCTTTGAAATCCCTTTTCGCCCTCTCAGAGGCATACCCAGACTTGAAAGCGAACGAGAATTTTCTGCAATTACAAGAGGAGCTAGTTAGCACTGAAAGCCGAATAGCATTTGCGCGTCAACACTACAACGATAGCGTGCTTGGCTATAACAACAGGATTGAAACGTTTCCTTCGAATGTTGTTGCTGGAGCATTCAGTTTCAAACAAGCTGAATTCTTTGAAGCTGAAGATGAAGCCCAAGGTCCTGTTGAGGTTAATTTTTGATGGAACCGCACATAGCGGTTAGGCGGTCTTTAGCTATCTTCCTAGCTTGCATAGCATGGGACACAGCTATTCTTCTTGTGATAGCTTTTCTTGCGGGAGTAGCTTTATATATCGCAATTCCTATTTCTATTTTTGTTGTAGGAACCTATTATCTCGTTACCTATCGACGGATGGATCTGAAAATCCTAACGAAAATAAATGCAGAGCCCATTACTGCGGGAAACTTCCCCCGTTTTGAGAACCTGGTTGAAGGTATTTGCGTAGCCCATGGCTTTCGGCCGCCAGATTTGTTCGTTATACAGGATTCGGCACCGAACATGATTATGGTCGGTCGTAACAGTCTCCATGGAAGACTAGTAGCTACCACGGGCCTCTTGGACCGAGTAACAAGAGTTGAACTTGAAGGCCTAATAACTCATGAACTTAGTCGTACTCGAAACAGGCTAACTCTGCTCGAAAGCACTGCTGCAGTTCTTATAGCAAGACCAATGTTCTTTTTGCCAAAATTTGTTGGGAGTATCGCTAAAAAAATCTTCTACCCTTGGGTTGTGGCGGAAACGGATATTCATGCCGTTCAGATGACACGATACCCAACTGGCCTCGCTGATGCTTTGAGAAGCCTGCACTCAGATGGAAGAGAGCCCACTCACAATCCAAAATTCTGCCGCCATATGTGGATTCATCCCCCTAAAGACCCTTTAATCACTACTGGGTTTTCAACGATGGACCGAGTTATGGCTTTAGGAGAGTTGTGAAAAAAGGATACGAAATACTTAATTGCAGGTAGCATTTAAGTATGACTGACGAAGAAACACCCACTTCACGTACTACTGGAACAATTAACGTAAAACGAGGATTGGCAGAAATGTTAAAGGGTGGTGTGATCATGGACGTAGTTACGCCAGAACAGGCAAAAATTGCTGAAGATGCAGGCGCTGTTGCAGTAATGGCTTTAGAAAGAGTCCCTGCTGATATCCGTGTAGATGGTGGAGTTGCAAGAATGAGTGACCCCGAAATGATAGAAGGTATCAAAGCAACGGTAACTATTCCAGTCATGGCGAAGGCAAGAATCGGACACTTCGTGGAAGCACAAATACTTGAATCTTTGGGAGTCGACTACGTTGATGAATCAGAAGTACTAACACCAGCTGATGAAAAGCACCATATCGATAAATGGGCTTTCACCGTGCCATTCGTCTGCGGTGCAACTAATCTTGGGGAAGCACTTAGACGAATTTCAGAGGGCGCCTGCATGATCCGAAGCAAGGGAGAAGCTGGCACTGGAAACGTAGTCCAAGCAGTTAGGCACTTGCGAACAATACTAGGAGATATTAAAAAAATCGGGCAAGCAGACTCTGCTGAGATTTTTGATTGGGCTAAACAACTACAAGCTCCGGTCTCGCTAGTGCAAGAAATTGCTGAAACAGGGAAATTACCCGTACCCATGTTTTGCGCAGGAGGGCTAGCAACCCCAGCTGATGCGGCTCTAGTCATGCAACTAGGGGCTGAAGCAGTTTTTGTCGGTTCCGGAATATTTAAGTCAGAAAATCCCGAACCACGTGCTAAAGCTATCGTTGAAGCAACAACCAATTTCAACAATCCTGAAATCCTAGCGAAAGTAAGCAGAGGTCTCGGAGGACCAATGACAGGTATCGGGATGGATGAACTAAACATAAAATTAGAAGATCGCGGTTGGTGAACCTTGAAGGTGGGTGTCCTGGCACTTCAAGGAGCCTTCGAAAGCCATATAAGGATCCTAAATAGTCTTGGCATAGAAGCAATTGCAATCAGGGACCCCGAAAGCTTAGATAGCGTGAGTGGACTTGTGATCCCAGGAGGCGAGTCAACTGCTATTTCAATGCTGTTGGAATCAAACCAATTACGAAAACCATTGGAAGAAAGGCTTTCAGATGGCATGCCAGTCTTTGGGACTTGCGCAGGCATGATCATGCTTTCCACAGAAATTCTTGATGGGCGGGAAGATCAAACGCCCCTCGCAGCGATTGACATTACTGTTAAGAGAAATGCATTCGGCAGGCAAATAGATTCATTTGAATCTCAATTGGATATTAAAGGTTTTACCTATCCCTTCCCCTCTATATTTATTCGAGCACCTATCGTCGAATCTGTTGGCGAAAGCGTTAACGTTCTCGCCAAATTAGACGACCAGATTGTTTTGTGTGGCAATGAAACGACTTTGGTGGCATCATTTCATCCAGAACTTTCAAATGATTTAAGAATTCATGAATTGTTCGTATCAATGACAATATAAGGTTCCAATCGAAAGGGGGGCAAATATGTCCGGGCATTCCAAATGGGCGACTATAAAACACAAGAAAGGCGCTGCTGACAAAAAACGTGGAAAATTATTTGCAAAGCTCATTAAGCAAGTTGAAGTAGCTGCCCGACAAGGAGGAGGAGAACTCGACTCTAATCCAACCTTAAGGACGATGTATCAGAAAGCTCGGGACAACTCCGTTCCTCTTGACACCATAGAGAGAGCTATTAAACGGGGAATCGGAGAACTAGAAGGTGTGAACTACGAAGACGTAACTTATGAGGGTTACGCACCTAATGGGGTAGCTCTCTACATTGAGACTTTAACAGACAACCGGAATCGAACGGGCTCTGAAGTCAGGTCTGTACTCTCAAAAAATGGGGGGTCTCTGGCAGAACCTGGTTCAGTGGCATGGCAATTTCAACGCAAAGGATTGATAGTCCTTCCAAGAGAAATCGATGAAGACCAAATTATGGAAGTTGCTCTTGAAAATGGTGCCGAAGACCTTGTTGATGAAGGTGATACCTGGAGATTGACTTGTGAACCAACCGAACTCAATCAACTTAGAGATGCTTTGGAAAAGTCAGCTATCTCTTTCATATCTTCAGATTTAACATTCCTTCCTTCACAAGTTGTTTCACTGCAGGAGACCACTTCAGCAAAACAAGTTCTGAATTTAATTGACCTTCTCGACGAACTTGATGATGTTGATGCTGTCCACGCAAACTTTGATATTCCAGATGCGGTCCTGCAAGAGATAGCAGGATAGAAACAATACACCGGCAAGGGGTCAAAAAACCCTATAATCGTACATATGTTCGTTTTAGGAATAGACCCAGGTTTATCACGCTGTGGCTACGGAGTGATAGAAATAAACAACCGGAAAGAGCGCGCAGTCGCAGCTGGAGTAATAAGAACTTCTCCTGAATACGAGTTGCCTAATAGGCTGCTTGAATTTCGAAATGAATTTAGAAAACTATTACAGGAGTTCACACCAGAGGTTATAGCTATAGAACGCGTGCTCTTTCAGCGAAATGTAAGAACTGCAATTTCTGTAGGGCAAGTAATAGGTGTTGTTATGGTCGAAGGAATAGATGCTGGATGCAAAGTCATTGAATACTCCCCAAACGAAGTAAAACTAGCTGTTGCTGGGCATGGGGGAGCTGACAAAATAGAAATGGAACAGATGGTCAGAACATTGCTCCACATAAAAACTCCCTTAGACCCAGTTGATGCAGCAGACGCACTTGCTTTAGCCCTTTGTTATTCTGCGAATAAACACGTAGGAGTGGCATGACTATCGGTAGTCTTCGAGGGACTTTAACTATCAAGGAAGAGAGCGAGATTATTCTTGAAGTAACAGGAGTTGGGTATCGAATTCAAATTTCACCATCAACCTTTGAAAGTATCGGACCGGTAGGAGAAAAAACTTTAATATACATCCATCACCATTTTAGAGAAGATAACCAAATACTTTATGGGTTTATAGCTAGAGCGGAGTGCCTATTCTTTGAAGCGCTTATCGCAGCACATGGTGTCGGGCCTTCATTAGGGCTAGCGATTTTATCAACTTACGATCCAGAAGAATTAAGTAAGATAATTGCAAATGAAGACGCAGAAGCTTTATGTCTTGTTCCTGGTATCGGTAAAAAAACTGCCGCGAGATTGATAATTGAACTCCAGTCAAAACTTCACCTTGCAGAAATAGCTACTAGTAGCGTTTCTTCTCCAAGCGGGGCAAAAGCATCAAGTAATACTAAAGATGTTCGTGAAGCACTTACGGGTCTTGGATATGGTAATGAGGAAATTTATGAAGCTATGAAAGATTTACCCACAGAAGGAGACGTTTCCGATTTACTTAAATTGGCCCTACGAGAGTTAGCTTCGGTATCATCATGATTGAGAAAATTGAGAGTTGAACAATGAGAGACGAACTGCTTTCCCCAAGTCAGTCCATTGAAGACGGCGAAGATAATAGTGAAAAAGAAACGAATGGGTTAAGGCCTACAAGCCTGATGGACTTCGTGGGCCAATCAGAGCTCAAAGAACATCTAGAAATTATTCTTGGTGCAGCAAAGAAACGAAACAAACCTCCAGATCATCTTCTCTTTGCCGGCCCACCAGGTTTGGGAAAGACAACACTAGCCAATATTGTTGCTCATGAAATGGGAGTTAATCTCCACAGTACATCAGGGCCTGCACTTGAACGTGCAGGCGACCTAGCAGCTATTCTCACAAAACTTGAACCTGGAGATGTGTTATTTATTGATGAAATACACCGACTATCTAAGGCTGTGGAAGAGGTTCTCTACCCAGCCATGGAAGATTACCAACTAGATATCGTTCTAGGAAAGGGACCCGCAGCGAGATCAGTGCGTTTATCTGTAGCTCCGTTCACATTAGTCGCTGCTACAACTCGCACAGGGCTCATTACTGGTCCACTCCGAGACAGATTCGGGTTGGTCGCACGCCTTGACTATTACGATTCTGCTGACCTAAACACAATTGTGCTTCGGTCTGCAGGGATCTTTGGTATCCATATAGAGGAAGCAGGGAGCAAAGAAATATCGCTACGGGCTCGTGGAACCCCTAGAATAGCTAACCGTCTTCTTAGGAGAGTACGTGATTTTTCCGAAATGAAAGCGGAAGGGATTATCGATCAAAAAACAGCAGAAGAAGGCCTTAAGGTGTTCGGCATTGATCAGAAAGGTTTAGATAAAGTTGATAGAGCGATTCTTCAAGCTCTTTGCCAACAGTTCAATGGAGGACCTGTTGGACTTTCTACTCTCGCAATCAGCGTTTCTGAACCTACTGAAACCGTTGAGGATGTTTATGAACCTTTCTTAATACAGCAGGGCTTAATCATGCGAACTCCACGCGGAAGAATAGCGACACCATCAGCATGGGATCACCTTGATTTAGAACCCCCAGTGAATAATACGGCGGAAAAACAAGCCCCAAATCTACTCAATGAACTAGATAAATAGATCTCAAAGAACCTTGGATACATCACACTTTGATTACGAGTTGCCAAAGAATGCGATAGCTCAGCACCCCTTAGAATTTCGCGAAAATTCTAGATTGCTTGTAGACGGAGAAATAATAAGCCATAAGAAGACTAAAGACTTGCCTGACTTACTAGAAGAGGGAGATGTCATCGTCCTAAACGAAACTAGGGTTATGTCTTCAAGAATGAAGTTTCGTAAAGAAACCGGAGGAATGGTAGAACTACTTGCTTTGGAAGAACATAAAGAAGACTCATGGGAAGCTTTGATTCGCCCTAGTAGAAAAGTTCCAGTAGGAAGTGATTTGTTTGATGAGGATGGCGATCCTGTAATACGCGTAGGTGAAGCATCTGGCGATGGAACGAGATACATATATTCCTTACAGGGTACGATGCAGGAACTATTCCAAAAATACGGTGAAGTTCCCTTGCCTCCTTATATTGAACGGCAATTGGATGATGAAGAACGATACCAAACAGTTTTTTCAAATAGGGAATCTTCTGTTGCCGCCCCAACTGCTGGTTTGCATTTTACTGAAGAGACACTTCAGCGCTGTGTGCAGCGTGGGGTTCATATAACGAAATTGGAACTAAGTGTTGGTCTTGGAACGTTCCGCCCTATTTCTACAGAGTCAATAGGGAACCATCGAATGCATGAAGAAAAGTATTCTGTTAGTGAAGATGTATGGGAGCTTTGCAAACAAGCTAACCGTGTTGTGGCTGTAGGAACGACAGTGGTGCGCGCCCTGGAATCAGTTGCAGCCACCGGTAACCTTTCCGGCCGTACTGACCTATTTATCACTCCAGGTTTCGAATTCAATGTGGTTGACGTTTTAATGACAAATTTCCATTTACCTCGATCTAGTCTTTTGGTAATGATCGAAGCATTCGTCGGACCACGGTGGAAAGACCTATATCAAATTGCTTTAGATGAAGGTTACCGATTTCTTTCTTTGGGCGACGCTATGTTTATTAAACGATCAAAATGACTATTTACTAAAAAGTTGGACTTTGTAAATGACATCTGAACAGACACCAAGATTTTCCGTTCTTGCTAGAGATGGCAATGCTCGTGTCGGGGAATTATCAATGAACCGTCATAGTCTCCAAACACCGACATTTATGCCAGTAGGTACAAGAGGTTCAGTGAGAACGATCACCTCGCAAGACTTAGAAGAACTAGGCGCAGATATAATCCTTGGTAATACCTATCACCTGATGCTTCGCCCGGGAGAGAAACTTATCAAAGAATTTGGTGGCTTGCATGAGTTTGCAAATTGGAACCGTCTGATATTAACCGACTCAGGAGGGTATCAAGTCTTTTCCTTGGAACCAGATGTTGATGACGACGGAGTCACATTTAAATCCACTTATGACGGCAGCTACCACAGATTAACGCCAGAAAAAGCCGTTGAAATCCAGAACACTCTGGGTTCAGACATACAAATGGCATTAGACGTTTGCCCACCTTTGCCCGCAGATAAAGAAGTAATTGAACTAGCTGTAGAAAGAACGCAGTTATGGGCGGAAAGAGCGCGCCGGCATTTTCTGAATCTAAAGACTGAACTAACTAAGGATCAGTCACAATTTGGGATAGTGCAAGGAGGTCTTGACTTAAGTCTTCGGAGAAAATCTGCAGAGCAAATCGTTGAAATCGGATTTGATGGGTATGCAATTGGTGGATTATCGGTTGGAGAAACAAGAGAAGAGATGCTTGATCCAATGAGCGAAAGCACAAAGCACCTCCCGTTGGAGAGGCCGAGATACTTTATGGGGTTAGGAGATCCAGCGGGTTTAGTAGAAGCAATTTCTTGCGGTATTGACATGTTTGATTGTGTATGGCCAACACGGCTAGCAAGGCATGGAACTGCCTTAACAACGCAGGGTCGTATCAACCTAAGTGCAGCTAAATATGCCAAAAGTGATGAACCTATTGACCCTGAATTCACTGAAAATTCAACGTCACGGTGGTCCAGAGGTTACATACGCCACCTTCTATCTGTAGGAGAACCAGTAGCTGGACGAATCCTCACACTACATAATCTTGCTTGGACTTTTGCTTTCATGCAAAGAGCGAGAGAGGCAATTATGAGTGATAATTTCAAGGAATTTCGAAGAAAAACCCTTGAAATCTGGGGATAAATTTCAAGATTCCAGAATGTGGAAGCGATACTTAGGGTTCTGAAGTTTGTTACGGTAACATTTGGAACGAACCAAACTAACGATAGGGCATTTAATGGGTGGAGCACTTTTTATTCCAATTTTATTACTTCTGATGTATTTCATGATTCTGCGTCCACAACAGAAAGCAAGAAAAGCACAAGCAGCAATGCTAGCAAGCTTGGATGTTGGCGATGACGTTGTTACTGACTCTGGAATCTACGGAACGGTAAGTGACCTTGACGGGGGAACAGTTTTTTTGATGGTCGCCGATGGAATTGAATTAAAGATAAGTAAAGCGAACATTGCAAAGCTTATTACTTACGACGGAATAACGGACGAGGCCTAGACCCTTTAGGTCTCGGGGATTTTGGCATGAAACGAAAAGTTCTGCTTCCGATATTGGGAATTATCCTTATCGTCGGTGGGTTACTTTCATGGTCTATCGCCGCAGGAAATAGCGTACTTCTCGGGCTAGACCTTGAAGGCGGTGCCGAAGTCGTATTAGAGCCAGCTAAAGATACTGAACTTACCGGATCAGCCTTAGATGAGGCACTTGATAGGTCAGTTGAAATCATTAGAAACCGAGTTGATGGGTTAGGTGTAGCTGAACCAGATATCACTAGACAGTCAAATCGGATAGTCGTTCAACTTCCAGGTGTTGAGGATCAACAAAGGGCACTGGAAGTAGTAGGGCAAACAGCCGAGCTACGATTCAGGCCAGTTTGCGCGATACTCCCACCAATACCTATTGATGTTGATCAAGAACAAACAGGCGATAACGCCACAACTAATGAAGGACCAGTAGGACTACTACCATCAGATGCAGATGATCCACCTCAGGAAGGTCCAGAATCAGAAACTAATGAAGATAGTAACATGGCAACTCCTGATGGAATAGGGTGCGAAAACCTGGGTTTCACACAAAACGATGCTTTGGGAATGCCAAACACGAATGCCGATGATGACATTGCCGAGAACCCAGTTATTTTACCTCTATTAGATCCTGAAGGTATCCCATATCAGCGACTACTTCTCGGAAGAACGATGCTTACAGGAGCTGCCCTAGAAACAGCTGATGCAAGCTTTGCAGGATTAGAATGGAGTGTCTTTCCTACTTTCCGGTCCGGTGAGGAAGGGATTGACCTCTTTAATGCAGCGGCAAACGCTTGCTTCAACCGTCAACCAATCTGTCAAGTTGGACAATTGGCAATTGTCCTTGATGGAGTAATTGAATCTGCCCCAAGTGTAAATACGCCTTACTTTGAGCGAGATCAAATCGTCATTAGCGGTAATTTTGATCAATCTCGAGCCGAAGATACGGCTTTGGTTTTGCGCTACGGATCATTACCTCTTGAGTTCGGTGATCCAACCGACCCAACTAGTGGTAGTAGAGTAAGGCTTGTTTCAGCAACCTTGGGACAGGATTCATTAGACGCTGGGGTAGTAGCAGGGCTAGTTGGTTTATCGCTCGTAGCGCTCTACATGTTCGCTTATTATAAACTTCTGGGTGTAGCAGCGATGCTTTCTCTCGCTATCTCTGGGACGATGCTTTGGGTCATTCTTTCTTGGCTTTCCGAAACAAGAAGCCTCGCTTTAACCCTTGCTGGAGTCGTTGGACTTATAGTCTCAATCGGAACTTCTTTGGATTCAAACGTAGTTTACTTTGAGCACCTGAAAGAAGATATCCGTAATGGGCGGACTTTGCGCTCAGCAGTAGACCAGGCTTTCCCAATCGCATTTAAAACTATCTTCTGGGCAAATTTAGCTTCGTTGATCGGCGCAGCTATCTTATATTTCCTGACAGTCGGTTCAGTTAGGGGCTTCGCACTCATGCTCGGCTTAGCATCAATTCTTGACCTTCTTGCTACATATTTCTTTCTACGTCCTGTCGTGAAATTTCTAGGAATGCAAAATTCACTTCAGAAACGCCCATGGCTGAGTGGCCTTCCATTAGTAGAAAAGGAGGAACAAAAATGAATCTCCTAAAGAGAATGTATAGAAACGAAACCACAGTACCTTTTTCAAAACTGTGGAAATCAATCTCGTTATGTTCTCTTGCCCTTCTTATCTTGTCAATTGGGGGACTTGGATTTCGGGGATTGAACTTAGGTCTGGAATTTGAAGGAGGCGGTGCCTGGGAAGTACCAGCTGAAAATATTCAAGCAGAGGAAGTCAGAGACGCACTACGCCCATTAGGTATTGCTGATGCCAGGATCCAAACTGGTGGCGGTGTCTTACGCGTCCGAACTGAACTCTCAAAAGTTACTCAGAATGCGTTGAACTCTGGAGAAGATAATGACCCAATTGTTGCCCAGGTAACTTCAATTCTTGCACAAATTACAGGCCAAAATGAAAGCGCCGTTAGCGTTTCAACCGCAGGTCCTTCCTGGGGTGAGGAAATCACGAACAAAGCAATTAAAGCACTAATTGTGTTCTTTATTGTGATCGCCTTATACATCACGATCAGATTACGCTGGGAAATGGCTGTCGGAGCTTTAGTAGCGGTCGCGCATGATATTGCAATAACCGTAGGAATCTATGCCTTATTTCAGTTTGAAGTAACGCCACCAACAGTCATAGCATTCCTCACTATCATGGGGTACTCCCTATATGACACCCTTGTCGTTTTCGACAAGGTGAGAGATAACGAACATCTTCTATCGAACGCCAAACTCTCGTACACTGAAATAGTAGAGAAAGCATTGAATCAAGTCTTCATGCGCTCTGTTAATACGAGCATAACGTCAATACTTCCCGTTGTTTCTGTACTTGTGGTCGGCTCTGGGATTATGGGGGCAGTTACATTACGAGAGTTTGCTCTAGCACTACTAATCGGCCTCATTATTGGAACATTCTCTTCTCTATTCATCGCTGCTCCCTGCGCTACTTTTCTTAGAAATAAATTTGGTGATACGGATTCAGACAATCGTTCGTACAGGCTAAGTGAAGCAGTTAGGCGCCGATCAAAATCTAGTATTCCCACACCTCAATCCACCCCGTCAAACCCTGCTATCCCACCACGTCCAAGAAAGAATAAACGTAGATAGAAATTCCCAATGGCTGAAGCTGAACATGATCTAACAAAGTTCATAAGGACAGTTCAGGATTTCCCCACTCAAGGTATTGAATTTAAAGATATCTCTCCTTTGCTTGCCAACGCGCATGCATTTGCTCAAAGCATAGAAGTCTTGGCTGACTATTATAGGGATAAACAGATCGAGTATGTAGCTGGAATTGAAGCTCGAGGATTTTTAATAGCTGCAGCCCTTTCATTACAACTAGAAACTGGCCTATTGCCGATTAGAAAAAGTGGGAAGCTCCCAGGACCAGTTTTTTCCTTAGAGTATGAATTAGAATATGGGTCATCCACTCTGGAGCTTCAAAAAGAATGTTTCTCAATGGGGTCAAACATTCTTATTGTTGATGATGTTCTGGCCACGGGTGGAACAGCTGAATGTGCCGCACAATTGGTTAACCTCGCTGGAGGAAGAATCGCTGGATTCGGATTTTTAATCTCATTAGATTCTCTTGCTGGTAGAAAAAGGATTGCTGGTTATGAAGAGGTGACTCTCGTTAGATACGACTAGCGCCTTTACTGGAGTAGGCTGGAAGAATGAGTTTAGCAATAACCAAAGTTAGTATTTGGGACAGAATTGAAGAAGATCCTTCCGATGAACTTAACCTTGTCCTTGAACTTTTTGAAGAGCATCACCCTCAGCAAAGCTCGCAACTCATCAAAGAAGCGCATGAGGCAGCTCGTTCTGCCCATAATGGGCAAATCAGGAAATCAGGGGATGCATATATCACCCACCCAGTAGCAGTTGCTGAAATAGTCGCATCACTTGGATTAGATGAGGCAACAATTATCGCCGCACTTCTTCACGACACTCTTGAAGACACAGGTGAAGCATTGGGAGGAATTAAAAAGAAATTTGGCAAAGACGTAGCAACCATAGTTGACGGAGTAACCAAGTTAGACAGAATTAAGTTTGATACTAAGGAAGCCCAACAAGCAGCTTCAATGCGCAAAATGCTCGTTGCTGTCGCTAAAGACCTCAGAGTGCTTCTAATTAAACTTGGGGACAGGTTGCACAACATGCGCACAATAGCTTCCCTACCAAAATGGAAACAGCAACGTATCGCAACAGAAACATTGGATATCTATGCTCCGCTAGCACATAGGCTTGGGATGCAGGGATTAAAAAATGAACTTGAAGATCTCGCATTCGCAGCACTTCACCCAAAGTGGTATGCAGAAATTGACCAAATGGTCGCTGCGCGAGCACCAGAAAGAGATTTATACCTTGCCCAAGTTTTAGCGGATATCCAAAGTCGGCTAAGCGAGCTACTCATTGGGGCTGAAGTCCACGGCCGACCAAAACATTTTTGGAGCATTTACGAAAAAATGGTTCTGAAAGGCAGAGAGTTTGACGAAATCTATGACCTTATGGGGATTCGCGTGATCGTAGATTCCGTGAAGGATTGTTATGGTGCTCTTGGCTCAATACACGCGACATGGCACCCAGTTCAAGGCAGGTTCAAAGACTACATAGCTATGCCAAAATTCAATTTGTATCAGTCATTACATACAACTGTTATAGGTCCGCAAGGAAAGCCCTTAGAGGTGCAAATTCGGACTCGTGATATGCATCACCGAGCTGAACATGGGGCAGCTGCCCACTTTGGGTATAAAGAAAAAGCAGACCGTAATGAGTACATGTGGTTTTCCAGAATTGTTGATTGGCAAGAAGAAACAGAAGACCCTCTTGAATTCATGTCAAACCTAAAGATGGACCTAGATCAAGATGAAGTGTTTGTCTTCACACCTAACGGTGAAGTGGTCACGCTGGAAACAAAAGCGACACCAGTAGATTTTGCTTACACCATTCATACAGAAGTAGGTCATGCGTGTAGGGGAGCGCGAATAAATAACCGCCTTGTCCCATTGGATACGATCTTGCAATCTGGAGATACTGTTGAGATTCTAACTAGTAAAGCTGAAGAAGCAGGCCCATCACAGGATTGGTTGCGATTCGCGAAAACCCATAAAGCAGCATCAAAAATTCGCCAATGGTTCACTCGAGAACGAAGAGAAGATGCGATTGATGGCGGACGTGAAGCACTCGCTGACTGCCTTAGGAAAGAAGGCTTGCCAGCATTCCAATTATTAAAAAGCGAAACGCTTCAAGAAGTCTGCGAGACCCTCAATTACTCAGAACCAGAGTCCTTATTTGCGGCAATCGGCGAACAAAACGTTTCCCCCAAAAGTGTCGCTGGAAGATTCCATGCAATCCTTGAAAAGACCGATTCAGCGCAAGGGATAGCAGCGACTCTTCCAACCCATCGTGAAAGGCAAGTGGGGCGGGCTAAAAGAAGACGTGAGAATGCCGTCGGTGTTATCGTCGAAGGGGTCGATGATGTAATGATTCGGCTAGCAAAATGCTGCACACCTGTTCCCCCCGATGAGATAATGGGATTCGTTACGAGAGGAAGAGGCGTTTCAATTCACCGAAGCGACTGCGCAAATGGAGTCTCATTGGCTACAGGACATGCAAATCGTCTCATTGATGTTGAATGGGATGATGACAGTGACGGCACCTTCATAGCATCAATAGAAGTAAAGGCTTTTGACCGTACAAGATTACTTGGGGATGTCTCAACAGTGTTATCAGATGCGCGTGTCAATATTATCTCAAGTTCTACCAGAACTGGAGCGGATCGAATAAGCATCATGACTTTCGAATTTGAACTTGGAGATAGTCGCCATTTAGATTGGTTACTCAGCCTTATCCGACAAGTTGATGGAGTTTATGATGCTTATCGGATGCTCCCTGGCAATACCAAAAAGAAGGCCGCTAAAAAATAATGACGTTGGCAATCAACTCTTGTCTCAGCCATAGTGGAGAATAGATCAATTGAGGGTGCCAAATGAGTTCAATGAACTTCAAAATTATTGAAAACAAAGGCTATAAGATTTCTGAAGTTGACCGTTTCCTAAATGAGAAAAATAACCCAGGGTCACTAAAGAAAACAGTTGAAGAGATAGAGAATGTTCGGTTCTCTCTCACAAGAAAAAAAGGGTACGATCCAAAAGAAGTTGATACTTATTTAGATGGCTTAATCGAGGCAAAGAAAGGCTTTTCTCCTGAAACCAGTACAGACCCAACATCTAAAACACCTAAAGAGAACTCTTCGCTGGGAGTGACAAATGAAGTGAAGCACAAGGCCCCCCCTATCACTAGTGAGCGTCTTCGTGATCTAACTCCGCCGGTGGTAGAAGGAATCGGTTATTTAAAATCAGAAGTTGACTATTTCCTTCAATTAGTTGCTGACACACTACAAATATTTGAAGAAAAATCTGGAAATGAATTAGAGAATTTAAAAGCAGATCAATACTTACCCCAAAACCAATCCCTTCGACTTCTAACTAGCGATCAGATCCGTTGGGCCCTCTTTACGGTTAGCGAAGAAGGAGGTTACGATATACGGGGAGTAGATGCTGCTGTAAATCGTCTTGCAGATGCGTTAGATCACCATTGGCTAAGAAAAGAATAGTTAACTCTAGGGCCCAACAGACTCATTTAAATGGCACAAGTCAGAGTAAGGGCGCTGTAGTCTTGCCACATGGGTAAATCACATTTTCAGTCTCCTCGTGGCACACGCGATATTGTTTCGCCAGAATCAGACTACATAAAATTCCTAGTAGACACCTTTGCAGAGCATTTATCAACAGCTGCTTATGGGCAAATTGTTTCACCAATTTTTGAAGATGTCGGTGTCTTCCAAAGAATTGGAGAGAATACCGAGATTGTTTCAAAAGAAATGTTTGACTTTTATGATAAAGACGTCAAAGATCCTCAACACCTAGCTCTACGCCCTGAGCTTACCGCAAGTATCTGTAGGGCATTTGCTCAACATCGCCCAATTACGCCTTGGAAAGTCTGGTACTCTGGCCCTCAATTTCGATACGAGAAACCCCAAGCAGGACGGTACAGGCAATTTCTCCAAGTTGGCGCTGAAGTTCTGGGAACATCAGACCCCGGAGCAGATATTGAAATAATTTCGCTTGCGTGGGCTTTCTTCCAAAGAATTGGTTTACGAAACACGCAACTTCTCATTAATTCATTAGGGGACCCTGAAAGCCGAAATCGCTACAATGACGAATTAGCTAAGTATTTGGATGACCGGAAACAAGAATTAAGTGAGCAATCAATCGTAACCCTTAAAACTAATCCTTTGCGAGTTCTTGATTCCAAGCGAGAAAAGGATCAAGAGGTCATAGATGAAGCACCAGTTATGGAATCATTTTTAAATGAAGAATCTGCACAGCATTTTAAAGAGGTTAAAGATGGGTTAGAGGTATTAGGTGTTCCCTTTAAGATTTCACCACGCCTAGTCCGAGGTCTGGACTATTACACCAGAACAACTTTTGAATTCATCTCTCCAAGTTTAGACACTGCGCAAAATGCTATTGGAGGTGGAGGGCGTTACGACGGATTGGTTGAAGCATTAGGCGGCCCAGAAACTGAAGGTATCGGTTTTGCAGTAGGGATTGACCGTACTCTCCTTGCTTGCGAGGCCGAAAAGGTCGTATTCGATTTGGATATTGGAACTGATGTCTTTGTAGTTGATACAACTGGTGGCCGCGAAGCACTTCTCCTGTCGCACGAACTCCGCCAATTAGCGATCAAGACCGACAGGAGTTTCGGTGGTAGATCAATGAAAGGCCAAATGAAGGCAGCTGACCGATCAGGGGCACGGTACGCAATCATCATTGGAACTGATGAACTTGAAGAAAATCAGGTTACCCTTCGAGACTTGCGAGGTGAAGGGCAACAAACCCTTGTACCCCGTGACATGATTGGAAAGAACCTGCTAACGATCCTTCAGGAGAAATAATTAATGACAATGAGAACACATTATTGTGGTGAACTCCGCTCATCTGATCTCGGTGCAGAAGTAACGGTTTGTGGATGGGTCGATACGCGGCGGGTGCATAGCGAACACCTGGCGTTTATAGATCTTAGAGATCATTCAGGAATAGTTCAGTGCGTGGTAGATGAAAAATTAGACCTAAGATCTGAATATGTTGCCATGATAACTGGAACTGTAAGAACCCGATTTGAGGGCAAAAGCAATGACAAGCTCGCAACAGGAGAGATTGAAATAGGGGACTGTTCCGTTCATGTTCTCTCAATAGCTGAACCTCCACCTTTCCCAATGCACGAGCGATCAGAAGTTGATGAGACAATCCGCTTGAGGCATCGGTATATCGACTTGAGAAAACCACGAATGCAAAAGAATTTACGGACACGAGCAAAAGTCAACAGTTCAATTCGAAATGCTATGGAAAGACAGGGGTTTGTTGAGATAGAAACCCCCATGCTTATAGCATCAACACCAGAAGGCGCTCGGGATTTTGTTGTTCCATCTAGATTGCACCCAACGAATTTCTACGCGTTGCCTCAAAGTCCACAAATTTTTAAACAGCTATGCATGGTCGGAGGAATAGATCGGTACTACCAAATAGCGCGTTGTTTACGAGACGAAGATTTGCGGGCAGACCGGCAATTTGAGTTCATGCAATTAGATATGGAAGCAAGCTTTGTTGATCAAGACGACATAATCACTTTCGTCTCTGAGGCAATAAAAGATTCAGCAGAAACTGTTACTGGTATTAGGCCAGGAGAAATACCTACCATGACGTGGCAGGAAGCTATGGAGCGATTTGGTTCTGACAAACCAGATACACGTTTCGGGATGGAATTAATAGAATTAACGCACTTATTTGAGCACACTGAGGCGAAGGTATTCAAAGTGAATTGTGTCAAAGGTATTCTCTATCCTGAAGGAGCTGAAATTCTCGGAAGAAATGCGATCGACGCGTTAACCGAAAAGTGCCAAAGTTGGGGTGCAAAAGGACTCGCATGGTTTAGAGTCGGGAAAAACAGAGAACTTGATGGAGCTTTAACAAAATTTATGTCTGCAGATGAAATATCTGAGCTAGCCACCTCAATGGAAGCTAAAGAGGGAGACATGATTTTCGTTATCGCAGATCAGCGAAGAGTAGTAAACCATATTCTTGGTTTACTAAGACTGGAGATAGCCCGTCCACCTGTTGGCGAAGGTGGTCTGAACTTCTTATGGATAACAGAATTCCCTCTGTTCGAGTCAATCGCTGATTCCGGTATGCCAATTCCTGCTCATCACCCATTTACCATGCCCCATCCAGAAGATCTAGAGAAACTAGAAACAGCTGCAGGTGAAGAATTTTTAGAAATACGCTCACAAGCTTATGATCTGGTGCTAAACGGCTGGGAATTAGGATCAGGCAGCGTTCGGATACATAATAAAGAAATACAAACACAAATTTTTGAAATTCTAGGAATCAACGAAACCGAGGCAAATGAAAAATTCGGATTTTTACTAGACGCTTTTCGATACGGAGCGCCGCCGCATGCAGGCTTCGCATTTGGGATAGACCGATTAGCAGCTCTTCTTTCTGGCGAAGAGAATATTCGTGAAGTAATAGCATTCCCCAAAACGCAATCAGGTAGTGACCCTTTGACCAATGCCCCTACACCACTTAGTCCAACTCACCTAGAAGAATTAGGATTGCGACTTTCACCCGAAGCAACGTAGCTCGAGTTAATCACCCGGAGGGGTAAGCAAGTAAAGACCTTCAGCGACTTTTTCAAAAGTCCCGTCAGTACCAAAGGCTAAACCAGAGAAAAAATCAATTATCCTTCGTCCCGCATCCTTAGGCTCAGTTGTTAGATGAATAATAGTTGGGAAACCCTGTTTGTAGCTTTGCGCAGGAAGCATTACATCATCAAAACTATTGACTTCATGCCTAGTGGGTTCATTAGCGGCCATAAATAAAGCCTATCTCTTTTTATTCAGCCCTCTTTGAATACTGCTCTAGATTCACCAGAAAGATACGAATCCCAAGTCTCTCAGGAGAAAGGAGTCTAATGTTAAAGAGTGGAAAATGACTTATTTAAATCTTCAGCCCAAAGAGATTTGGAACGCAGGGCACCTTTAGCAGATAGGCTGCGCCCACAAACCCTAGACGAGATTGTTGGACAAACTCACCTACTAGGGCATACAAAACCTTTGAGAAGCCTCATAGAAAAGGACAAACTCTCATCTGTGATTCTCTGGGGTCCACCTGGGACAGGGAAAACCTCAATCGCAAGATTAATAGCTAAATCAACTTCTAAAGCTTTCGTGCAACTATCAGCAATAAATGCAACTGTGAAAGATGTCAGACAAGAAATATCTAATGCAGAGAATCGATTAGGAGAATATGGTAAAGGAACCATACTTTTCCTTGACGAAGTTCATAGATTTAACAAAGCTCAGCAAGATACTCTTCTGCAAGCTATAGAATCTGGCTTGATAATTTTTGTTGGTGCTACAACCGAAAATCCATATTTTGAGATCAACGCCCCGTTATTAAGTAGAGGTTCATTATTCCGTCTTGAACCATTAACTGATGAAGACCTAACGGAACTTATTGCTAGAGGATTGAAATTTGAAAACATGACGGCTGAGCTAAAGGCGATAGAATATTTGGTAAATAGGTCAGAAGGAGACGGACGGCAAAGTCTTACATCCTTAGAAGTAGCGATTGCATTAACAAAGACAAGAGACGGTCAAAATGGGGATCATATTACCCTTGAAGATGTTGAAGCAGCGATAGGAACACAAGCGCTGAAATATGGTCGGGAAGAACACTACGATACGATCTCCGCTTTTATCAAAAGTATTCGTGGTTCTGACCCAGATGCCGGGCTTTATTGGCTGGCTAGAATGCTTGACGCTGGGGAAGATCCTCGCTTTATAGCACGAAGATTACTTGTCCTCGCTTCAGAAGATATAGGTATGGCAGACTCAAATGCATTGATAATTGCTGAAGCTACTGCGCGAGCTATCGAATACGTTGGACTACCGGAAGCTCAATTGAACCTAGCTCATGCTGTCATCTATCTTTCAATTGCTCCAAAGTCAAACAAGGTAATTGAAGCCTTAATGTCAGCGAAAAAAGATGCCGGAACTGCATTAGGGGAAATCCCAAAACATCTACGTGATAGCCATTACTCGGGAGCAAAGGGAATTGGACATGGTGAAGGATATAAATATCCTCATGATTATCCTGGAACCCAGGTCGAACAAACATATCGACCTGACAGGTTCAAAGATCATAGATACTATGTTCACGAAGAAGAGAAATAAAAATCTCAGCACATGAAAAAAAAGCAAAAGAAATAAAGGTAAGGATGTTATGGAAGCTTGGGAACTAGCAAGTGTCATTGTTTCATTAACAGCTATTTTTCTTGTGGCAGTACTTGTCTATGTTCTAACTAAATTGCACTCAACTATTGCTCAAGTTGAATCGCTAATAAAAAAAACAAACGAAGACGCAATTGAAACGAAATCGGTGCTGAGCGTTAAAACAAAAGAAATTGAAAATGAAATACAAAGAGTGAATCAGTTGGTTGATCAAGCAGAACAAATCACGAATCGTGCTGACACTCATTCAAGGCTGGTATATGGGTCTTTCACGCGGCCCGTTCTAATGATGTCTTCTCTAATTAAAGGAACTATACGAGCAGCAAAGCTATTGATAAATAAATAAAAAGACACAAGATATAGGTAAAGTGATATCAATGATAAAAAAATTTCTATGGTTAAGTGCAGGTTTTGGTGCTGGAATTAGTTCATCAATTTGGGTGAAGCGACTGGTTAAGAGGCAAACCGATAAATACTCAGGCTCAGTGAACAACACGTTCATTTCTGATGGCATTAAAACAACAAAAACAACTCTTGATAACGCCACAAAAGAAGGAAAGAAGATTATTGGGATGTACCGTGATCGAATTACCACGAATTCTGACCAAAAATATTCGGGAAGCCTTCTCATAGTTAATGAGTAAGAGCTTTAGATAAAGCTAAACGTTGACTGAGTGAATCGGGTGAGTATGAAATATTGGGATGCTCACTCACGGTAGGATAAATACCAATGAAAGCTAGAGAACTCCGCAGCGCATTTACGACTTTCTTTGAAGAAAGAGGGCATGAGGTCGTCCCATCTTCAAGTCTCATACCTCATGATGAAACGATACTTTTTACGAATGCAGGCATGGTCCCTTTTAAAAATTTCTTTCTCGGATTAGAAAAGCCTCCCTATAAGAGGGCGACGACTGTGCAGAAATGTGTTCGAGCTGGAGGCAAACATAACGATTTGGACGAGGTCGGACGCACAAGCAGGCATTTGACCTTTTTCGAAATGATGGGAAACTTTAGTTTCGGGGATTATTTCAAAAAAGATGCGATTCCATTGGCATGGGAATTCTTTACTGAAATTCTAGAACTTGATCCAGAACGACTTTGGGTAACCGTCCATCTCAGCGATGATGAGGCAGCTGAAATTTGGGAAACAACTGTAGGAATACCTCCAGAACGTATCCAGCGTTTAGATGAAGATAACTGGTGGAGAATGGCTGATACTGGACCAAACGGTCCATGTTCAGAAATATTTTGGGACAAAGGAGAAGAATATGGACCATCCGGAGGTCCAGAAAATCCTGAAGCAGAAGAACGGTACGTAGAAATTTGGAATCTGGTCTTTATGCAATACGACCAACAATCAGATGGGAAACAAATTCCGCTGCCAAAACCATCAATTGATACAGGGGCAGGTTTAGAAAGGATCCTTTCAGTTCTTCAGGGAGTTGATGCGGTGTGGGAAACTGACGAATTCCAGAAACTCCTCAAAGCAGTAACCGATGTAACTGGGGTTACTGATATAGAAAATCCATCAACTCTTATCTCACTACAAATCTTGACCGACCATGCACGCTCTACAACTTTTCTGACGAACGATGGTGTTATCCCTAGTAATGAAGATCGAGGGTATGTCTTGCGGCGGATAGCGCGACGGGCAATTCGGCATGCATATCTTCTCGGGGTTAAAGACCTGGTCCTCCCGAAATTGGCTGATGAAGTGATTACGATTATGGACGATGCGTACCCTGACTTAGCGGGTAATAGAGAGTTGATTAAAGAGATATTACAGAGAGAAGAAGAGGGATTTCGAAGGACCCTTGCCTCTGGAATGAAAATCCTAGATGATCATCTCAGCGAAATTGATTCAGGAGAGAACCTCTCAGGAGATGTAGCTTTCCGACTCCATGATACCTTCGGGTTCCCCATGGAATTAACTCAAGAGATCGCTGCCGAACGCGGGATCCAAATAGATCAGGAAACCTTTGATCAAGCAATGAAAGAGCAGCGTGATAGGGCGAAAGCTGACTCGTTGACAAAAGAAGGAACAACTGATGTGCAAGCAGAGATATTCAAGCACATTGATGTTTCGATAGGTACAGATTTCACTGGTTACAAAAGTTTTGAAAGTGCAGCAAAAATTCTCTATGTCAGCAATGACGTAATTATTTTAGATAGAACTCCTTTCTATGCTGAGTCTGGAGGCCAGATAGGTGACTCAGGGAAGATAGTAGGCAATTCCGGAACAGCTTATATTTCTGATACAACACTTTTGCCTAGCGGGCAGTATCTCCATGCTATTGAGAGTATCAAAGGGGAACTACTGAAAGATGAAGAGGTTCTTGCAGCGGTTGATAAGGAGAAACGGCTTGCTATACAAAGACATCATACAGGAACGCATCTCCTCCATTGGGCGCTCAGAGAAGTACTCGGTACGCATGTGAAACAACAAGGCTCATGGGTTGGCCCTGACCGTTTAAGATTTGATTTTAGTCATTTTGAAGCGCTTACAGATTCGCAAATAGACGAGATAGAAGATCTAGTAAATCACGAAATTCTTTCAAATCATTTAGTTGAAGCTAAAGAAATGAAAATGGATGAGGCAAATGAACTTGGTGCAATAGCTTTCTTTGGTGATAAGTATGGGGAAAATGTCCGTGTTCTTAAAGCTGGAGAGAATTCTATTGAATTGTGTGGCGGAACACATGTCGCAAACTTGAGCGAGATAGGTCCTTTAAAAATAGTTTCCGAAGGGTCAATCGGGTCCAATATCCGCAGAGTAGAGGCTGTTGCAAGCTTGGGTGTTTTCGAAATAGTTCGTGATCAAAAAATACTTCTCAATGAAATGGCAAATACTTTAGGAGTACCGCTTTCAAACCTTACTGAAGGTCTTAACAAGAAAATTCGAGAAATTGAAGAATTGACAGAAGAGATTCAATTGTTGCGGAAATCGTTCATTTTGCATGAATCAGAGAAACTAATTGAAAGTGCCTCGGATGGAATTATCACAGAGAGAATAGATGGAATTGGACGAGAAGACCTTAAACAATTAACGCTCCGACTAAAGAATGAGAAAAATATAGAAATTGTTATTCTTGGAACAGCGCTTGAGAATGGCGGCGCTGCTATAGCTGCAGCTGTTTCCGAAAGCTCATCTCGTGACGCTTCAGAATTAATTTCTGAAGCTGCAAAGCTCATTAAAGGAGGGGGAGGAAAAGGAAAAGTTTTCGCTATGGCTGGAGGGAAAGATTCAGAGGCCTTAGATGAAGCGTTAGCTATTGCCCGAAAGGCGGCGATGGGAGATTGAGGGTTCTAGGTATAGATCTTGGAACAAAAAGAATAGGAATAGCTTTGAGTAATTCTGAGAGAACAGTTGCAACTACTTTCACCGTGATAACGAGAAGTAATGATAAGCATCAAGATCAAAACCAAATCATAGAAATCGCTAATGAATGGGAGACAACTACCTTGGTATTTGGCTTGCCTATTTCTCTTGACGGAACTCTAGGGCCCGCAGCCCAAAGAACGAAAGACGAAATTGAGGAATTGCAGAAGTTGACGAACTTAGAAATTCACACTTTTGATGAACGGTTCACAACTGTTACGGCCGAACAAATACTTAGAGATCAGAATGTAGGTGCTAATAAAAGCCGGGGACTTGTTGATCAGGTTGCAGCAGCAATCATTCTGCAAGCTTGGCTTGACACACAATTAAATACGCACCCAATTTCGAACAAAGAAACTACAAATGGATAGCAGAGAGACCGAGAATGAAAGTTCGGGAGATGAACATAGAATCGACTCTGTCTATCCAGACTCATCAAACCCGCAACAAAAAAGTGAAGATTTCGCATTCGGAGATTTTTTCTTAGGCACATCTAAGATTGAAGGTGAAAAAAATCATGATTTGGCCTATCCAGAGGATCTACCTCCATGGTATGAGGACGAATACTATGATGATCGCGATTGGGAGCGTTTACCGCGAAGGACAAGCACAGCTTTACGTTTTGGCATATTTGTTGCCTTCGTAGCGATTCTTAGCTTAGTGACTTACAGCTTTGTACGAGGCTGGATAGATAACCAATTAGACCCTCCTGGAGAACCGGGAATGGAACTCGTCATTGAAATACCGCAAGGGGCGACTACTGATGATATAGCTCGGATACTCGCAGAAAATGACGTAGTAGCTAATGGAACTGTTTTCCGATACTACCTACGCTTTAAGAACGTTCCTGATTTCCAAGCCGGAATTTACACTTTCCAAACCAATAGTGCTGTATGGGATGTGAGAAATAATTTAGAAGCTGGCCCAACGGAAATCGTAGAAGATCGTTTCTATGTAACTATTCCAGAAGGCTTGACTCTCGGAGAAATGAAGATTTCTCTGCTAAGTCAATTACCATCCTTTGACTCAGCAGAATTAGATTTAGCTATAGCTCAATCGCGAGATCCCGAAAGTTTAGGGACTGAGTGGCAGAAATACTTTAAAGAAGGAATCTTCTTCCCTGAGACATACGACGTTGATGAATCATTAATGTCTAACGAGCAAGGTCTACTCAATAGGATGGTTTCCCAGTTCGATTTAATTGCCGCTGAGACTGGTCTTGATAACCCTCCAAGCGAACTTGGGGTAACACCGTATCAGGTATTGATAATAGCCTCCTTGATTGAAGAGGAGGCTGCGCTTGAAGAGGAACGAGGGAAAATTGCGCGTGTCATATACAACAGATTAGAGCAAAATATACCGCTAGGAATTGACGCGACTATTGTCTATGCACTGGGAGGAGATCGGGAATTAACTCTTAGTGATTTAACTGTTGATTCTCCATATAACACTAGGATTGTACTCGGGTTACCACCAACGCCGATTTCAGCACCAGGTCGAGCTTCCATTGAAGCAGCGCTGAACCCAATCGTAGGGGATTGGTTATTCTATGTACGAACAGATGATTTTGGAATTGGATCACATACTTTTGCAGTGACAGAAGCAGAATTTAACGCAGCTGTACAAATTTGTGTTGAGAGGGAGCTCGGCTGTGGTTAATTTCCCTGAAGGGCAGACTTCACAAACTATAGCCATAGTCGTAGGTCAGCCTATAAAACACTCCTTATCACCATTAATCCATAATACGGCGTTTACCATTGCCAATCTAAAATGGGACTACCACGCTGTCGAAGTGCCTAAAGAGAAGGCACAAGAATGTATTGAAGCTATTAGGAATAATAATATTCGAGGCGTCTCCGTAACGATGCCACTGAAAGAAGCTGTTATCCCTTTCCTTGACGAATTGTCAGAAACAGCCAGAGAACTTAAAGCCGTGAACTGTATTTCTTGGGATGAGGAAAAACTCGTTGGGCATAATACTGACGGTGAAGGATTTGTAAATTCATTAGTCGCGGAAACAGGTGAAAGGATTGCTGGAAGTTCATTTGCGATAGTTGGAGCTGGGGGAGCAGCAAGAGCAGTTATACGAAGTCTTCGGGAAGCATCAGTAGCAAAAATTACAGTTATCAATCGAAACCAAGAAAAGGCTATATTCGCTGCAGAGTTGGGAGGGGTAAATGCGAGAGTTGGAACTGCTGAACACATACCCGAATGTGACTATGTGGTCAATGCAACTTCAATCGGCATGGCTGGAACAGAGAATGAAGGGAAGATGTCAATCCCTGAGAAATACCTCAAAGATAGCCACACTGTAGTTGACCTCGTGTACAACCCAATTGAAACCCCGCTATTGTCTGCGGCTCGCAAAGTAGGAGCGACAGGAATTACAGGCGTCGGAATGCTTGTCCACCAGGCAGCGCTTCAGTATCAACATTGGACCGGACTGGGAGCACCAATACAAGAAATTGAAAGAAAAGTAATAAATGAAATTACCCAAATCACTTAGATAAACGAATAACTCCCCACACAGACGGCTAGGGATGACTACCCTCATTATGTGGACGCAAAAGAAATTATTGTAAATTTAGGAGAACGCTCTTATCCGGTTCTGGTTGGATCTGGCTGTGTAAATGAAATCGCTTCCTATGTCAGGCCAACTGTTAAAAAAGTAGCTATTGTCACCCAGGAATCTATAGGAGTTGATATTGAAACTGGAAAAGAACAAAAAACCTTCTATCTACCTATAGGAGAGCACGGAAAATCAATTGAGACAATTAAAGAATTGTGTAGTTCTTGGGTGAATTGGGGTTTGACGCGATCAGATGTTGTCATCGCCGTAGGTGGCGGGATGGTTACTGATGTTACTGCTTTTGCAGCATCCATTTACCATCGTGGAGTAGCAGTTATAAATATGCCGACATCGCTACTTGGAATGGTTGATGCTGCAATAGGTGGGAAAACAGGAGTTAATCTTCCAGAAGGGAAAAACTTGGTAGGGACATTCTGGCAACCCCAAGCAGTTATCTGTGATATTGAAACGCTAACTACGCTTCCCGAAAAAGAGTGGAAGTGCGGTTACGGTGAAATAGCTAAATACCACTTTATTGGAGCAGGCGACCTAAGAGGTATGGAACTCGAATTGCAAATAACGGAGTGCATTAAATTGAAAACCGATATCGTCGCACAAGATGAAAGAGAAGGTGGGAAGCGGGCGATACTAAATTATGGCCACACGCTTGCACATGCACTTGAGTTGGAAAATCAGTTTTCGTTAGGTCATGGAGAGGCCGTAGCGGTTGGAATACGATATGCAGCGCAAGTGGCATTTGCTTTGGGAAGGATAGAAGAAAGCCGTGTTCAATACCATGAGGAAGTTCTTAACCATTTCAATCTTAAATATGTGTTGCCCTCTCAAGTAGACGCGGGACGAATTCTTGCACTCTTTGAAAGGGACAAAAAAGCGCAAGATGGAATTACTTTTGTTCTTGACGGAGAAAATGGAGTTGAACTAGTGAAAGTGGAGAATCAAAATATACTAAGAAACGCCCTGGAGGTAATTCAATGAAAGTAATACTTCTTCTGTCAGGACCGAATCTCAACAAACTTGGAGAACGAGAGCCAGCGATTTATGGCACAGAGACGCTTGAAGATCATGTAAATAGTGCAAGGAAAATAGCTGAAGAGCTAGGTTACGAATTGGTTCATTTCCAATCTAATAGCGAAGGTGAACTTGTTGAAGAAATCCAAGAAGCTAATAGCAACTATTGCGGAATTGTTATTAATCCGGGAGCACTAACTCATTACGGCTGGTCAATTCATGATGCTCTAGCCAGCTATGAGGGAATCATCATTGAAGTCCATCTCTCCAACCCCAACGCTCGTGAAACTTGGCGTCACACTTCAGTCGTAGCACCTGTAGCGCATGGGTCCATTATCGGATTCGGAGGATATGGCTATCAGTTATCAATAAAAGCCTTGGACAACATTATTGAATCCAATGGCGACTAAAGAAACTGTTTCCTACCACAACGCTAGAGTCGATAAAGTAAGAGATTGGTTAACTAGCGAAGAAGTCTCGTTCGTAGCTTTTGATCCGGTTACGGTTCAATGGCTTACTGGTTTCACCGGTTCAAATGGCAGCATTTATCTTGATAGTGAGAACTTCATACTTTTCACAGATAACCGATATCGCCTACAAGCTCCAGAGCAGTTAATTGAAAATAATTCTTCTGCAGAGTGCAGAATCTGTTTAGAGCCGTTTACTGGCATTGCTGAACTAAACAAAGACCAGTCAATAGTTCTTGATGGAGAGAGAGTTTCTTGGGCTCAGAAAAAACGACTATCTGCAGAAGTAACTTCAAAGGTTAGGGACACCCAGACTCCTATCCGAAAACTGCGGTCAGTGAAGGATCAACTTGAGATAGAAAGAATAACAACCGCAGCGACAATAGCTTCTGAAGCGCTTTCCGAAACGATAAAAACTCTAAACGAATCAACAACAGAGAAAGAAATGGCCGCGAACTTAGATTACAAAATGAAACTATTAGGCGCATCAGGGCCCGCATATCCACCCATTGTCGCTTCGGGAATTAATAGTTCCTATCCACATGCAATTCCAACAGATACGGTTATCAATGATAACTCTTTGCTCCTTGTTGATGTTGGCGCACAATACAAGGGATATCGATCAGATATGACTAGGACTATTTCCGTGGGACCTTTAAGCGCTCAAGAAAATGAGTTACTGGAGTTGGTTAAAGAAGCTCAAAAGTTAGCAATAAGGGAAATAAAACCTGGGATTGAAGCGAAACATGTTGATCTAGCATGTAGAAATTTTTTGCATGACAAAGGTTATGGAGATCTATTTATCCATGGGACAGGACATGGTGTTGGACTGGAAATCCATGAATTCCCTCGAATAAACAATAGAAGTGAAGATGTACTGGAGGAAGGGATGGTAATTACTGTGGAACCAGGTGTATACCTTCAGGAGTCCTTCGGTGTCCGCTGGGAAGACCTTCTCCTTGTCACAGCAGATGGCGTTGAGTTTCTAACTTAGCTGCCTACCGGCAACTCTAAGACCGCTGCCGCTAGGATAGAATCGCTTAATAAGCAAAGGAAGTAGAAGCATGCCAACAGTTTCAACTAATGACTTTAAAAATGGGTGGACAGTATTGATCGACGAGAATCTCATGCAAGTCATTGAGTTTCAACATGTAAAACCTGGAAAGGGACACGCCTTTGTTAGAACGAAATTAAAGAATGTCCGAACTGGTTCTGTTGTTGAGAAAACATTTCGTGCGGGGGAATCCGTAGAGAGAGCCACGATTGATAAACGAGAGATGCAATATCTCTATAAAGACGGGGAAGATTATGTTTTTATGGATAATGAAACCTACGAACAAATAAATGTTTCTCCCAACTCAATTGGTGATCTCGCCAATTACCTAGTCGAAGCCGAAATAGCGATACTTCTTATGTTTGGAAATGAAATTGTAGGAACTGAACTTCCTGCCTCTGTTGAATTAGCGATCGCCGAAACAGAACCTGGAATGCAAGGAGACAGGGTCTCCGGTGCCACGAAACCGGCTACTTTAGAAACAGGTCTTATCGTGCAAGTACCCCTATTTCTAGAAATCGGTGAAAAAATAAAAGTAGATACTCGCACGGGCGCGTACATAAGCAGAGCCTGATAAGTGAAACATATATGACTTTAGAAAATTCGCAAGAACTACCAGACCGGACACCTAGTTACATTATCGGCAGACGCCAAAGTCGCGAAACACTTATAGGTTTACTCTATGAATACGCTTCAAAATCTACTGATTTCCAAGAAATAGTTGCACAATTACCTTTGGAACCCGATGGTTATGCGAAGGAATTAGCGCAGGCATTAACAACGAATCTAAAGGAGATAGACGGGAAAATTTCCGAAGTTAGCCATTCTTGGGACTTAGATAGGATGCCTGCAGTAGATTTGTCTATCCTGCGTTTAGCAGTTCTTGAAATCCTACGGTTCCCATCAGTACCTGCAGTAGCGATAGTGAGTGAAGCAGTTGAATTGGCATCAAAATATTCCACGGAAACATCTGGCCCTTTCGTCAATGGGGTACTTGCCGAAATTTGCCGACAGATACGTCCAGATGAATCTGTAAGCGGTGTCACCTAATCACGTTCAGAAAATAATTTCGCTAGAAGGATGTGAAAACAAAATAGCGGTGCTACTTTGTATTCAACCGTAAATTGAATCCAGTGAGGTTCAAACGGAGAAAGGTGCCGAGATGGCCGATTCAGAACGCACGACTACGCCCCTGAATGGGGGCTTTTTTGTTGCCCGCTCTGAAATCATGGATGCCGATGGTGTCCGAAGAGCTCTTTGGCGGATGTCACACGAAATCCTTGAACAGAACAAAGGGATAAGGGATATCGTCCTTGTGGGTTTGGAGACAGGCGGTGTCCATCTAGCTAGAAAACTGGCCATTAATCTTCTCGAAATAGAAGGTGAAGAAATTCCAGTCGGGACTTTAGATGTAGCGTTTTACAGAGACGATATTGGAATACGTCCAGTCGTTCCAGGGAACCCAACTGATCTTCCGTTTGATTTAACTTCACGTGTAGTAGTTCTAGTTGACGACGTCTTGTTTACCGGAAGAACTATACGAGCAGCAATGGATGCCATAGTAGATTTCGGTAGACCAGCTGCTGTCCAACTCGCAGTGATGATAGACCGTGGGCACCGAGAGCTACCCATTAGGCCCGACTATGTAGGAAAAAACTTGCCGACGAGGAGAGACGAACTTGTTGACGTTCAAGAAGGTGGAGTTTGGCTAGGTCATCTTGAAAGCGAAGAGTCATGAAAAGTAAGCACATTCGCGGAGTCAATGACCTTGGAAAAGATGGAATCCAAGAAATTCTTTCTCTAAGTGACCATTTCTTTGAGGTTAGCACTAGGAGAATACCGAAAGTACCTGCGTTGAGGGGGAGAACCATCGCATGGTTATTCTATGAGAACTCCACACGGACACGATTAAGTTTTGAAACAGCAGCTAAAAGACTCTCAGCTGACAGTATGAATTTCAGCGTTTCCTCGTCGTCAGTCAAAAAGGGTGAAAGCCTTAGGGATACCGTTGAAACGGTTTCAGCAATGGGAGTAGATGCCATAGTTGTAAGGCACAGCTCCACTGGCGTCCCTTGGCTACTTCCTAAATGGACTGATGCATCAATCATCAATGCAGGAGATGGAGCTCATGAACACCCTACGCAATCTCTTTTGGATTGCTACACAATCCAAAAACAACTTGGGGGTATCGAAGGTAAAAAAATTGTGATCGTTGGTGATATCAAACATTCACGTGTCGCTAGATCAAATATCCTTGCTTTCAAAGCGATGGGCGCAGAAATAGTTCTTGTAGCTCCGAGGACACTCCTTCCAGTCGATACGAGTACATGGCCAGTTGAAATCAGCGAAAATCTAGATGAGTCAATATCTGATGCAGACGTTATATATATGCTTCGGATGCAACTTGAAAGGCAAAAAGAAGCCTTTGTTCCTTCTCTACGTGAGTATACGAATGATTTCGGGCTTACTTTGGAAAGAGCACAAAAGCTTCCCAAGCACACAATTATTATGCATCCTGGACCAATGAACCGCGGTGTCGAAATCGCGAGCGAAGTGCCCGAACTTGGTAACGCAGTAGTGACTAATCAAGTATCAAATGGAGTGATTGTCAGAATGGCTGTCCTTTACTTCCTGTTGGGAAGCGGAGCGGAACTATCCGAGGATGGTAACGATAATGAGTAAAATCGTTTTAAAGGGTGGAGTCATCATCGATAAAAGCGGAGAACGGCACGCGGATGTGGTCATTGGACAAGATGGACTAATAAGTGAAATCGGAAAAAATTTATCTGCTGCAACCACTATTGACGTTAAAGGGCAAATCATTTCATCGGGGTTTGTGGATTTAAACGCACATTTCAGCCAGCCCGGAAACGAGAAAGCAGAAACAATTGAAACAGGAACAAGGAGTGCCGTTAAAGGTGGATACACGGCCGTTATAGCAATGCCTGACTCCGAGATAATAAATGACAACGCTGACACTGCAAGATCAATAGTGAAATTAGGTGAAACAGCTCTATGTCATGTGGAAATTGCAGGAGCAATCACCTTAGGAAACCAAGGGAAAGAAATCGCACCACTTTCTGAAATGGCTGCGCTTGGAATTCAACATTTTGCTGACCCATTTGTTGCTAGAGGAAATGACCTAACTACTCGGCGAGCTATGGAATATTCCCAGAAGTTTGGGGCTACCTTGTACTACGGATGCGCAGGGGAGGAGTCCTACTCAAAAGGCCAGATGAATGAAGGCATGATTTCCTCGCTACTCGGGATCGCAGGAATCCCAAAAGAAAATGAAGAGATAGAGGTTTTCCGACTGTGTAGTCTTGCAAAAATGACAGGTGCCCGAATACATCTGCAACAAATTACCAATCCTCAATCAGTAAAATTAATAGCAGAAGCGCAAGCAGAAGGGGCCAACGTAACATGTGAGATTGCCCCACACCATTTCGCATTAACCGAAGTTCTAGTAGAGAGTTTCGAAGCTAGGTATAAAATATTCCCGC
>PAQG01000046.1 GCA_002709645.1 Acidimicrobiaceae bacterium
CAACTCCATCACCGGCCATTACAGATTGAGTGATCCACATATCAGTGGCTCCGGCATCTTCAAACGCCTTCCGTCCAAATGAATCCATGTCCTCCAGGAGTTTCTCAACATTCGCAGCTCGCACTACTAATCCGGCCATGTACGTCATGACATTTCCTTTCTATAAATTTCAAGATAGACCTTAGGCGAAGCAATTCATGCCGACAATTTGATGTCCGACAACTTGGCAGGCGCACTATTAGCCGCTCTTTTAGAAACTGCCATTAACGCCCCCCTAGTTTCTGTGTCGGAGGGGGGACTTGAACCCCCACGCCCGTAACGGGCACTAGCCCCTCAAGCTAGCGCGTCTGCCAATTCCGCCACTCCGACATTTGAGATGACAGTTTACCCTTCTTGTCCTGAGAGCAAACCCTTAATTCAAACTCTATTTGTTTATTCATCCAGCATTAATGCGAGGGCGAGCGTCACAAATGTGAATACTAAAGCGAGGATAATAGTTATTCTGTCTAGATTTCTTTCAATGACTGTTGACCCTGCGGCTTGTGAGCCTAATCCTCCACCGAACATGTCTGATAGTCCTCCCCCTCTACCACTATGCAGAAGAACAAGCCCTATTAAACTGAGTGCGATAAGGACATCAAGGATTATGAGGAATGCTGTCATAAAGTGATGTTATCAAGATGCTTCATTGAAACTCCGTCTCTTCGTATCCATAGCCCAAATTCCTCTTCTTTAATGCAGTCGATATTGGATGATTCTGGCAAAGCTTTCTGCTTCAAGCGCTGCTCCTCCAACTAGAGCACCATCGATATCTCTCTGATTCATTAGCTCCGCAGCATTAACGGGCTTAACCGACCCCCCATATTGAATACGTATAGTCTCTGCTGAACCATTACCTGCAATTGACTTGATGCTTTCTCTAACGTGCGCACACATATTCTGCGCATCTTCTGGGGTTGCAGTAGCCCCTGTACCAATGGCCCAAATTGGTTCGTACGCTACGACCATTGCTCCTATTCGTTCTCTTCCAATGTCTTGTAGCCCCTCTTCGAGTTGTGTGCGTACTTTTGTTTCAGCTTCGCCTTCTTCTCTCTCTTCTATAGTTTCACCGACACAGAGTATTGGGGTCATTCCATGCTTGAAGATTGCCTTAACTTTTGAATTAATTTGCGCATTTGATTCTCCAAAGATTTCTCGCCTTTCGGAATGACCAACAATCACAAGTTTTACATTGAGCTTTTGTAGCATCCCAGCGGATACCTCCCCTGTGTAAGCCCCTTTCTCTTCTTGGTGACAATGCTGAGCTCCTAACGAGATTGGTATGTGATCTGACTCAAGAACTGTTTGAATTGATCGGAGGTCCGTAAAGGGCGGGTGAACTGAAACATCGCAGACGTTGTAGTCATCAGCGTTCAATTGGTATGAAAGAGATTGGACCATTTGTATAGCTTCGAAATGGTTATGATGCATTTTCCAATTTCCACTTATTAATGGTTTTCGTTCCGCCATTACGCCTCTTCCTTATTGCTCTATATCACACTAATCGCGGACTTGCTGCTAGTGCTGCCATGCCCGGAAGGTCACCTTTTTCAATTAATTCTAGGCTTGCTCCTCCCCCTGTGGAAACGTGGTCCATATTGTCCGCAAATCCAAATTCCTTCGCAGCAGCTGCACTATCTCCTCCTCCGACTACAGTAAAGCAGCCTCTTGTCTCTGCCATTGTTTGAGCCACATGCCGTGTCCCAGCGCTAAATCGGTTATCCTCAAAAACTCCCATCGGCCCATTCCAGAGAACAGTTTTTGAGTCAGAAATGATATCTCCGAATGCTGCGGCAGATCCTGGTCCAATATCTAAACCCATCCATCCATCGGGTATATTTATACCCGTTTGCCGAACGACTCCCCCTGCTGATGGGTCACCAATCTGCCCGTCACTATCCATCGTCGTGAAATCATGAGGGAGAAAAATGGCGGCTCCAGATTTAAGAAGAGTCTCGCAATACTTAAGCTGACTTTCTTCAAGTAGAGATGACCCTATTTGGTTCCCTTGAGCCTTTAGAAAGGTGAAACACATTCCCCCACCGATAACGAGTTTGTCCACGACTCCTAGTAGCGTATCAATAACACCAAGTTTGTCGCTAACCTTTGATCCCCCAAGAATGGCAACGAAAGGACGGCGAGGCTTTTGGCGAATTGCCATAAGAACATCTACTTCCTTTGCAAGAAGTCTTCCGGCTGCGGATGGCAGAAACTGTGGAGGTCCGACGATTGAAGCATGGCTTCGATGTGATGCCCCAAATGCGTCATTGACGAAGAAGTCCTGCCCTTGGATAAGGGTATTGACAAAATTTGGATCATTATTTTCTTCACCTGGATTAAACCGCAGATTCTCGAGGAGATGAACTTCTGGCAGCAGATCCCCTAGCCGCTTTCTGACTGGCTCTATGGATAAGTTAGGGTCAATTGTTCCTTTAGGTCGGCCAAGGTGAGAGCAGACTGTCACATTGGCTCCATTTTTGACAAGAAATTTTAAGGTTGGGAGCGCTTCTTTAATTCTGAGTTCATCGCGAATCTCCCCATCTGAAAGAGGAACATTGAAATCAGCCCTGACGAGGACATTTTTTCCCTCTAGATCTCCTAGATCCTCAAGTGTTGGAAGATGGCTCACAGTTTAAATTATCGACGTATTTTTTTTGTTTTTCGCGTACCGACAATTTTTGTAAGGTCAACTAGGCGATTTGAGTAACCCCATTCATTGTCATACCAACCACAGATTTTAACGAGCTTCCCTTGAGTCATGGTGAGGCCAGAATCAAAAGTGCAGCTAGCTGGCGAACCGACAATATCAGCGCTCACAAGTGGATCTTCACTGTAATCGAGGACTTGTCGCATTGGACCTTTCTTCGCAGCTTCTTTAAATGCTTCGTTCACGGCTTCCACAGATGGAGTTTTTTTCATTATTCCAGTGAAATCAGTTACTGAACCATCAGGTATTGGGACACGCATTGCAATTCCATCTAACTTCCCCTGCATTTTCTTTAGAACTAATCCTGTGGCGCGCGCAGCCCCTGTACTTGTAGGAATAATATTAACTGCGGCTGCTCTAGCTCGCCGCAAATCTTTATGAGGGCCATCAACAATAGCTTGATCACCGGTGTAAGCATGTGTAGTTGTCATCAGGCCTTCTTGCACCCCAAAAGCATCGTCTAGAACCTTGATCATTGGAACAAAACAGTTAGTGGTACAAGAAGCATTAGAAATGACATGGTGTTTCGCTGGATCATAATCATCGTCATTGACTCCGACGACGAACGTAGCGTCACAAGTAGCTGGAGCAGAGATAATGACTTTCTTTGCTCCTGCATCTATATGCGGTTGGGCTTTATCTTTATCAGCAAAGATGCCCGTAGATTCAATAACTACTTCTACTCCAAGTTCAGCCCATGGTAAATCTCCGGGATTTCGTTCAGAAAGTACCGTTAGTTTCTGGCCATCAACGCTTATACCTCCCCGAGTTGCTTTAACTTTCCCTCCGAACTTCCCATGCACTGAGTCATTCTTTAGTAAGTGAGCAAGGGTCTCCAAAGATCCCAGATCATTTACTGCCACGAATTCTATATTTGCGCTAGAAAGCTTAGCGGCTCTAAAGAAATTTCTTCCAATTCTGCCGAATCCATTAATACCTACTCGGATAGTCATATACCCCTCCTACGGGAACAAACGGTTGTACGCGAGATGCTAGCGATTCCTAATAGCTAAGGTAGTGACCCAAAGCACTTCATGCCTTATTTTCGTATATCTCTATGCGAAACTTTTGAGATAAATCCGAGATCGGCGAGAATTCTTTCTGTTTCATTAGCCATAACAACTGAACGGTGTTTCCCCCCAGTGCACCCAATTGCCAAACTTAAGTAGCTTTTCCCTTCTTGCTGATATGCAGGCATTAGAAGATCAAGCATAGATTCCAATTGTGATATAAATTTTTTTGCGATTTCCTTCTCAAGGAGAAAGTCTTTGACTTGTTGATCTTCTCCCGTTTTTTCTCTCAGTTCATCCTCCCAATGAGGGTTTGGAAGAAATCGACAATCAAAAACTAAATCCACATCTACTGGAACTCCATACTTAAACCCAAATGAAACAATTCTGGTCTGTAACGAAGTAGGTGAAGAATCAATCGTGAAAGCCTCAATAAGCCGCCTATTCAATTCATGAACGTTTAAATGGCTCGTATCTATTTCAACATTCGATGACCCGCGAAGGTCTTTCAACAGATTAATTTCAGCTGATATTGAATCCGACAAGCTACCCAATTCTTCATATGGGTGCCTTCGACGTGTTTCTTCATAACGGCGGATTAACGTTTCCTTGTCTGCTGTTAGAAAAAGAACCTTCACAGATACATCTGCATTCACTTTTAGTTCTTCAATCTGCTCCAAGGTCTCATTAGGAGATTCAGACCCTACAACTAATGCGACTTGAGATGTCAAAGAACCTGGCGCAGTCGCCAACTCTGCCACTTTAGGGATGAGTTGACTTGGCAAGTTATCTATAACGAACCAACCTAGGTCATCTAAAGATTTAGCTGCTTCCGATCTACCGGCACCTGAATAGCCCGCAATGATAAGAAATTCCGACATACTTCATGCTAACCCATTGATGCACTTCACGATCTGAGATTTACGCAAATAATGGCTTTTCCAAGATCGCTACAAGTAGTCGAGGGATAGTACGACCACCTTGATTATTTCCCGTAACCTTGTTTTTATCAACTATCGCAGGTTCAAGAACTCTTTGAAGTTGGAAACCGTGCTCAAGAAAAGTATTGAGGTATGTGCTGATCGTTCTGTGTTCATAAGGAATATAAATGCCATCCGAAATTTCTTCAACCTCGCTGCTTTCAATTAAGTAGTTTCCGACTTTCCACCCGATTTCATCCGAATCTGAATTATGGGCACTAACTGGCCCGCTTCCAGGAGTTTGAAAGACCGGATGATTTATTACAGCTACAAAAAGTCCACTTGGCTGGAGAACCCTTGATATCTCCTCAACAGTGTTTTGAAGGTTTCCGACATGCTCCAAGACCATGCTTGCAAGAACGCCATCAAAAACGCCTGATTTAAAGGGCAATTCTGCGGAATTTGATTGCAAGTATGAAGGCCCTAAATTATTTTCTGCTGCCTTCTGGAGTTGCATCAAAGAGAGATCTAGGCCAACAACCTTTGTTGCCAAGTTACCCATAATTCTCTTCGCAAGAATTCCTGACCCTGTTCCGAGATCAAGAATTAGTTTTTTTTGTACAAATAATTCTTTAGAAAGAGGGACAATGATTTCCAAGTATTCATGAAAGTTTCCATTTGCTACATTTTCGAACCACCAACTACTGTTCTCATCCCATATTTTTCCTGATTCAGAATTCACAATAGAAAAGTCATCTCTTTCCTAAGCATTTCTCAAAGACTTCTTTACCCACATTGTCTGGTAGCCAAGCTAACGCGAGAAGGTCTTCAACGGTTACTCTCCGTATTTTTTCAATTGAGCCGAAATGCTGAAGTAGTTTTTGTTTCCGCGCAGGGCCTAATCCTGAAATTCCGTCAAGAATAGATTCTTTCATTTCTTTGTTGCGGAGGTTTCGATGATATGAGACTGCGAATCGATGGCTTTCATCCCTGATTCTTTGCAGCAAATAGAGAGCTTCCGAATCACGAGGGATTATAACCGGATCTGGGTTTTCAGGTATATACACTTCTTCATATCTTTTAGCGATCGACGCTACGGGTATTCTATTCCTAAGATTTAAGTCATCAAGGACTTTTACCGCTGCCGATAGTTGCCCTTTACCTCCATCAACAAGGAGGAGATTCGGTGGGTATGAGAAACTACCCGTCCTCCCATCGGATTTTTTTTCTGCTGATAATAGATTCGTTAATCTTCGTTTCAGAACTTCAGCCATAGCCGCATAATCATCGTTACCTTCGAATGATTTGATTTTAAATTTTCTATAGTCCTTCTTTTTTAAGACAGCGTCTTCCATGACAACCATAGAACCGACATAGTTTGTTCCTTGGAAGTGGCTCATGTCATAACATTCAATTCGGAGAGGAGCACTAGGAAGATTCAGATAATGCTGAAGGTCATTTAACGCTTTAGAGCGACTGTTATGGTCATTGAGCCTCTTTAGACGATTTCTCTTGTAAACATCTGCTGCGTTCATCTCTACCGTGGACATTAATGATTTCTTAGCACCTCTTTGAGGGATGAGGATTTGGACGCGTGAACCCCGTTTAGTAGTTAGCCATTCCTCATAGAATTCTTTATTCTCTGGAGTTACTTGTACGTAAATTGATTTAGGATTACCGAGAGGGTTCTCCTGAAGGTATAACTTTTCTAGAATACGGGCCTGCAGAATGTTGGATGGCAGATATTCAGCCTTGTCTAAAATAAATGAACGCTGACCCATTACTTTCCCTTTCCGAACAAAGAACGCATGTACTGCTGCTTCAAATTCATCACCTCTAGAGGCAACAACATCAAAGTCTTCCGACCGTGTTCCAACCATTACCTGTTTTTCAGCAGCCTTTTGTACATTGAATAATTTATCTCGCGTGCGGGCGGCTCTTTCAAATTCTTGTTTAGCTGAAGCGTCTGACATCTCTTGGAAAAGTTCCTCTACGACTATCTCCGTGTTTCCTTCCAAAAACTTGATTAAATTCTTCACTAGATTGTTGTATTCTTCCGTTGCTACTTTCCCCACACATGGACCACAGCATTTTTTAATGTGGTAATCAAGACAAGGTTTCTCTAGTTTCTCGTGGCGACGAAACTTGCTTGGCGTGCAGGTCCTAAGGGGAAAAGTACGTTGAAGCAAATCCATTGTTTCTCTAATCGCACGAACATCAACGAAAGGCCCGAAATACCTATTTCCTTTTTTTATTTTTGCTCTTGTTAACATTGCACGAGGCCACTGGTCTGAAAGACTCACCATGAGAAACGGGTAGCTTTTGTCATCCCGAAGGCGAACATTAAACCTAGGGTGATGTTCCTGTATTAAATTATGTTCAAGAATAAGTGCTTCAACTTCATTTTGAACTTGGATCCATTCAATTGCCACTGCTTCAGCAATCATTTGCTGCGTTCTTATTGGTAGCTTCTCTGGTAACTGGAAATAGGAATTGACACGTGAACGTAAAGATTTAGCTTTACCTACGTAAATAACACGACCATCAATATCCTTAAACTGGTACGAACCAGGTGTCTTTGGAATAGATCCGGTTTCTGGCCTAGTAATCACGTGTACGTTTCCCCTATTGTTAATCGTGGACAGGATCCTTCTTAAAGAGTACCTGCTTCTTCCAAAATAGGTTTAAGAAATTGCCCTGTGTAGCTTTCATCTGTTTTGGCAACATACTCAGGTGTCCCTTCAACGACAATTGCTCCGCCGCCATCGCCGCCATCTGGGCCTAAATCAATTATCCAGTCAGCTGATTTAATCACATCTAAATTATGCTCAATAATAATAACGGTGTTTCCTTGATCAACTAGACGACTGAGAACTATCAAGAGTTTGTTGACATCTTCAAAATGCAACCCAGTTGTCGGTTCATCCAAGATATACATTGTGTGACCTGTTGATCTCTTCGCTAACTCGCTAGCAAGTTTTACTCTTTGTGCCTCACCTCCAGATAATGTTGGCGCTGGCTGCCCTAACCGAACGTACCCGAGTCCTACGTCAACAAGAGTTTGCATGTGACGGGCAATTGGTGGCTGTTTTTCAAAAAATTTGAGCGCTTGTTCGCAAGACAAATTGAGAATGTCAGCGATATTTTTACCTTTGAAATAGATATCTAAAGTATCTCGGTTATATCTTGAGCCTTGACATACTTCGCATGGCACATACACATCGGGTAAGAAATGCATCTCTATCTTAATGGTTCCATCCCCTGAACAAGCTTCGCATCTTCCCCCCTTGACGTTGAAGGAGAAGCGGCCTGGAAGGTATCCTCGAATTTTAGATTCAGGAGTTTGCGCAAAAAGTTTGCGGATATGGTCAAATACCCCTGTATATGTCGCTGGGTTCGAGCGTGGAGTTCTCCCTATTGGCTGTTGATCTATATTAATAACTTTGTCGAGTGCCTCTAGCCCCTCAATAGAAGTATGCAGTCCGGGGGCTACTTTTGACTTATATATTTCCTGCATCAGTTTTCGGTAGAGGATGTCATTTACAAGAGTTGATTTGCCTGATCCGGATACTCCAGTCACAGTGACGAAACATCCAACAGGAATTTCCACGTTTATGCTTCTCAAGTTATGTTCGCGGGCTTCTCGGATAGTAATCCAATCATCTCCGGTTTGCCTTCGTAATGCCGGTACGGGAATTTTCTTCTTTCCAGAGATATATTGACCTGTTAGCGAATTTCTATTCTTTTTGAGCTGTGTGACGGTTCCTGAATGAACTATTTTTCCTCCGTGTTCTCCTGCGCCTGGACCTATATCCACTACATGGTCTGCTACGCAAATAGTCTCTTCGTCATGTTCAACAACTAAGACACTGTTGCCAAGATCGCGAAGTCTTTCAAGGGTTTCTATTAATCGTTTATTGTCACGTTGATGCAATCCTATTGAAGGTTCATCTAGAACATACAACACCCCTACTAACCCTGATCCTATTTGCGACGCTAAACGAATCCTTTGAGCTTCACCCCCAGATAATGTGCTGGCTGCGCGGTGCAATGACAGATACTCCAACCCTACGTCGAGCAAGAACCCCATTCTTGAATTGATTTCTTTGAGGATCGGATTAGCAATAATTTCGTCTCGCTTACTTAATTCAATCCCCATAAGGGTAGTCGCAGCATTTTTAATGCTCATATTACAAATTGTTGCTATATCTAGATCGTTTATAGTTACAGCGAGTGACATTGGACGCAGGCGAGCTCCTTTGCAATCTGGGCAAGGAATTTCTCTCATATACCCTTCTATTTGCTCTCTTTGTTTATCAGTAGCTGCTTCTAAGTGGCGTCTGCGGAGATTAGGAACAACGCCTTCAAATGTTGCTTGGAAATCCCTTGATCTCCCATACCTGTTGGTGTAAATAACCGTAATCTTTTTTTTCCCTATTCCGTTGAGCATTATTTTTTTTGATTTGGCAGGTAACTTATCCCATGGGGTCTCCATAGATATAACGTTCTCTTCAGCTACCGCTCTGATCAGCAACTGGAAGTACTTACTTCGACCGCTCGCCCATGGAGCGATCGCTCCGTCATGTAACGATAATTTTGGATTTGGAATGACGAGTTCTGGGTCTACTTCAAAGCGTGTTCCCAAACCATCACAAGACACACAAGCTCCGTATGGGGAATTAAAAGAAAAGTTTCTCGGCTCTAGTTCTTCAAATGATTTTCCGTCACTGGGGCGACTGAAATGTATTGAAAATGTTAGATTCTCATTCGCTTTTTTCTTATTCTGTATTTCAATTTGCACTACGCCTTCAGCGAGTTGTAAAGCTGTTTCTATTGAATCGGTTAAACGGCGCTCAATCCCTTCTCGCATCACTAAACGATCAATGATGACCGATATATCATGCATCTCATATCGCTCTAATTGTAGTTTTGGAGTTCCATCATCGTTGTCGCCAGCGACGTCACTTAATTCAACCATTTCTCCATCTATTAATGCTCTTATAAAGCCTTGGCTAGCAAGTTCTGTTACGAGAGTGTCATAGGCCCCTTTTCTCCCTCTAACAACCGGAGCGAGGATCTGAAACCGCGTTCCATCTTCTATAGCTAAAACTCGGTCGACAATCTGCTGCGGGGTTTGGCGCACTAGTCTTTCTCCTGTTTCCGGGTCATGCGGTATACCTACCCGAGCGAACAGCAGTCGAAGGTAATCGTATACTTCAGTGATGGTCCCCACTGTTGACCGCGGATTCCTACTCGCACTTTTCTGATCGATTGAGATAGCAGGAGACAATCCTTCTATAAAATCCACATCTGGCTTATCCATTTGTCCTAGAAATTGCCGAGCATACGCTGAAAGCGACTCTACATATCGCCTTTGACCTTCTGCATAGATAGTGTCAAATGCTAAAGATGACTTACCTGATCCTGAAATGCCTGTGAAAACAACCAATTTGTTACGGGGCAGGTCAATATCAACTCCTTGTAGATTATGCTCTCGTGCACCTTTGATTATTAGTTTCCCTGACACAATGCCAATCTAATCAATGAACAAGAAAAGGGCATTATTCTCGCAGATTTACCTGACTTCGTATCTGGAGTATCTTTTTCTCATGAAGTCTGTCCTCTTAGTCCACGGTGCTTGGAACGGTGCTTGGTGTTGGGATTTAGTAGTAGAACGCTTAGATAATTACGGTATAGAAGTTACTGTTCTAGACCTTCCTTTTACTGGATTGGATAATGATGTTATAGCTGTTGAGAAAGCTATCGAGTCAACGAATGGTGAGCTAATTGTTTTAGGCCACAGTTACGGAGGAATGGTTATATCCAAAGCTGCAGAAGGCAAGAAAGAAGTTAGCCATTTGGTTTATCTTTGTGCAATTCTATTGGATGAGGGAGAGCCTATGCTGGGCTATTCTGATACTCCTCACCCTTCAAAGATCGAAATTGAGATTGATGAGAATTTACTTTCCTTTGTTAAGCCAGAGGCAATTATCCCAGCTTTCTATGAAGACGTACCCGTGCATATAGCAGAACAAGCCATTGGTAAGTTACGAAATTTTCCTATCACTTCCGTTTCTTCAGGAATCGGGGAGGCTTGGAAGGAAACCAAATCAACGTACGTTGTTTGCAGAAATGATTCCGCTATTCATCCTGACCGACAACGAGAAATGGCAGATTTGGCTAGCTCAGTTATTGAATGGGATTGTGGCCATTCTCCTTTCTTCAGTGACCCTGACCTCGTAGTCGAACTTCTTTCTGAATTAGTAAAGATGCCTTAAGCGGGTTTTATTCGTCCCTGAATAAATTAGGGTCAAATTCCGCCCCTGACCGAATCAACGCCGCTTTCCATGCGGGACTAAATTTAAGCGCCCATCTTAGGCCTTGTATCAGACTCTTCCCCGCATTGAGCGATACTGGGGAATGATCCAAACCGAGTATTTTTTGGATTTTTGGGTCAATCGTAGCAGCTGCTGCTTGTTGGAGGATCCTGTAACCGGCAAGTTCTATTCGTGAAAGTGGTGGTTTTTTCAAGAAAGCAATAGCTTCTTCCATTGCTTTTGATTCATCGATTGAAGGGTGATTGACGACCCATAACCGAAGATCTTCTGCTGTTTTCGGAAGCGGGGCAGCGCCCATTCGCTCCCCTATTTTAATTTGTTCCTGGACAAATCTGTCTGCTTCTTTTTCTGATAATGACCTTCGGAAAGTTTGAAAAGCCGTGAGGAAGGAATCCGTTAACGTGTTGTGCACCCAAGCACTATATTCTGGGCTGGTAGCGCTATAAGTCAAACCTCTTTCTGAAACCCCGGATACACCCATATGCGCTTTTCTAACCATCTCAATTGCAAAATCAGTTTCTGGTATTGCCCCGTACGTCATTGAAGTCACGTAATAAGCTGTCCTACTCAGTCGACCAAGCGGATCTTCGCGATATCTCGAATGGTCTGCAACTCCAGCTGCTACTTCTGGATGAGCAGCCTGAAACAAAAGTGCCCTAATCCCTCCTACGAAACTTGAGACATCTCCGAGAACTTCCCAACTTATTGAATTTGGCCCGAAAAGACCGCTATCGCCTTGGTATAAGTGCGTGTTCTCCAATGGTTTTTCGCTGTGAGAGAATAGATTTACCACACGTGCAGTTACTCGTTTTTTTATCCCCAAGGAACCTCCCAGAAAAGAATTAATTAGCTAAGTCTATGACAATGAGCTAATCAAGCGTATGCGAGAGCTCTTCATTTCATATCTTTTAAATCTCTTTTCAGTTCACGTATTTCATCCCTTAACCTTGCAGCATATTCAAATCGTAGATCGCCAGCGGCAACATTCATTTCTTCCTCTAGGGTGAGCACTAACCGCTCAAGTTGATCTTCCGGAAGTTCATCTACTTCACCAACAAGTCGGGTTTTGATTCTCCCTCTCTGTTTGGAAAGATCAGGGATAGTTGTTTGGTTAGGCCGAATCATTGAAAGGATATCGGTTACTGCTTTCCTAATTGTTTGCGGATCAATTCCATTCTCTTCGTTATATCTAATTTGCAATTGTCTTCTTCGGTTGGTTTCCGAAATAGCCCGCTTCATGGAATTCGTAACTTGATCCGCATACATTATGACCTGCCCGCCAACATTTCGAGCAGCTCGACCTATAGTTTGGATCAACGATGTTTCGCTCCTAAGGAAACCTTCCTTGTCAGCGTCAAGGATTGCTACTAGTGAAACTTCTGGAAGGTCAAGCCCTTCACGAAGTAGGTTAATTCCGATCAAAACGTCAAATTCGCCAAGTCTCAAATCGCGGAGAATTTCAATCCGCTCGATTGTGTCGATATCGCTATGCAGATACCTAACTCTGATCCCGAGTTCAAGCAGATAGTCGCTTAAGTCCTCAGACATTTTCTTAGTAAGAGTGGTAACGAGTACGCGCTCCTCTGCTTCTGTACGGTTCTTTATTAAACCAATTAGGTCATCAATTTGCCCCGTAGTGGGTTTCACGATTACTTCAGGGTCTACTAGTCCGGTCGGTCTGATAATTTGCTCAACTATTTGGTTGGAAACCTCTAATTCATGTTGGCTTGGAGTTGCAGATAAGAAAACTACTTGATTAAGTCTTTCCATTATTTCTTCAAACCTCAGAGGTCGATTATCTGCAGCTGATGGAAGCCTGAATCCGTGTTCAATTAGAGTTGCTTTCCTGCTTTTGTCGCCAGCATATTGTCCATGTAATTGAGGAACTGCCACGTGCGATTCGTCTATCACACAGAGGAAATCATCTGGAAAGTAGTCAAGAAGTGTAAATGGAGGGTCACCATAATTGCGTCCATCAATATGCATGGAATAGTTCTCAATCCCTGTGCAAAATCCAACTTCTTCCATCATCTCTAGATCATGCTCTGTTCTCATGCGAAGTCTTTGGGCTTCAAGGAGTTTATTTCCTGCTTCAAACTCCTTTAATTGAACTTGCAACTCACTTTGAATGCCTTCCATTGCTTTCTGGATCCGCTCATCACTTGCGGCGTAGTGTGTTGCAGGGAATATAACTATTTCTGGAAAATCTTGAATAACTTCACCCGTGATCGGATCCATGGCTGTAATCTTTTCAATTTCATCACCGAAGAATTCTATTCTGTAGATATTTTCCTCATATGCGGGGTGTATTTCTAAGCTTCCTCCTCGGACTCGAAAATTGCCCCGGATCAGATTTACGTCGTTCCTGTCGTACTGCATCCCGACAAGCGTGCGGAGGATTTCTCGCTGGTCTCGTTCTTCTCCGACTCGAAGAACTAATAACTGAGTTAGATATTCCTCTGGAGACCCGAGACCATAGATGCATGATACGGAAGCTACGATTATTGTGTCTCGTCGAGTCAGTAACGCAGCTGTGGATGCATGGCGTAGCCTATCAATCTCATCATTAACGGATGAATCTTTCTCTATATACGTATCACTTGATGGGATATAGGCTTCGGGTTGGTAGTAGTCGTAGTAACTGACGAAATATTCGACACGATTGTTGGGGAAGAACTCTCTTAGTTCATTGGCAAGTTGTGCTGCGAGGGATTTATTTGGAGCCATTACTAGCGTTGGGCGTTGAACTTTTTCAATTGTCCAAGCGATAGTGGCGCTTTTCCCGGATCCGGTTACTCCGAGTAGTGTCTGGAATTCTGCTCCATTCTGAATGCCGTTGGAAAGTTTCTCAATTGCTGCAGGTTGATCTCCAGCAGGTTGAAAATCTGAGACTACTTTGAATGGAATAGCGTCTGAGCGTGTAACCATTAGCAGATTCTAGTTATCAGAGATCCCCTTAGCCAATGACTGCATCCACGTCCAACATGTTTCCACTTGTTCGCTCAGTTTTTCTTCTGGCCCATTGTTATCTATAACGTAATCAGCGTGATGAAGTCGCTGTTCTCGCGTGGACTGTTTTTCAATCCGCGCCCAAGCATCATTTTCATTAAACCCGCGATGTGTAACAAGTCGTGATACGGCTGTTTCTATTCTGCAATCAACGACTATTTTCCCTTGGAAAGACTTATATTCTTCCCTAGCTAGGTTCCCTTCGGGAGTAACTAGCAGAGGAATGTCTATCAACACGATCAAATCCTCAGAAGCATATTTCTCTCTGAGAGCAGCCATTTCCTCTCCGACAGCTGGGTGCACTATTTTGTTTAGCTCTTTGAGTTCTTTTGGGTCGTTAAAAACGATATCTGCGATTTTTTGACGATCTAATTCTCCGTTATCTTTAACGATTCCAGAACCGAAACGTTCAACAATTGAATTAAAAACTTTACCACCAGATTGCTGTAAGCCATGCACAATTTGGTCGGCATCAACTAACGTAGCTCCCTTGGTAACTAGTAATTTAGCGACGGTTGTTTTACCTGAGCCGATTCCACCTGTAATTGCGAATTCTGCCATTGGCGTAGTCTACTCGGAGTCGAGTTGGCCTTCAGTTTGCGCAGTTAACCGTTCCTGTTCACTTATCTCGTAGGCTGACCAAGCTTCTTCAAGTTCTGCAGCGGCTTCAGGGTCAAGCTCAACTGCCGGACCTATGTAATTTCCTTCTGTGTCATAGTTCTGCTCACCAAAGTGTTCTTGATATTCTTCTGCAACGACGCCACCTTCTGCGGCTTGTTTCACCGAGAGGCTAATTCTACGTTTCTCTAAGTCAACATCAATTATTTTTACCCAAAGCTCTTCTCCGGGCGTAACAACTTGCTCCGGCAAGTCAACATGGTGCTCTGACATTTCCGAAATATGAACTAAGCCTTCAATATTATCTCCCACTTGAACAAAACTGCCGAAGGGTACGAGCTTGGTAACTCGACCATAGACGAGTTCACCAACACGATGGGAATCCGCAAACTCTTGCCAAGGGTCCTGTTGAGTAGCCTTTAGCGAGAGGCTTATCCTTTCACGGTCAAGGTCTACTTCTAGGACTTCGATGTCAACTTCATCTCCGATAGTTACGACATCTGAGGGGTGACTGACATGCTTCCATGAAAGTTCTGAAACGTGAATGAGCCCATCCATTCCACCTAGATCAACGAAAGCTCCGAAGTTAACGACTGAAGAAATAATTCCCTTTCGGCGTTCACCAGGTTTTAGAAGATCTAAAAATTCTTCTCTTTGTTCTTTTTGTGTTTCTTCTAACCAAGATCTTCTGGAAAGAACAACATTATTTCTATTCTTATCGAGCTCTATGATCTTCGCTTCTATTTCCATTCCCATGTAAGGTTGAAGGTCTCTTACCCGACGAAGTTCTACTAACGATGCGGGAAGGAAACCTCGAAGACCTATGTCTACTATTAATCCTCCCTTGACGACTTCAATGACCAAACCTTTAACCATGCCATCTTTGTCCTTGACTTCTTGGATGTCTCCCCAAGCTTTTTCATATTGGGCTCGTTTTTTCGAGAGGATCAAACGCCCTTCTTTGTCTTCTTTTTGGATAACTAAAGCTTCGATTTGATCACCCAAGCTTACGAGTTCATCAACAGACACATCATTGCGTATTGAGAGTTCTCTTCTAGGGATAACGCCTTCAGATTTGAATCCGATATCAAGCAGGGCTTCCTCACGGTCAACTTTTACTACAGTTCCTGAAACCAATTGCCCATCTTCAACCTGAACCATTGACTCCGAAAAGGCATCGTCAAGTGATTTATCTCCCAGATCGTTTACCGCTATTTCTCTTGGTGTGTAGCCTTCAATGATTTCTTCTTTTTCAGTTTTTGTAGTGGACATGTAATTTTTTCTAATAGACGATAGGACACGTTATCTTTCCTGACGTAAATCAGTTCAACAAAGATAACGACTATTCAGGGTATCAGTCGCTCTGGAAGTGCCAACTCATTCAGGGCATATATCTAATTTTTATCGCTTAGCTATTACTAAAAATTCAGGTTTTGTGTAGGTCGCGGGTAACCGTTCATATTTCCCTGGGCTCACAGACCAAATATGTTCTACTACTAACCCTGCGTTTGCTGCGAGAAGCCTCAATTCCCTTGGGGTGAAGCAACTAGTCCACAAGTCTTTTTTTATTTCTTTGCCGTCAGTGTTCTTTAAAGATGCCACTTCATGATTTACTCCATGATCAGCATAGAACGTGTCTTCTTTTTCCATGTAATGCATTTGGAAATATGCTGAGAAAGCAGATAGTGCTATTTTGCCGCCAGAGACTAACGAAGCACTCATTCTCTTCAGGATTTCCCCATCTGGGTCATTTAATCCAACTGGGATTTGTGGTTTGCCGGCGAGACCGAATGCCCCTTGACATAACGATATGACCGCATCAAAATCTTTATCAAATTGCATTTCTCGAGCATCAAGCCTTAAGAATCTTGATCCTGAGATATCTTTTCGGGAAGCAATACTAATAAATTTTTCGCTTATATCTATTCCCAATACTTCAATCCCTGCTTTTGCTAATAAATGAGCGTGTCTACCTGGCCCACAACCTACGTCAAGGACTTTCATGCCTGGTTTTAGTTCTAATTGATTTATTAAGAATTCAATTTCTTGTTCAGTTCCTTTTGTGAATGAATAACGTAGATACGCTTCGCCCATATGGCTTGCGGCTTCTTCGAACCAGTGGTCACCCATGATGCCATGTTAGGCATTGAATACTGAGGAATCTATTTGGCTTCGGACCAAGTTATTCCCGAACTTATATTTACTGCTAAAGGAACACTCATAGCGAATGCGGAACCCATAATCTCAATTGTTACTTCCTCTGCTTCAGAAATTTCTTCTTTGGGGCACTCTAGGATTACTTCATCATGGACTTGTAGGACTATGCGACTAGCCATCTTCTTTTCTTTGAGTTTGTGGTTAAGGTTGACAAGCGCAATTTTAAAAATATCTGCTGCTAATCCTTGAATTCCAGCATTCATAGCTTGTCTTTCCCCGAGTGATCGTGTCATCGCATTTGGGGATGAAAGCTCTGGGATTCGACGTCTTCTCCCAAAGAGTGTCTCTGTGTAGCCCCGTTCTTTCGCTATTTGTACTGTTGATTCCATGTAGTCTTTCACTGATGGGAAAGCGCCAAAATACGAATTAAGGATACTTGCGGCTTCTTTATTACCAATGCCTAATCTCTGTGCGAGACCCCAAGCTTCCATTCCGTAGATAAGGCCATAACTCACCATTTTTGCCCGCTCTCTTTGCGCCTTAGAAACCGCTGAAGGGCTAACTCCGAAAACCTGTGCTGCAGTAGAGGTGTGGATATCTTCGCCGGCTTCAAACGCTTGAATCAGTCCTGAATCACCTGATAAATGAGCGATACAGCGAAGTTCAATTTGGTTATAATCTGCGACGAGAAGCGCCCAATCTTCCTTTGCTATAAATGCTTCTCGGAAAACCTTTCCCTTGTCAGTTCGTACGGGTATGTTATGCAAATTCGGAGCATCGGAACTAAGCCTTCCTGTTCGAGTTACGGTTTGATGAAAAGTAGCTCGTATCCTTTCCCCTTCACCAACTACAGCAAGCAGCCCCTCCCCATATGTAGATCTGAGTTTTTCTACTTCCCTATACTTCAGCAAATGATTTATCACTGGGTGATCATCTTTCATTTTCTCAAGGGTTTGCGCGTTTGTGCTGTATCCGGTCTTTGTTTTTTTCCCCGGTTTTAAACCTAAATTCTCAAATAAAACAACTTGAAGTTGTTTAGGTGAATTTATGTTGAACTCCTCTCCTGCAAGTTCATGAATAATTTTCCGGATTTCTTCAACTTCATTTTTGAGTTCGTCACGGAGCCCGGTCAATCGCGCAAGGTCAACTTTGATTCCGAGATATTCCATTTCTGCTAAGACAATAATTAACGGAATTTCTATTTCATTGTTAAGGTCCATTAAATTCTGTTCTTCAATCGCTCTTTGCAACGGCTCTACGAGCACACTCGCGCATAAAGCTTCTTGGGCTGCTTCCATTTGAGCTATTTGTGGTCCACCATCAAGATCCAACTGGCCTTCTTCAGTCTTCTCACCTATTGTGAAATTTCTTTCACCATATTGAGTAACGAGGCTCGGTAAGGCATAGGAGGCTTCAGCAGGATTCAAAAGATATACAGCTATCTGAGTATCCATGTAAATATTTGGTGGAGAATAATTCTCCCAGAGGAGACTTCGAACAATTTTCTTTAGCCCATGCCCTACTATGCCGGATTTACGTTGCAAGAAATCTGAAAAAAGTCTCTTAATTTCTTCTTCATGAAGA